>NZ_OY726398.1:3515726-3835337 GCF_963378105.1 Mycolicibacter sp. MU0102
GTGTCGGCCGCGCTGCCGGGAGTCTTGAGCACCACCGGCGCCGGTTCGGTCTGAGCTGCCGCCGCGGTCGCCACCGCCGCGCCGGCCACGGCCTGGTAGACGGTCATCACGGTGGCGGCCTGCGCCCACATCCGCGCGTAGTCGGCCTCGTTCAGCGCGATCGGAATCGTGTTGACACCAAAGAAGTTTGTGCCCACCAGCACCGCGTGGGTGACATGGTTGGCGACCAACTCGGCCATGGTCGGCATCGCCGCCAACGCGGCGGTGTAACCGGCGGCCGCTGTCTCCTGTTGCGCCGCCGTGGCGGCACTGTTGGTGACGGCGCGCAGCAGCCAGGCCAGATACGGGGCATTGGCGGTCACGAACGCCTCGGCGGACGGGCCCTGCCATGCCCCGGCCTGCACTGCGCCCAGCACCGCCGTCAACTCGTCGGCGATCGCGGCGTATTCAGTGCTCAGCGCGCTCCACGCAGCGGCCGATGACAATAATGGACCAGCCCCGGGGCCGGCCGACAGTGACGTTGAATGTACTTCTGGCGGAGAGGCCATCCAGATCGGTGCAGTCATCGCACACCGCCGGATGCCACCCGAAAAGGGCGCAACATTGGGGTTTGTCAGCTCTCTCGGGGTACACCGCCCCGGGTCGCAGGATGCGACGATGTGAGTGTCCTGACTCTCGGATCAACGCTCGCCTCGCCTTCCAGCTCCATCAGAGCCGTGGCAGTTGAGGGTCGCTCCCCGATCACAGTGGCGGGACCGTGCCGGATTCACACCGGCTTCCTGCACCATCGTTGCCGTACCGGGGCATTATCGCACGCTGCGGCCCGCAACGCCCGTAAAGCGCGACTACACGCTGGCCCGGCCGGGGCCGCGCACCGCAGCGGCGACCGCATCGGCCAGCGCGTCGACGTCGGCGGGCGCCAGCTCGGCGATGGTGACCCGTAGGCCCGGAGTGGCCCGAATCCGGAACCGCGCCCCCGGGGCCGCGGCCCAGCCTGCGGCGAACAACGCCGTCATCGCCACCGCCTCGTCTGACACCGGAATCCACACATTGAGCCCGGACCGACCGTGCGCGATCACGCCCCGGTCGGCCAGCGCCGCGCACAGCCCGGCGCGGGCCGCCCGGTAGGCGGCTTCGGCCTCGGCCACCCGCCGCGCCGCCGCATCGTCGCGCCACAGTTCGACGGCCAGGTTCTGCAGCAGGTGGCTGACCCAGCCCGGCCCCAACCGCTGGCGGCCCTGCACCCGTTCGACGGTGCGCTGGTCACCGGCCAGCACCGCCAGCCGCAGATCCGGGCCATACGCCTTGGCCGCTGACCGAATGAACGCCCAGTGCCGGGTCACGCCTGCCAGCGGGTGCAGGGGCACCCCGGCGATCGCCGCACCGTGGTCGTCTTCGACCAGCAGCACCTCCGAATCTGCCAGCAATGCCCGCAGTGCATCCGCTCGCTCCGCCGAAACGGCTGCGCCGGTTGGGTTTTGAGCGCGGCTGGTCACCACCACCGCGCGCACCCCGTGTTGCAGCGCGCGGGCCAGGTCGGCGGGCAGCGGACCGTCGTCGTCGACTCCGACCGGCTCCGGGGTCAGCCCCAGCGCGCCGAGCAGATCAAGCAGGTTGGGCCACCCCGGATCTTCGACGGCCACCCGGTCACCGGGCCGCAAGTGGGCGCAGAGCACCCGCTCGATTCCGTCCAGGGCTCCGGAGGTGACCGCCAGCTGGTCGGCCGGTACACCGTCGGCGGCCAGCTCGGCCGCGGCATGCTCGGCCAGCGCCGACGCGATGGGCGGATGCCCGTAAAGCACGACCGGCCCGGGGTACGCCGGCATCGCGGCGATAACGGGCAGCAGCGCCGGGTTGGGGTTTCCGGTGGACAGGTCCCGCACGTCCGGCGGCACGGCCAACCCGCGCAGCGAACGCGGTGTGGTCGCCGGCCGATCACGCACCCGGGTGCCACGGCGGCCGGAGCTTTCGACCGCGCCGCGGTCGCGCAACAACCGGTAGGCAGCGGCGACGGTGTTCGGGTTCACGCCGAGCTGCTGGGCCAGCCCGCGGATCGGCGGCAGCGCGGCCCCGGGAGCCAACGCGCCTTGCGCGATGCCCTCCTCGACGCTGGCCGCGATGGCCTCGGCTCCCCCGCCGGTAATGCTGTATTGTACTGGCACATCTCCTATATTGCACTAGTACATTAATGGAGGCAACCCCGTGTCCTACGCACCGACACCCCAAACCACCCCCACTCGGTATCGGGAACGGGCCCGCTACGACCGCGACATCGTGCACCGCATCCTGGACGAGGCGCTGATCTGTCACCTGGGGTACGCCCGCGACGGCCATCCGGTGGTGCTGCCGACCACGCACGCCCGGGTCGACGAGACGCTGTACCTGCACGGCTCCACCGGCAGCGGCCCGGTGCTGGCCGCCGGCCCCGCGGGGCTGCCGGTCTGCGTCACCGCCACGTTGGTCGACGGGCTGGTGCTGGCCCGCTCGGCGCTGCACCATTCGATGGCCTACCGCTCGGTGGTCGTCATCGGTGCCGCCCGCCTCGTCGATGACGAGGCCGAGAAACGGCTCGGGCTGAACACACTGCTCGATCACGTCGCACCCGGCCGGGCCGCCGACGCCCGGCCACCCAACCGCCGGGAACTGGCGGCCACGGCAGTGCTGGCGCTCGATCTGGTGAAGGTGTCGGCCTCGGTGCGCGACGGCGGGCCCAACGACGAACCCGAGGACGTCGCGTTGCCGCACTGGGCGGGCGTGGTTCCGCTGCGGATGGTCGCCGGACGCCCGGAGCCGGCCGCCGACCTCGACCCGGCCATCGCGCTGCCGTCGTACCTGGAGTCTTACCGCAGACCGCGCTGACGCTCCGGCATCCAGGTGCCCGGCGTCATGGGCGTGGTGGCACCGCCACCGAAGGCGTCGGCGGCCAGGGCGGTGAGTCCGCTCGGCTCGACGGCGTCCGCGGCGTCCGCGGCGTCTTCCAGGTCCATGTATTCATAGCCGCGGCCGAGCATGTCGGCCTTCGCGCGCCGTCGCCGGCGGGCCTTGACCTTCTCCTCGGCGACCACGGCCTCCGCGGGCGCCGCGGCGGCGTCGGGTTCGGGGGCCTTGCGTCGGCGCGCGCTGGTGCCCGCGGCCCGGCGGGCCTGCTGGCTCGCGCCGGCGACCAGATACATCGCGGCCAGACTGTCGCCCGGGGCCAGCGGCGGCGCGGGCGGCGGAGGGGGCGCCGGCGGAGCTGCGGGCGGCGCCGGCGCAAGAGCGGGCGCCGCAGCGGGGGCGGGGCCGGGGCGGGAACCGGCGGCGTGGGAGCGACCGTCAGGCCGGCGAACGGCGGGGGCATGATCGGAACCACCGGAACCGGAACCGCATGCAGCGCGGCCAGGCCGGACAACCCCGCCAATCCGGCCAACGGTGCCGCGGCCAGTGGCGCCAATGCGGCGGTCAGCATCGGCAGCACAACCGGAATCAGCACCAGAGCCTGCTCCAGCAACGTCTTGAGCAGCGCGACCACGTCGGTGATGATCGTGCCGACCGCTTCCACCGCGGCGAACATCAACGTGAACGCAATGGTGCTGGGGTTACCGGAGGCGAACGCCGCCGCGATGTCGGCGCCGATGAATGCGAACGTCTGCGATAGGTAAGCGGCGAACGAGCCGAAGTCCATCGGATAGCCGATCGCGAACGCGAGGTTATAGGGACTCAGAAAGCTCAGCGGGTTGCCCAGGACCGGCAGCCAGGGATCGAACCCGCCGAATAGCGACTGGAAGAACGGGTTGCTGGCCAGCTCATCGATCATCGGCTGCAGCACATTGTTGTAGAAGTCGATGTAGCCGCTGTTCTGCAGCCATTCCATGATCTCGTTCTGGCGATCCGGCGGCAGCTGCGGCTGGCTGGCATCCGCTGCTTTGGCGATCTGTGGCGCTGCCGACGTCTGCGGGCTCGACGCCACCGCGGTGCCCGAGACGGCCTGATAGGTGGCCATCACGGTCGCGGCCTGCAGCCACATCCGGCCGTAGTCGGCCTCATTGAGCGTGATCGGGATGGTGTTGACACCGAAGAAGTTGGTGGCCACCAGCACCGCGTGAGTGGCGTGGTTGGCCGCGAGCTCACCCAGCGTCGGCATCGCGGCCAGTGCGGTGCTGTAGGCGGTGGCCGCAGCCTGCTGGGCGGTGGCGGTCAGGGCACTGGCGACGCCGGCCTGGATCAGCCACGCCAGATACGGCAGATTCGCCGCCACATACGCTTCGGCGCTGGGCCCCTGCCACGCCCCGGCCTGCACTGCCCCCAGCAGCGCCGTCAACTCGTCGGCGACCGTGCTGTATTCGGCGCTCAGCGTGCTCCATGCGGCTGCCGACGCCAACAGCGGACCAGCCCCAGGGCCCGCCGACAGCAATGTCGAGTGGACTTCGGGTGGAGACGCGATCCAGATCGGCGCGGTCACGGTCGTCAGCTCTCTCGGGTTACCCGCCCCGAATCGGAGGTTGCGATGACGTGAGTGTCTGGCTCTCGGGTGAGGTCACTCCCCCGATGACAGTGGCGGGACCGCTCCGGAATTGAAGCGGCGGTCCCAGCTTCGCTGAACCGCCGGTTTCACACCGGATTCCTACATCGTCATCGCCTTACCAGCGAATTGTCGCACGCCAGGCGCCCTGACCACCGCCGACTACGAAATCCAGCTCGCCGGGCACCAGGTAATCTGCCGACCGTGTCCGATCCGGCAAACACCCGCTCCGCGATCTGCCTCAACATGATCGTCCGGGACGAGGCCCACATCATTGCGGAGGTGCTGGACGCCACCGCGCCCTACATCAGTTCGTGGGTGATCGTCGACACCGGCTCGCAGGACGGAACCCAGCAGCTGATCCGCGACCACATGGCGGCCCTGGGCATTCCCGGCGAGCTGTATGAGCGGCCCTGGCGCAACTTCGGGCACAACCGCACCGAGGCGCTGACTCTGGCCCAGGGCCACGGCGACTACATCTGGGTGATCGACGCCGACGACACGATCCACGGCACACCCGATTTCACCGGTCTGGACGCCGACATCTACGACATGCGCATCCTTGAGAACGGTGTCACCGGCTGGCGCCCCCAGGTGTTCCGCGACGGGTTGCCGGCGCGCTACATCGGGGTGGTCCACGAGCACGTGGTCTGCGACGAAGACCACCTCAACACCCGCCTGGAGGGCGACTACGCCATCGAATCTCGGCGCCTCGGCGCCCGAAACCTGGATCCGCTCAAGTACGCCCGCGACCGGGATCTACTGCTGGCCGCGGTCGAGCGCGACTCCGAGGACGCACGGTCGGTCTTCTATCTGGCGCAGACCTACTTCGACTTGGATGATTTCGCCGCCGCGCGCACGTGGTACGAACGGCGCACTGAGATGGGCGGTTTCGACGAAGAGGTGTACTACGCGCTGCACCGCAAAGCCGGCGCCATGGAAGTACTCGGGGAACCGTGGCCGGAAGTGCAGGCCGCCTACCTGCGGGCCTGGGAGTTTCGACCGTCGCGTGCCGAGCCGCTGTATTGCATCGCGTTCGCGTACCGCTCCGCGGGACGGTACGAGCTCGGCTACCTGTTCGCCAAGCTGGCCACTGAAATCCCGATCCCCGACGACCAGCTCTTTGTCGATGCGGGGGTCTACAACCTGCGCGCGATCGACGAGCGTGCGGTGTGCGCGTCGCAGCTCGGCAAGCACGACGAAGCGTTCGCGCTGTGCCGAGGCCTGCTGACCGGCGCCGACGTCCCCGATGAGGAACGGCAACGCATCGCTTCCAATCGCGACTTCTCGGTTCCGGCCATGCTCGACGCCGCATCGCCGTACCCGGAAGCGCTGGCCCACAGCCTGATTGCCGGCCCATCCGACGCCGAGGTGACGGTCAGCCTGCGCACCGGACTCGACCGAGCCAGCACCGAGCAGACCCTGAACTCGTTCCTGAACTGCTGCCTGGACGTGACACACATCGGACGCTTCCTGGCGATCGACACCGGCCTGTCAGCGCAAGATCGGGCCCTGCTGACCGAGCGCTATCCGTTTCTGGAGTTCGCCGATCCCGGCACCGCGATCGGCGGGCGCTACGAGTTACGGCTGGACACGGGCTGGCGGTTCTTTGCCCCGGACAACCTCATCACCCGCTTGACCGGCGTTTTGCAGGCCGAACCGCAGGTGTTCGCGGTGGGGATCAACTTCACCGACGCGGTGAAGCTGACCGGCAGTTGCGCCGCCGAGGACGCCGTGCGCCGCACCCCCGACGCCGGCCGCTACCTGCTGACCGAGACCGCTGCCACCGGCCCGGCGATGTTCGATACCGCGCGACTGGGTCGCGTCGACGGCACCGCCACTCTCGACGAAGTGCTCTGCGTCCTGGAGTGAGTCAACAGGTAGATCGGCCGCTCGCCGTCAGTCCTTCGCGTCGATCGCGGCGTTCAGCGTCGGGCTGGGCCGCATGACCGCCGAGGTCAGGTCGTGGTCCGGCGCGTAGTAGCCGCCGATGTCCACCGCCTGGCCCTGCACGACGTTGAGCTCGTTCAGGATGACGTCCTCGTTCTTGGCCAGCGTGTTCGCCAGTGCCGCGAAGTGCTTGGCCAGCTCGGCGTCCTGCGTCTGCGCGGCGAGCTCCTGCGCCCAGTGCTTGGCCAGGTAGTACTGGCTGCCGCGGTTGTCGAGTTCACCGGTCTTGCGCGACGGGCTCTGGTTGGCGTCCAGCAGCTTGCCGATCGCAGAGTCCAGCGTCTCGCCCAAGATCTTGGCGCGCACATTGCCGGTCTTGGCACCCAGGTCGTCGAAGCTGGCACCCAGCGCCAGGAACTCACCGAGCGAGTCCCAGCGCAGGTGGTTCTCCTCCACCAGCTGCTTGACGTGCTTGGGGGCCGAACCGCCCGCGCCCGTCTCGTACATGCCGCCCCCGGCCATCAGCGGCACGATCGACAGCATCTTGGCGCTGGTGCCCAGCTCCAGGATCGGGAACAGGTCCGTGAGGTAGTCGCGCAAGATGTTGCCGGTGGCGGCGATGGTGTCCTGGCCGCGGATCAGTCGCTCCAGGGTGTACCGCATCGCCCACACCTGCGGCATGATCTGGATCTCCAGGCCTTCGGTGTCGTAGTCCAACAGGTAGGCCTTGACCTTCTTGCGCAGCTCGGCCTCGTGCGGACGCTCGGTGTCGAGCCAGAACACCACGGTCATGCCCGACGCCCGTGCCCGCTGGACGGCCAGCTTCACCCAGTCCCTGATGGCGGCGTCGGTGACCGTGCAGAGCCGCCAGATATCGCCGGCCTCCACGTTCTGGGTCAGCAGCACCTCACCGGTAGCCAGGTCCACGATGTCGGCGACGCCGGCCTCGGGGACCTCGAAGGTCTTGTCGTGGCTGCCGTACTCCTCGGCCTTCTGCGCCATCAGCCCGACGTTGGGGACGGTGCCCATGGTGGCCGGGTCGAACTGCCCGTGGGTCTTGCAGAAGTTGATGATCTCCTGGTAGATCCGGGCGAAGGTCGACTCCGGGTTGACCGCCTTGGTGTCCTTGGTCCGTCCATCGGCGCCGTACATCTTCCCGCCGGCCCGGATCATCGCCGGCATCGAGGCGTCCACGATCACATCCGACGGCGAGTGGAAGTTGGTGATGCCGTGCGCCGAATCCACCATCGCCAGCTCCGGCCGGTGCTCCCGACAGGCGTGCAGGTCCTCGATGATCTCGTCGCGCTGGGAGGCCGGCAGCGTCTCGATCTTGCTGTACAGGTCGACCATGCCGTTGTTGACGTTGACGCCCAAGTCGTCGAAGAGCTTCTGGTGCTTGGCGAATGCGTCCTTGTAGAACACCTTGATGGCGTGGCCGAACACGATCGGGTGGCTGACCTTCATCATGGTCGCCTTGACGTGCAGGGAGAACATCACGCCGGTCTTGCGGGCGTCCTCCATCTGCTCCTCGTAGAACTCGCGCAGCGCCGCCACGCTCATGAACATGGAGTCGATGACCGTGCCGGCCAGCAGCGACACCTTCTCCTTGAGCACAATCGTGTTGCCGCTCTTGGTCGTCAGCTGCATCTTGACGTCGCGGTCGCGGTCCAGCGTCATCGACTTCTCACCGTGGTAGAAGTCGCCGTGCTTCATGGTCGCCACGTGAGTGCGCGAGGCCTGTGACCACTCGCCCATGCTGTGCGGGTGCTTGCGCGCGTACTCCTTGACCGCCTTGGGCGCACGACGGTCCGAGTTGCCTTCCCGCAGGACCGGGTTCACCGCAGAGCCCAGACACTTGGCGTAGCGGTCGTGAACGTCTCGCTCCTGCTCGGACTTGGGGTCCTCGGGGTAGTCCGGCAGCTTGAAGCCCTTGCCCTGCAACTCCTTGATGGCGGAGACCAGCTGCGGCACCGAGGCGCTGATGTTGGGCAGCTTGATGATGGTGGTGTCCGGCAGCTGAGTCAGTCGGCCGAGCTCGGCCAGGTTGTCCGGCACCCGCTGCTCGTCGGTCAGGCAGTCTGGGAATGCGGCCAGGATGCGGGCTGCAAGCGAGATGTCGCTGGCTTGGACGTCGATACCCGCGGGCCCGGTGAAGGCCTGCACGATCGGCAGGAACGAGTACGTCGCCAACAGCGGCGCCTCGTCAGTCAGCGTGTAGATGATGGTCGGCTGGTCGGCGCACATGGCTGTTCTCCCGGCGTCAGGTTCGTTGTGTTCGATTGTCCCGCGTTGTACACGGCGGCATCAGTATCGCGTACCGCCAAATTGCGTCCACCGTGGCGTCCACCGCCGGTGAGCAGGTGGCGACACCTATGTGAGATGCGATAGGCTGCGTGACGGTCATGAGTGCCAGCGCGAAGCCCCGGCTTGCTGGCCGGCAACCCTCCAACCGCGGTGGGGTGCCCCGGGTGATGACCGGGTTGAGTAGCCACTATCGGCTACGCGGCAAGCGCGGGTCCGCCACAACGGGCCCCCCGAGTAGACAGGGGAACCTGATGCGTGCCTCCTTGCGCCCGCTCACCCGTTGCTGTTGTCGCTGAACCCAGGCCTAATCCGCTCTCGTCACCCAGCGACAACACTCCCGAGGAATTCATTCAGCAATGACCGCCGACAACAACACCGACCCCAGTTCGCACTGGTCGTTCGAGACCAAGCAGGTCCACGCCGGGCAGGTTCCCGACGCGGCCACCAACGCCCGCGCGCTGCCGATCTACCAGACCACCTCCTACACGTTCGACAACACCGATCACGCCGCCAAGCTGTTCGGCCTGGAGGTCCCGGGCAACATCTACACCCGGATCATGAACCCGACCAATGACGTCGTCGAGCAGCGCATCGCCGCGCTCGAGGGCGGGGTCGCGGCGCTGCTGGTGGCCTCCGGGTCCGCCGCGGCGACCTTCGCGATCCTCAATCTCGCCGGCGCCGGCGACCACATCGTCTCCAGCCCGCGGCTCTACGGCGGCACCTACAACCTGTTCCACTACTCGCTGACCAAACTGGGCATCGAGACCACCTTTGTCGAGGACCCCGATGACCTGGAGTCCTGGCGGGCGGCGGTGCGGCCCAACACCAAAGCCTTCTTCGCCGAGACCATCTCCAACCCGAAGATCGACGTACTCGACATCCCAGGTGTGTCGGGCGTGGCCCACGACAACGGCGTGCCGCTGATCGTCGACAACACCGTGGCGACCCCCTACCTGATCCAGCCGCTGGCCCACGGCGCCGACATCGTGGTGCACTCGGCCACCAAGTACTTGGGCGGACACGGCGCAGCGATCGCGGGCGTGATCGTCGACGGTGGGACCTTCGACTGGACGCAGGGCCGCCACCCCGGTTTCACCACACCCGACCCGAGCTACCACGGCGCGGTCTTCGCCGATCTGGGAGCGCCCGCGTTCGCACTCAAGGCCCGCGTGCAACTGCTGCGCGACCTGGGCTCTGCGATCTCGCCGTTCAATGCCTTCCTGATCGCCCAGGGCCTGGAGACGCTGAGCCTTCGGGTGGAGCGCCACGTCGCCAACGCCCAGCGGGTCGCGGAGTTCCTGGAAGCCCGCGACGACGTGCTGAGCGTCAACTACGCCGGGCTGGCCAGCTCGCCGTGGCACGCACGGGCCCAGCAGCTGGCACCGAAGGGTGTCGGCGGTGTGCTCTCGTTCGAGCTCCCCGGCGGCATCGAGGCCGGCAAGGCGTTCGTCGACGCACTGAAGCTGCACAGCCACGTCGCCAACATCGGTGACGTGCGTTCGCTGGTGATCCACCCGGCGTCGACGACGCACGGCCAGCTCAGCGCCGAAGAACAGCTGGCCAGCGGTGTCACCCCGGGCCTGGTTCGCCTGGCGGTCGGCATCGAGGGCATCGAAGACATCCTGGCGGACCTGGAGCTCGGCTTCGCCGCGGCCTCGGCACAGCTCGGCGACTCGCCGGCGCTGGCGGCCCGTTGAGGCGGTCCCCGGTGACGATCTCCGACGTGTCCAGGCAGCTACTGCCCGCCGAGGGAGAGACCGGCGTGGTCGCCATCGGATCGCTGACGCTGCAGAGCGGCGCGGTGCTCGATGACGTCCACATCGCCGTGCAGCGCTGGGGCGAGCTGTCGCCCCAGCGTGACAACGTCGTCATGGTGCTGCATGCACTGACCGGGGATTCCCATGTCACCGGGCCCGCCGGGCCGGGCCATCCCACCCCGGGCTGGTGGGACGGGGTGATTGGCCCCGGCGCTCCGATCGACACCGACCGCTGGTGCGCGGTGGCCACCAATGTGCTGGGCGGTTGCCGTGGGTCGACCGGTCCGGGATCGCTGGCTCGCGACGGGAAGCCTTGGGGCTCAAAGTTTCCCGCCATCACGATTCGCGACCAGGTCGAGGCCGACATCGCCGCGCTGGCCGCGCTGGGCATCACCGAGGTGGCCGCCGTGCTGGGCGGTTCGATGGGTGGCGCCCGCGGGCTGGAGTGGATGGTGGGTCACCCGGACCAGGTGGGCGCGGGCCTGCTGCTGGCCGTCGGGGCTCGGGCCACCGCCGACCAGATCGGCACGCAGAGCACCCAGATCGCGGCCATCAAGGCCGACCCGAACTGGCAGGGCGGCGACTACCACGGCACCGGCCGCAGCCCCGAAGCCGGCTTGGCGATCGCCCGGCGCATCGCGCATCTGACCTACCGCGGCGAGGCCGAGCTGGACCTGCGATTCGCCAATGCAGCCCAGGACGGGGAAGACCCGGCCGACGGCGGGCGCTACGCGGTGCAGAGCTACCTGGAACATCAGGGCGACAAGCTGGTCTCACGGTTCGACGCGGGCAGCTACGTGACCCTGAGCGACTCGCTGTCCAGCTACGACGTGGGCGCGGGACGCGGCGGGGTGGCCGCGGCGTTGCGCGCCTGCCCGGTTCCCGCGGTGGTCGCCGGAATCGCCTCGGACCGGCTGTACCCGCTGCGGTTGCAGGCCGAGCTGGCCGAGCTGCTCCCCGGCTGCGACGGACTGCAGGTACTCGACTCCGACTGCGGACATGACGGCTTCCTGCTGGACACCGCCCGAGTCGGCGAGCTGATCCGCCAGACCTTGGACTTGGCGAGCTCGGCCCGGGAACGCCGACGGTGAGCCCGTCCGAGCAGGGCCGCCGCGACCGCTCATTATCGTTCGGGTCGCAGGCCGCCGCCTACGAGCGGGGACGTCCGTCCTATCCCCCGGAGGCGATCGACTGGCTGCTGCCGCCGGGCGCCCGCGACGTCCTGGACCTGGGCGCCGGCACCGGCAAGCTCACCGCGCGGCTGGTGGAGCGCGGCCTGGACGTGGTGGCGGTGGACCCGATCGCCGAAATGCTCGAGGTGCTGGCCAGCGCCCTGCCGGGCACCCCAGCGCTGCTCGGGTCCGCCGAGCAGATCCCGCTGCCCGACAACAGCGTCGACGCGGTGCTGGTGGCCCAGGCCTGGCATTGGTTCGACCCCGCGCGGGCCATCCCCGAGCTGGTGCGGGTGCTGCGGCCCGGCGGCCGGCTGGGGCTGGTGTGGAACACCCGCGACGAACGACTGGGCTGGGTGAAGGAACTCGGCGCGATCATCGGCCGCGAGGACGCCCGCGACGTGGTCGACGCCGGGGTGAGCCTGCCCGCGCCGTTCGGCGACATCGAAAGCCACCAGGTGGAGTGGACCAACTACCTGACGCCGCAGGCCCTGATCGATCTGGTCGCTTCCCGCAGCTACTGCATCACCTCACCGGACGCGGTGCGCACCAAGACACTGGACCAGGTTCGCAACCTGCTGGCCACCCATCCGGCGTTGGTCGGGTCCACCGGGTTGGCGCTGCCCTACATCACGGTGTGCACCCGGGCCACGCTCTCGGATTCCTAGCGCAAGCAGGTGTTTACGCCGGCCGACAGCGGGTATGCCGCCTCGGTCGGCCGGAACCAGGGGGCCCTACGGTTGGCATCTGACATGGCCCCGGCCGTCCGAAGGGCCACCCCACATGACTCACCGTCTGACTCCACATTTCGCTGACGTCCAAGCCCATTACGACCTGTCCGATGACTTCTTTCGACTCTTCCTGGATCCGACCCAGACCTACAGCTGCGCCTACTTCCGGCACTACGACATGACGCTCGAGGAAGCCCAACTCGCCAAAATCGATCTGTCGCTCGGCAAGCTGGGCCTGCGCCCCGGCATGACGCTGCTCGACGTGGGCTGTGGCTGGGGCGCCACCATGCAACGGGCGATCGAACAGTACGACGTCAACGTGGTCGGTCTGACGCTGAGCAAGCACCAGGCCGTCCACGTGCAGTCGATGTTCGCCGCGATGGACTCCCCACGCAGCCGACGAGTGCTGTTGGCCGGTTGGGAAGAGTTCGACGAACCGGTCGACCGGATCGTGTCGATCGGGGCGTTCGAGCACTTCGGCTACGACCGCTACGACGATTTCTTTGCGATGGCCCACCGGGCACTGCCCAGCGACGGGGTGCTGATGCTGCACACCATTTGTGGCCTGTCCCCGCAACAGATGGTCGAGTACGGCATGGCGCTGACGGACGAGCTGGCTGCATTTCAGATATTCCTGATGACCGAGATCTTCCCCGGCGGCGAGCTGCCGTCGGTAGCGCTGGTCAAAGAGCACGCCGTCAAGGCGGGGTTCACGGTGAACCGCATCCAGTCGCTGCAGCAGCACTACGCCATGACCCTCGACCACTGGGCGCAGGCGCTGGAAGCGCACGAGTCTGAGGCCATCGCGCTGCAGTCCGAAGAGGTCTACGAGCGCTACATGCGTTACCTGACTGGCTCCGCCGAGCAGTTCCGGGAAGGCCGCTTCGACGTCAACCAGTTCACCTTGGCCAAATAGCCGCAGCGAAAGCCCTTCTCGCGACGGCGATTCCCGCTACGCGCTGAACAGGTCCGCGAAGTCGTTGGCGATCGACTGGAACGCGCTCATCACGCTCATCAGCTCGAATCCGATGGCCGTGGGGATCAGCCCAGCGTCGGCTGCGATCGGCATTCCGATGGCGTTCGTCAGGGTGGTCAGCAAGTCGTCGCCGTTGCCGAATGCGTTGAAGAACATGCTGATGTCGTAGGCGGGCATGGTGGTCAGCAAGGCGTTGATGATGTCCGCGGTCGGCAGCAGCACCGAATACAGCGTGGCGGCCGCGCCGGAGAAGGTGTTGACGACGTCGAGGAGACTGGGCAGCGCGAAGTCCATCGACGAACCGAGCGCATCGGCCGGGCCCCCGAACGACAGGTGCCCGAGGTCGTAGACGAAGTCGTTGAAGCCATGCTGCGCGCCCTGCCACAGCGAGCTCAGCAGCGTCATGACGTCGATGTCCGGGAGCACGCCGTAGTTCGTGAGCACATTGGCCGGGCCCTGGTCCCAGCCGCCATGGGTCAGCTCGCCGTCGACGTAGGTGTCGACGTTGCCGTAGCCCAGGTCGACCAGGATCCGGGTGACGGGCTCCAGCAGGTCATACAGCGGTTCGCCGATCACCGGGATGCCGAGCAGCGGCTGCAGCAGCGGCAGGATCTCCGTCGGGATCATGTAGTAGTCGGTGTTGAGGGCGGCCGAGGCGCCGTCCGGCAGGGTCAGGGGTCCGTCGTAGTTGGTGGAGCCCAGCAACAGCTGGGCGCTGTCGATGGAGTCGGGCTGGCTGTAGCCGGGGCCGTGTACCAGCGCGATCCCCAGCACGGCGTTGAGCACCGAGAGGAAGTTCAGCGGATAGCGCGGGAAGTCGGCGAATCCGTCATATTCCGCGATGTAGATGTCGGTCGCGTACGGGGTGTCGGGCGTGGCCCCGTAGAAGTCGATGCCCATCGACGGGATGTGCAGCGGGACTTCGGGGATGGCGAAGCGCGACAGCAGGCCGCCGTTGGGGAACATCTCATTGGCGATCAAGACGAACGACAACTGGTCGGGGTCGGGGGCATTGCCGGAGCTGAGCAGGTGGTTCATCTCGATCGAGGAGAGGACGGCGCTCTGCGAGACGCCGTAGACCACCACGTTGTCGCCGGCCTCGATGCGGTCGCGGATGGTCGAGTCGAGCATCCGGACACCCTGGTCGACGGAGGTGTCCAGCGGCAGGCTCTTGACGCCGGTGCCCGGGTACAGCCCTTCGGGGGTGAAGACGCCCTGCATGGTGTAGCCGTCGTAGCCGAGGTGCGAGAGGTATTGGTCGGCCCAGTGGAAGTCCCAGTTGCCTGGGATGGGGGTGCCACTGCCACCCATCACCAGGGCGACGTTGTCGAGCAACGCCACATCGGCGACCACGGTGCGCGCCCCCGCGACCGAGGCCGCCAGTGCCGGCGTGATGACCGGCGAGGCGAGCACCGCGGTGGCGCTGGTCACGGCCACTGCCGCAACTCCCAGGGAGTGGAACGTGGGGCTGACCTTCATGGCGACCTCCGAGAGCAGGGCGTGACAACGCTTGTTGCTTGCAGCACCTTAACGCCTACATGATGAAAACCTGAAGCGACTCTGAATATCTCAAACTTTCTACTGTAGAAATCTCCGGCGAACTGGGCATTTATCCGGCCTAATGCCCATAATCCGACTTATGTTGCTCGCTGTCCGCATACAGAGAGGAAACGCCAAGGTTCGAGCGGCCGGCCCCAGTCCCGCCGCTCCTGCCTCCGGGTGTGTCAGGCCGGCTTCACCTGGACGTCGACGGTGGTGGCACCGGGCTCGGCGGCGATGATCAACACGGAGGACCCCGGCGCGGACACCACGTGCCCGCCGATGACGTCCACCTGGTAGCCGTTCGGGTATTGCAGGGCCGGCACCACGATGCGGGTCTGCGCGTCGGCGGCGAAACCGCCCGAGCCGTCCGCCATCGCAGTGGTGTAGTTGAAGTGGAAGATGCCGCCCGCGAACGACCAGGCGTTGGGCACTCCGGCGATCGCCTGGGGGTACGGCTCGGCCAGCGCTGCCAGCTTGACGGCATCGACATTGTCGCCGACCGGCGGCAGATTGGTGTCGAAGACCAGCGCCTGGCCCTCCGGTGAGCTGCTGGCGACGTCACCGCCGGTATAGGCCCACTCCAGCCAGCCGTACCGGAAGGGATTGGTGTGCGCCAATGTGTTGGCGATGACACCGGCGTTGGCGGTGGCACCGAACTCAGTCATCAGCGCCGGAATGTTGTGTGAGTCGGCATATGTCGCGGCGTTGTTCAACAGGATGTCGAAGTTGAGCCCGCAACCGAAGTCGATCTCGAACACCGAATTCGCCAGGCAGTAGTTGTGGAACGCGAAGATCCCGTGCGGATCGTCCACGGCGCCCAGCGACGTGGGCACCGCCGTGTTGAACAGGAAGGTCGGCTCGAACAACACCGGGGTGTTGGGGTCGACCGAGCGAATCGCCGCGGTCATCTGGTTGTAGAACGGCGTCAAGGTCTGGGCATCGAAGTGCGGGCTGCCCAGCACGCCCGACAGCCACGGCGAGCCCGGCCACGGCTCGTTGATGATGCCGTAGCCGGCCACGCTGGCGTCGTCCTTGAAATAGTCGGCGACGTACTGCCACGATCGCGCGTAGTGGTTGGCCAGACCGATGCCGTCCTCGGCTTTGGCGTTGGACCAGAACGCATCCCAGGCGTGCAGCTGCGCGGGGTTGAACAGATAGGTGCCGATCTGGCCCACGTCGGGGTTGGGCAACCCCCCGGTCAGCACGGCCCATTCCGGCGCGCCGTCGCCGCCGAAGCCGGCGCTGTAGAAGTCCTGGTGGAAGTCCAGGATGCTGTAGATGCCGTGGTCGGACAGGGTTTGCACGGTCTGCTTGATCGCGGCGAGGTAGTCGGGGTCGAACACGCCGGGCTGCGGCTCCACGCCGGCCCAGAGCACCCCTACCCGGACGGCGTTGAAGCCGTTGGCGGCCAGGAACGCGGCGTCATCGTCGCCGAACCCGTCGGCACCCGGGGTGTACGGCGCGATCTTGTAGACCTGGTTGAGCCCGTGCAGGATCACCACCCTGCCGTCGCTGTCGGTGATCCAGGCGCCCGAGGTGGTCAGGCCGGTGTAGGGGCCGCTGTCCGGGGCGCCGGCCAGAGTGCCGAAATGCCCGACCGCACCGTGGATTCCGAACATTCCGGCCGCGCCGCCGGCACCGCCCAGCGCCGGCAGGCTTCCGGCGCCGCCATAGACCCCGTTGCCGGCGTCCCCACCGGCACCGCCGACGCCGATCAACCAGCCACCGGCACCGCCGTCTCCGCCATTGCCGCCGAGACCGCCCTCACCCCCGTCGCCGCCGGTACCGCCGTCTCCGAACATGCCCGCCGCTCCCCCGGCACCGCCGCCACCGCCGGCGGTGTTGTCCCAGCCGGCGCCGCCGTCACCGAATAGCCAGCCCGCGTCACCGCCGTCGGGATGCGCCTCGGTTCCTGCCGTGCCGTCGGCGATCATCGCACCCCAGCCCAGCGTCCTACTGAGGTCGTTGAGTCCGTCCAAGATTGGCGTGGGACCGGTGCTGTGAATCCAGCTTTCGATGCCGGTGTGCAGCGGCGCATAGATGAGCTGCTGCAGCCACGTGGTCGCATCGGCTGCTCCCGCGCTCGGCGCTGCGGACAACCCGGCCAGGACGTCGTTCCAGTGCGCCGGGTCGAAGAATGCGTCCCAGGCCGCCGGGCTCGACAGCGCGGACCAGTCCACGCTGTGGGTCGCCGCATCCACGAACGGTGCCATCAGCTGCTCGAGCACCTCGTCGATCACCTCGGCGCTCGCCGGGACCGGCACAGCCACCGCGGCCGCCAAGGCCGAACCCACTAACGCGCCAACCCCGATCGCCCGACGATTGACTGTGCCGCTGCGACGTCGAGCCATTTGGCGTTGACCTCTCTTGCGCCCCGCAAAACTGAGCGTTGAATGTGTTAACCATGAACGATTCCAGCAACCTAGCGGGCTGAGCCCCGATTTCGGCCCAAAGCCCCGAAATTGCGACATTTGGCCCGGGCGAGACAGTGCCGTAGGCAAACCGTGACCCGGCCGACTCGTCGGTGTTACCGCTTTGATGCAGGATTTCAACAACAACGTTCGGACACCGCTCGGCGCCGAACCAGGATGAGGGGGACGCATGCGAGGCTTCATGAGCAAGGCGGGCGCGGGGGCGGGTTTAGTAGGCCTGATCGCTACCACAGGGTTGGCGGCACCGGCGCAGGCGAGCCCGGTAGACACCTCGTTCCTGTCCGATCTGGCCGGCGCCGGCATACCGGTTGCCGACCCCGGCGCCACGGCTGCTCTGGGCCAATCCGTGTGCCCGATGCTGACCGAGCCCGCCGGCACCGCAGCATCTGTGGCGGCCCCGGTCGCCGGACTGGGCGGCGGACCCAGCATGTCGCCCCAGATGGCGCAGCTGTTCACCGAGATCGCCGTGCAGATCTACTGCCCGCAGATGCTGTCTCAACTGGCCAACGGCCAGCTGCCGGAGCTGCCGCAGATACCGGGAATGTCGGTCGGCATCCCCGGCTTGTCCGGTGGAATCCCCACCATCCCAGCTATTCCCGGGTTCTAGGAGGACGTCGCGGCGCCAGGCTTGAGGTAGCTGACCAGGCTGACGTCGAGGACTTCGTCGATGAAGTAGTACTCGCAGCCGCGCAAGTACTTCAGGTAGCGCTGATACACCTCGTCGGACTGAATCTCGATGGCCGATTCCTTGTTGGCTTCCAACGCGTCGGCCCAGATCTGCAGGGTCTTGATGTAATGCGGCCGCAGCGAAAGCGCTTCGGGAACAGTGAAACCGGCCTTCTGGCCGTGCTCCACCATCATGTCGGTGGTGGGCAGTCGCCCACCGGGAAAGATCTCGGTGAGGATGAACTTGATGAATCGGGCGGTCTCGAACGTCAGCTTCTTGCCGCGCGCGTTCAGATCGTAGGGGTGATAGCTGACGCTGCTCTGGATCGTCATTCGTCCGTCCGCGGGCAGGATGTCGAAACACCGCGCGAAGAAATCGTCGTAGCGCTCGTGCCCGAAATGCTCGAACGCCTCGATCGAAACGATCCGGTCGACCGGCTGATCGAACTCTTCCCACCCGTGCAGCAGTATCCGCCGCTCGCGATCGGTGTCGACGACGTCCAGTAGCCGCTGCGCGTAGACATGCTGGTTCTTCGACAGGGTGAGCCCGATGACGTTGACGTCGTAGCGCTCTAGCGCCCGCTTCATCGTCGAACCCCAGCCGCAGCCGATGTCGAGCAGCGTCATTCCGGGCTGCAGGTCGAGCTTGTCGAGATTGAGGTCGATCTTGGCGATCTGAGCCTGTGCCAGTGACAGCTCCGGCGGCTCGAAATAGGCACAGCTGTAGGTCCGGGTCGGGTCCTGGAACAGCGCGAAGAAGTCATCGGAGAGGTCGTAGTGAGCTTGGACGTCCGCAAAATGCGGCCGTAAGGTCTTGGCGGCCGGAGTATCAGTCATAGCCAGACCTACTTCTGCAACGTGTACTGGTTGACGTCGATATAGCCGGTGCGAAATCCGTTGGCGCACCCGGTCAGGTAATGCATGTAGCGGTCATAGACCTCTTGACCTTGGATCTCGATGGCCTTGTCTTTGTTGCCTTCCAGCGCTGCCGCCCAACAGTCGAGCGTTCTGGCGTAATGGGGCTGCAGCGAATGCCTTCGGGTCAGAGTGAAGCCCGCTCGGGCCGAATGCTCTTCAACCATCTCGATGGTGGGTAGCCGCCCGCCGGGGAAGATCTCGGTGGCAATGAACTTGATGAACCGGGCCATCGCGAAAGTCAGCGGCATGCCCCGGTCGGCCATCTGCGGCAGCGTCAACCCGGAGATGGTGTGTAGCAGCATCACTCCGTCGGGCGGCAGAACGTCGTGGGCCATGGTGAAGAAGTCCTCGTAGCGCTCATGGCCGAAGTGCTCGAAGGCGCCGATGGACACGATCCGATCGACCGGCTCGCCGAAGTTCTCCCAGCCCTCCAGTAGCACCCGCTTGGTGCGCTGGCTGTCCATGCCGGCGAACATCGCCTCCGCGTGGACAGCCTGGTTCTTGCTCAAGGTCAGGCCGATGACGTTGACGTCATGGGCTTCGACAGCGCGCCGCATGGTGGCACCCCAGCCGCACCCGATGTCGAGCAGCGTCATGCCGGGCTGCAGGCCCAGTTTGCCCAGTGCCAAGTCGATCTTGGCGAGCTGGGCTTGTTCGAGCGTCATGTCGTCGCGTTCGAAGTAGGCGCAGCTGTAGGTCTGGCTCGGATCGAGGAAGAGCCGGAAGAAGTCATCGGACAGGTCGTAGTGCGCCTGCACATCTTTGAAATGCGGTGTCAGGTTTTTCGGCATGGCAATGTGCTCTCGGCTGGGGACCGAAAGCGGCTCCCTTCTAGTACTTTCCGAACGCGAGCGCCACGTTGTGGCCGCCGAATCCGAAGGAGTTGCTGATCGCGTAGTGGTAATCGCCGGTCCGCGCGTCGCCGGCGACGACGTCCAGATCGATCTCCGGGTCGAGACGGTGCAGGTTCAGCGTGGGCGGGACTATGCCGTCGCGCAGCGCCAGTACCGTCAATATCGCCTCCACCGCACCGACGGCCCCGACCGAATGCCCGAGAGCGGATTTGGGCGCGTACACCGCGGCACGGTGGTCGCCCATGGCATTGTTGATCGCCTGGGCCTCGGCCAGATCGCCGATCCGGGTTCCGGTGGCGTGTGCGTTGATGTGGTCGATGTCGGTCGGCGCCAGACCCGCAAGATCGATCGCCCGGGTCATCGCGTAACCCGCGCGCTCGCCCTGCGGATCGGGCGCCACGATGTGGTGTCCGTCCGAGGTGATTCCGGCGCCCATCAGGCGGCCGAGAATGGTTGCGCCACGCGCCTTTGCGTGCTCAAGAGTCTCGATGACCATCAATGCGCCGGCCTCGCCGAACACGAACCCGCTGCGGTCGACGTCGAATGGCTGGCAGGCGCCGGCCGGGTCGTCGTTGTGAGTGGACAACACGATACGCATCGCGGCGAATCCCGCGATGGGAACCGCTTCGATCTTGGTCTCGACTCCACCGCAGATCGCGATGTCAGCCTCGTCGTAGACGATGTTGCGCCAGGCCTGAGCGATACCTTCGGAGCCGGAAGCACACGCCGAGATCGGGGTGAAGACACCCGCTTTGGCGCCACGCTCCAGGCCCACGGCAGCGGCCGCCGCGTTAGGCATGTACTTCTGCACTCCCAGCGGTGAGACCGCCTTCATGCCGCGTTCCACCATGCCTTGGTAACCCCAGACCAGTTCTTCCGGCGAGCCGAGCCCGGTGCCGATCGACACCAGCAAACGGCGCGGATCCACCTCCGGCGAGCCGGCATTCGCCCAGACCCGACGGCCCAGGATCACCGCCATCTTCTGCAGGTAGGACAGCCGGTGCAGTTCCTTGCGGTTCAACTCGTGGTCGAAGTCCTCGAGCAGATGCCCACCGATACGCACCGGGAGGTCGAACCGCTCGACGAAGGGATCGTCGAGCTTACGGATGCCGCTCTGCCCGTCCAGCAGTTTCTTCCAGGTGTCCTCGGCGTCCGTCGCCAGCGCCGTCGTCATCGCAACCCCGGTGACCACGACCTCGGGAAGGCCACTCCCAGTGGAGAGCCGAGTCATTCGGGCCATTTCCGCGCCTCGCTTCCAGGACGCTATTTGGTCAAGACGAACTGCCCGACGTTGCTGATTCCTCTGCTGAAGAGGTCAGCACAGCCGGTCAGGTAGCGCAGGTAGCGCTCGTACACTTCCTCGGACTGGATGGCGATGGCGCGTTCGCGGTTGTGGCGCAAATTGTCTGCCCACATATCCAGCGTCCGGATGTAGTGCTCCGGCATCAAAACGGCGTCCTGGATATGAAATCCGGCGCCTTGCGAGTATTCATAGATGTCGTCACGGCCCGCCATCTCCCCACCGGGAAAGATCTCCTTGCCGAGGAACCGGACGAAGCGCAGATCGCTCATCGTCACCTTGATGCCATGCTCACGCCAGTAGGTCTGCGGGTAGGTGAATATGCTGTGGAACAACATTCGGCCGTCATCGGGCAGGATGCCGTAGGCACGTTCGAAGAACGCGGCATAGCGAACCTTCTTGAAGGAGTCGAACGCCTCGATCGTGAAGATCCGATCAACCTTTTCGTCGAACTCTTCCCATCCCTGCAGGCGCGCCTCTGCACGACGCTTCGTATCGATCGCAGCCAGAGTGGCTGCGCTGCGCGCGCAGTGGTTGCGGCTGAGCGTGATTCCGATGACGTTGACGTCGAACTCCGTCACCGCTCGGGCCAGGCCCGCTCCCCATCCGCAACCGACGTCCAACACCGTCATTCCCGGCTCGAGGTTGAGCTTGCGCAATGCCAAGTCATACTTCGCGTTCTGCGCCTCCTCCAGCGTCATGTCGTCGCGCTCGAAGTACGCACAGGTGTAGGCCATTGTCGGATCGAGGAACAGCGCGAAGAAGTCATCGGAGATGTCATATGCCGCTTGAGACTCTTCGTAGTACGGCTTGAGATCAGTCAACTGCGTCACCATGTCCTCCGAATCGCCTACGCCACTGTCTTTTCCATCGTGAACTGGCAGACGTCGGTGTAACCGTCACGGAACAGCTCCCGGCAACCCGTCAGGTACTTCAAAAACGTTTCGTACGTCTCTTCGCCCTTGAGCTCGATCGCCTCGGCCTGGTGCGCTTCGAGAGCCTTGGCCCAGGTGTCAAGGGTGCGCACATAGTTCGACCCGATCCGCTGATGACGGGTGATCTCGAAACCACACCGGGTCGCGTGTTCATCGACGATCGACACCAGGGGCAGCCGGCCCCCGGGGTAGATCTCCTTGCGGATGAAATTGATGAACCGCAGCAGCGACATCGTGCGCTTGAGCCCCATTTGTTGGGACTCCTCGAGAGAGGGCACCACGATCGAATGCAGCAGCATCACGCCGTCGTCGGGCAGCACGTGGTAGCACATCTTGAAGAAATCGTCGTAACGCTCATAGGTGCCGACACCGTCGGCGAAGTGCTCAAAAGCGCCCAGTGAGACGATACGGTCCACCGGCTCGTCGAACTGCTCCCAGCCCTGCAACCGCACCTGCTTGGACCGCGGGCTGTCCATCTTGGCGAACTCGCTTTCGCAATGGGCCACTTGGTTTTCGCTCAAGGTCAGCCCGATGACGTTGACGTCGTACCTCTCGACGGCTCGCCGCATGGTGGAGCCCCAACCGGACCCGATGTCGAGCAACGTCATCCCGGGCTGCAGGCCCAACTTGCCCAATGCCAAGTCCACCTTGGCCATCTGAGCCTGTTCGAGCGTCATGTCCTCGCGCTCGAAATATGCGCAGCTGTAGGTCATGGTCGGATCCAGCCACAGCCGGAAGAACTCGTTAGACCGGTCGTAGTGCGATCGGATGTGATCGACATCCGGAATCAGCTCGACGTCGCCCATCTGTTCCTCCGCTGCACAAAGCGACTTCAAGGCGTCCGTCATCTCGACGCCGCGGCAATTCACGCCGTGCTCCCGGGGTCGATCGATTCCCGAGCTGCGCTTCACACGACCAGCTGTCTTCAAAAGGACTGTTTGCGCGATGAATTCATTGCGGGCACAGCCCCCTCCCCGACACAGCCGACCTACACCGGCCGACCGGACACGTGTTCCCCCAGAGCAGGGCCATCAAACACGGGGCCGATTGGATTGGGAGACGGGCGAATACGCGCCTCGCACCGGGCCAAAATATTGTCGGGCCGGTCAAAAACGACTAGCTGGTCCCCAGCGGGTCGATCGTCGCGGCCACGTAGAGCATCACCGTCGCCGCGGTCGTCATCGTCGCGAAGTCCAGCCCCCGCTCACGCAGCACCAGCATCCCGGCCCGATCCTCGGACAGCACCAGGCGCAGCGCGGCCGCCACCCCGGTCCCGATCCCGATCAGCAGCGCGCCGCGCCGCCAGAAGTTCGCCCCAGCCAGCACGAATGCCGCCGTGAAGATCAGCCCGACCAGCAGGATCGGCCACTGCGCGGCGATCACCCGGCGGACGTCGGTGAGGGTCACAGCGTGCTCTCGACTCTTTCCACGACGTTGGTCAACAGGAACGCCCGGGTCAGCGGACCCACCCCGCCGGGGTTGGGCGACACGTGGCCGGCCACCTCCCACACGTCGGGATGCACGTCCCCGACCAGGCCGGCGTCGGTACGCGAGACCCCGACGTCGACGATGGCCGCACCCGGACGCACCATGTCGGCGGTAAGCATGTGCGGCACGCCGACCGCGGCGACGATGATGTCGGCCTGGCGGGTCAGCTCAGCCAGATCCCGGGTCCCGGTGTGGCACAGCGTGACGGTGGCGTTCTCCGACCGGCGGGTCAGCAGCAGTCCCAGCGGGCGCCCGACCGTCACGCCACGCCCGATCACCACGACATGGGCGCCCGCAATCGGCACCTCATAACGGCGCAGCAGGTGCACGATGCCGCGCGGGGTGCACGGCAGGGCCGCCGGGGTGCCCAGCACAAGCCGACCCAGGTTGGTCGGATGCAGGCCGTCGGCGTCCTTGGCCGGGTCGACGCGCTCAAGGGCCGCGTTCTCGTCCAGATGTTTGGGCAACGGCAGCTGCACGATGTAGCCGGTGCACTCGTCGTTGGAGTTCAGCTCGTCGATGGTGTCGTTGAGCTGGGCCGGACTGCAGTCCGCGGGCAGGTCGCGGCGGATCGAGGTGATGCCGACCTTGGCGCAGTCGGCGTGCTTGCCGCGCACGTAGGCATGCGATCCCGGGTCATCACCGACCAGAATGGTCCCCAGACCAGGCGTGCGGCCGGCGGCGGACAACGCCGCCACCCGTGCCTGAAGGTCGACGAAGATCTCGTCGCGCGTGGCCTTGCCGTCCAACGTAATCGCACCCACGCGGACAGTCTGGCATGCCACCCACAGTTCCAACGATGACGATCCGTCACTAAGCTCCCGCTATGCCTGTTCCCGACGTCTTCAGCCCCGCCAAACTCGGCCCGATCACGTTGCGCAACCGGATCATCAAGGCTGCGACGTTCGAGAACCGCACGCCTAACGCGCTGGCCTCCGACGATCTCATCGAGTATCACCGGCTGCCGGCCGCCGGCGGGGTGGGCATGACCACCGTGGCCTACTGCGCGGTCTCCCAGGGCGGGCGCACCTCCAACGACGGGCTGTGGATGCGCCCGGAGGCGGTCGCCGGGCTGCGCCGGCTCACCGATGCGGTGCACGCCGAGGGAGCCCTGGTCAGCGCCCAGATCGGTCACGCCGGCCCGGTCGCCGACGCGCGCTCCAACAAGGCCCGTGCCCTGGCGCCGGTGCGATTCTTCAACCCGATCGGCATGCGTTTCGCCAAGAAGGCCACCCGCGACGACATCGACCAGGTCATCGCCCAGCACGCCAATGCCGCGCGCTACGCCGTGGATGCCGGGTTCGACGCGGTGGAGATCCATCTCGGCCACAACTACCTGGCGAGTTCATTTCTGAGCCCGCTGATCAACCGCCGCACCGATGAGTTCGGCGGGTCGCTGGCCAACCGGGCCAAGGTGGCCCGCGGCATCGTGGCGGCCGTGCATAAGGCGGTGGGTGGACAGATCGCGGTGACGGCCAAATTGAATATGGCCGACGGAGTCCGCGGCGGTATCAACCTGGACGAGTCGCTGACCACCGCGAAGTGGCTGCAGGACGACGGCGGCCTGGACGCGCTGGAGCTCACGGCCGGCAGCTCGCTGGTTAACCCCATGTACCTCTTCCGCGGGCACGCCCCGGTGAAGGAGTTCGCGAGCGTCTTCCCCCCGCCGTTGAGCTGGGGCATGCGGATGACCGGCAACAAATTCCTGCGCGAGTACCCCTACACCGACGCCTACCTGTTGGACAACGCCCGACTGTTCCGCGCCGAGTTGTCGATGCCGCTGATCCTTTTGGGCGGCGTCACCAACCGCGCGACGATGGATCAGGCGATGGCCGAGGGATTCGAGTTCGTCGCAATGGCCCGGGCGCTGCTGGCCGAACCGGACCTGGTCAACCGGATCGCGGAGGAGTCCACGACGCTGTCGCAGTGCACGCACTGCAACCAGTGCATGCCGACGATCTACCGGCGCACGCACTGCGTCGTTACGGGCGCACCGGACGCAACTCGCTAGAGTTGACTCGATGAGTCACCCAGCCCCGCCGGTGCTGACCGTCCGCCACGACGGGTCGCAAGGCACGTTCTCCGCAGGCCACGATGTGGTCATCGGACGCGACCTGCGGGCCGACGTCCGCATCCCGCATCCCCTGGTCTCGCGGGCCCACCTGCTACTGCGCTTCGAACAGGGCCGGTGGCTGGGGATCGACAACGGCTCCCTGAACGGTATTTACGTCAACGGCCAGCGGGTGCCGGTCGTCGACATCCGCGACGGACAAGCCGTCAACCTCGGCAACCCGGACGGACCGCGGGTCTCCTTTGAGGTGGGACGGCACCAGGGCCAGGCCGGCCGGCCGCCGCAGACCGTTTCGATCCAGGTGCCGCAGCCCGGCCAGCCAGGAATAGCGCGCCCCGCCCGGCCGCCACAGCCGTCGGGTTGGCCGTCACCACCCGAACCCGCGCCGTATGCAGATCCGCGGTCGGCCGGGCACCCCGGCGTGCCGCAGCCGCACCGGCCGCAATCCGGTTCGGCGCCGTATCCACCGCCGCCCGCCCCGCTCCGGCCACCGGCGTATCCGTCCGGTCCCCCCAGTCCCGTCGCCGATGCGGCACTGCGCCCCGGTTATCAGCCCCCGCACCCCCGCTGGCACCCGCTGATGTCTTCCCCCCGCACCAGCCCGCCACTCGGATGGCACCGGTGGCGTCGACGCCGCCCGAAGTCGGCAACATCGCCACCCGCATGATCGACATCCTGCGGCCGGCGTCCAGCTCCACGCCGGACGCACCGGTCGGGGCTCTGACCATCGGCCGTGCCACCGACAACGACGTCGTGATCTCCGACGTGCTCGCCTCCCGCCACCACGCCATGCTGATCGCCACGCCGCTGGGCACCGAGATCCGTGACAGCCGAAGCATCAACGGCACCTTCGTCAACGGTGTTCGGATCGGTTCGGCGATCCTGTCCGAAGGCGACCTGGTCACGATCGGCAACGTCGACCTGGAGTTCACCGGCGGAACCTTGCTGCGCCGCACCGAAGCTGCGACCCGCACCGGTGGCCTGGAAGTCCGCGATGTCTGCTTCGATGTCGAGGGCGGCAAACGGCTGCTCAACAACATCACGCTGACGGCCCGGCCGGGCACCCTGACCGCGATCATCGGCGGCTCGGGCGCGGGCAAGACGACGCTGTCGCGGTTGATCGCCGGCTATACCAAGCCCACCTCCGGCTCGGTCACCTTCGAGGGCCACAACATCCACACCGAATACGCCTCGTTGCGCAGCCGGATCGGGATGGTGCCGCAGGACGACGTGGTGCACCGGCAGCTGACCGTCAACCAGGCCCTGGGCTACGCCGCTGAACTGCGGCTGCCGCCGGACAGCAGCAAAGCCGACCGGGATAAGGCCGTCGCGCAGGTGCTCGAGGAACTCGAGCTGACCAAGCACGCCGATACTCGGGTCGACAAACTCTCCGGCGGCCAGCGCAAACGCGCCTCGGTCGCCCTGGAACTGCTGACCGGCCCGTCACTGCTGCTGCTCGACGAGCCGACCTCGGGACTGGACCCGGCCCTGGACCGCCAGGTGATGCTGATGCTGCGCGGTCTGGCTGACGCCGGCCGTGTGGTCATGGTGGTCACCCACTCGGTGTCCTACCTCGATGTGTGCGACCAGATTCTGCTGATCGCCCCGGGCGGCAAGACGGCGTTCTCCGGCCCGCCCAAAGAGGTCTTTCCGGCGATGGGGGCCGACAACTACGCCGACATCTTCGCCAACGTCGGGGCCGACCCGGACGAAGCCAACCGGCGGTTCCTGGAGCGCGGCGGCGGCCCCAAAGGCCCCGCCGCAGCGGTCCCGTCGACCCCACCGGTCGATTTGGGCAGCCCGCCGCCGGAAAGCCTGCGCAAACAGCTGTCGACGATCGCGCGCCGCCAAGTCCGGCTGATCATCTCCGACCGCGGCTATTCGGTCTTCCTGGCGGTGTTGCCCTTTATCGTGGGCGCGCTGTCGCTGACCGTGAAGGGCAAGGGAGGTCTCGGGATGCCGGGGCCCGATGCCCCGACCGAACCGCAGTACATCATGGTGCTGCTCATCATCGGCGCGGTCTTCATGGGAACCGCGCTGACCATTCGAGATCTCATCGGCGAACGCCCGATCTTCAAACGAGAACAGGCCGTGGGCCTGTCGACCGTGGCCTATCTGTTGGCCAAGGTCACGGTGTTCTGCGCATTTGCCACGGTGCAGGGTGCGATCGCCACCATGATCGTGATTCTGGGCAAGGGCGGGCCGACACAGGGCGCCGTGATGTTCGGCAGCGCGAATTTCGACTTGTTCCTCGCCGTGGCCGGGACCTGTGTGGCCTCGGCGGTACTGGGGCTGGCACTGTCGGCGTTCGCGCAGTCCAACGAGCAGATCATGCCGATGCTGGTGGTCTCGATCATGTCGCAGCTGGTGCTGGCCGGCGGCATGATCCCGGTGACCGGGCGCGCTGGGCTGGCGGAGGCCGCCTGGGTGACGCCGGGCCGGTGGGGATATGCCGCGGGCGCCTCAGCGATCGACTTCAACAAGCTGGTCAACGTGCCGCAGATCCCCAAAGACCACCTGTGGGACCACACCAAGGGCATCTGGCTGCTCGACATGGGGATGCTGGCGCTGTTGTCGGTGTTCTACACCGTGCTGGTGTGGTGGAAGATCCGGCTCAAGCGCTGAGGTCCCCGTTTCGCCCCCGCACACTCAACGCCGTCAACGCACAATGAATGCCGGTGAGTAGCCTCGGACCTGCAGCGCCTGGCGCACCCGCCACACGACCGCCGGTGCACGGTCGCGAGCTACCACCCGAATGACGATCCAGCCCATCCGGGCCAGCGTCTCAAGCCGAATGATGTCCTTGCGCCACTGCAGGCTGTCGACCTGGTGATGCTCGCCGTCGTACTCGGCGGCAACCATGACGTCGGGCCACCCCATATCCAGGTAATAGGTGGCGTCGGCGGTCGGGACCGGGATCTGGGTCTGATCCGGGGGTAGCCCGGCATCGGTCAGCAGCAAACGCAGGTAAGTCTCGCGGGGCGACTCCGCACCTGGGTCAACCAGACTCAACACCTGCTCCAACTGCCTCAATCCGCGCACGCGGGGATGACGGAGGGTTAGCGCCGCGACGACGTCAACGTCAAAGTGGGTCGCTCGGGCCAGCGCGTCGAGCTGCGCTACTGCCGGCCGCAGCGGTTGGTGGCGGCCGATATCGAAGGCGGTGCGGTCGGGGGTTGTGACGAGCATCCCGTTGTCTTGGCCGGTCAGCATCTGCATCTCGTCGTCAAGCAGGGTCTCCCGACGGGTGATCACCCCGACTGGCGCTCGCGGGTTGGCGTGCACCAGCTCGACCGGCACGTCGTCGTCAACCCACCTGGCTCCATGCAGTGCCGCAGCCGCCGGACCGGCGACGACGCCTCGCCGTCCTGACCATAACCACGCCGCGATCGTGCGCTGGTCGAGTCGCAACGAGACCTGTCCGGGCACGTAGACGTCGGGGTAGGCGGCCCGATAGTGGGTCCGCAGCCCGTGCCGATTCAGCCTTCCGGCTGCCAGTGCCTCACTGCCGATAAACGGTTGCCCCTCCACAATCGATGAGCATCGCCATGTGGGGCGACTGGCACCATTCAGCTATCCACAGGTGCTTTTGAGTGTGCGTCGAAGGCGTTGAGTGTGCGGTGACGTCGGGCGGGGCGCCAGGCTACGAGCCGGACTGCGCCTCAGCGCTCATCGGATTCACTGTCCAGGCGCAGCCCGTGGGCGGCCGCATAGGTCATGGCCTGCGTGATGTCGATCCGCGTGCCGGTCAGCGATGCCGTGGTCCACAATGTGGGATCCACTCGCGCGCCACGCAGGTCCGCCTCGTCCAGCCGGGTGCCGATAGTCCGGGCACCGCTCAGGTCGGCGCCCCGTAGCACCGCTTTGCGCAGGTCTGCCTCCACCAGGTTGGCCTCTCGCAGCCGGCAACCGCTCAGGTCCACCGCCCGCAGGTCACTGCCGCCGAGCCCGGCCAGGGTGAAGTCCACTTCGTCGAACACCAGCGGCCGCATCCGGCACTGCACGAATTGCGAGCCGAGCATGCTGCACTGGATGAATTCGGAATGCCACAGCGAGGCCCGCTCGAAGCGACAATTGCGGAACGCCGATCCGCGGTGCACCGACTCGCCGAGGTCGGCACCGGTGAAGTCGCACTCGTCGAACACCACCCGCTCGGTGCGCAGCCGCGACAGGTCCGCATCGCGAAAGTCGTGGCCAGAAAATTCTCGCCCGGTCCACTCTTGTGTGTCGGTCAAGCCCGCGGCGCCAGCGTCGACAGCGCGTATTCGCTGATAGCGATGAGCGCATCGCGGGCCGAGCGGGGATCGCGGGCATCGACGGCGATCACCGGGATGTGGTCGCCCAGAGCCAGGGCCTTGCGGACCGCGGCGACCGGATAACGCGGCGCGCCGTCGAACTCGTTGACCGCGATCAGGAATGGCAGATTCCGATGCTCGAAGAAGTCCACCGCGGCGAAGCTGTCCTGCAGTCGGCGGCAGTCGACCAGGATGATCGCACCGATCGCGCCGCGCACCAGGTCGTCCCACATGAACCAGAACCGGCGCTGGCCCGGCGTACCGAACAGGTAGAGCACCAGGTCCTCGGCCAGCGTGAGTCGGCCGAAGTCCATCGCCACCGTGGTGGTCCGCTTGTCGGGGGTGGCCTCCAGGCCGTCGACACCGACTGAAGCATCAGTGACCAGCGCTTCGGTCCGCAACGGCATGATCTCCGAGACCGTACCGACGAACGTGGTCTTGCCGACCCCGAACCCGCCTGCGATGACGATCTTGGTCGAGGCCGAGTCTCGCGGAGCTGGGGACCTATCCGAGGGCCTATCCGAGCGCTCGTAGGCCACGAAGGGTCCTTCCTATCAGGTCTCGGCGTTCGTCCCGGGTGGATGCCTCAGTCAGTGTGGCACGCACCCGAAGGTATCCCGACGTGACCAGATCTCCCACCAGCACCCGCGCGACGCCCAGTGGCAGGTTCAGCCGGGCAGAGATCTCGGCGACCGACGGCGCGCCTTGACACAGTTCGACGATCCGCCCGCGCGGATCGCTGGCCGGCCATTGGTTGGGCTGGGCCGCCCGCAGGGTCTGCACCGGGGCCTCCAGCGGCAACGGCACGTCGGTGTGGGTTCGACCGGCGGTCAGCGTGTACGGGCGGACCAAGTTGGCTTCAGTTTCCAGGTTCTCTGGGACCTCCGCCGGCTGCGGGCGCGACCAACGCTCGGGCATGTCCATCACCATTCACCGGCACCTCACGAGTGGCCGCCCCGCGACGGCGCCGACCGGCGCGCCGATGAGACCACCGCTCCGACTCGTTCCACCAGAACCGCCATCTCGTACCCGATCTGGCCGATATCGCCGGACGTGCTCGCCAACGTCGCCAGGTGCGAGCCGTCTCCGACCCGCATCAGCAGCAGGTAGCCGTGCTCCATCTCCACCACCGACTGCAGCACCCGGCCGCCTTCGAACAACTGCGACGCCCCAGTCGCCAGGCTGGCCAATCCGGACGCCACCGCCGCCAGCTGATCGGCCCGCTCGGTGGGCAGGTGCTCGCTGACCGCCACGGTCAGACCGTCGACCGACACCAGCACCGCATGCGACACCCCGGGCACCTCGCGGGCGAAATTGGATACCAGCCAGTCCAACGAGCTTTCGGCGGAACGACGCTGCGCGGTGGGATCGGTTGGGAAAGTCATTACTGGTTCTGTCCCTGGTCGGTGTCGAGGCTATTTTCGAAGCCGCTGTCTAGGCCGTTTTCCCGGGCGTGCGATCGTGCGGCGTTCACTCCGCCGAAGTGACTGCTGATCGAAGTGCGGATCGCCGCGGGATCCCGTTCCAGTGGCTCGTCGGCGGGCTGGGGCGGTACGCCGTTGGATGTTACCGGCTGTTCCGCGTCAGCCGGATCGTGCGCTGCGGCATCGGGGCCTTCCTCGGCCGGCGCCGCTGCCGCGGCGGAACCGGGCACCAGCCGGGCGCCGGGCTCGCGGACTGGCAAGCCGTGTTCGGTATGGGCGACCACCGGTACGTTCTCCGCTTCCGCAGCTACCGACCAACCGCGGTCCCAGACCGACTGCCAGTCCAGATCGGCGCGCAGGCTGGGCTCGTTGGGGTCGACGCCCACCGACTCCGAGAGCATCCGCTGATAGATCGAGTCGGTCTCGGTCTCGGGCTCGGGCTGAGGCTCGGGGGCAGCGGTGCCGACCCGGGCACGCGCCGCGAAATACCCCGACGTATCGGCGGGAGCAAACTTCTCGGCCACCGGTTCGGGTGCCCGGTGCGGATCCGGGGTCGGCGCTTCCGACTGCCCTGCGGCCTGCTCCTCGGCTTCCCACCACGGTTGCGGCAGCTCGCGGCGCACTCGCTCGGGGGCGGTCGGCGGCTGCGCCGGTTGCGCCGGTTGTTCAGAGGGCACGCCGGTGATGCCGCTGGATCCGGGGGTACGTCGCGGCAGCAGCGAGACGACGGGACCGGGCTCGGCAGGCTCGGCATCCTCGTAGGGCGGATACGACTGGTAGGGCTCGGGCTCGTATTCGTATGGTTCGGGTTCGTACGGTTCGGCTTCATACCGCTGCGGTGCGGGCTGCGACTGCTCGGCGGGGGCGAAGTAAGGCTGGGCGGGCGGCGCGAGTGCCGGCGCCGACTGCTCGAAGGGCCTGACGGTCAGCAGGTGCGGCGGCAGATACACCTCGGCGGTGATACCCCGAGATCCCTGCGAGGCCGGGAACAGCCGGACCTCGATCTCGTGGCGAGCCGCCAGTCGAGAGATCACGAACAGACCCATGTGTCGGGCGTTCTCCGGACTGAACTCGCCGCCGGCCGCAAGACGCATGTTGGCCATCCGCAGGTCGGTGTCGGTCATCCCCAACCCGACGTCGACGACCTCGACCACTACCCCACCGTCGTTCTCGAAACCGGCGACCACCCGCACCGGCTCCGTCGGCGCCGAATAGCGCAGCGCGTTGTCGATCAGTTCCGCGAGCAGGTGTATGCAGTCCGCGGCGGCGGCGCCGATCACGGTGGTGTCGGGCACCAGCACGGTCTGCACCCGGTCGTAGCCCTCCACTTCCGAGGCGGCCGCGCTGATCAGGGTCGCCAGCGGAACCGGTCGGCCCCGCTCATGCGGCACCCGCGCACCGGCCAGCACCAGCAGGTTCGCGCCGTTGCGCCGCATCCGGGCGGCCAGGTGGTCCAGCCGGAACAGGCTCTCGAGTCGATCCGGGTCGTCCTCGTTGCGCTCCAGTCGGTCGATGAGCGCCAACTGCTGATCGACCAGGGACCGGTTGCGCCGCGACATCGTCTCGAACATCTCGTTGACCAGGCGCCGAAGCCGTGCCTCATCGCCGGCGAGCAGCAGCGCCTGGGCGTGCAGCTCGTCGACGGCGTGGGCGACCTGCCCGACCTCCTCGGTGGTGTACACCGGCAGCGGCTCAGGGTCGCGGTCTGAACCGGGCACGCCGGCACGCAACCGGGCGATCTCCTGTTCGAGGTCGACGTGGGCGACCTGCAAGGCGCTGTCGCGCAGGGTCCGCAGCGGGCGCACCAGCGAGCGCGCCACCAACCACACCGCAAGCAGCGTGGCGGCGATCGCGGCCAGCACCAACACGATGTCGCGAAGGGCGGCAGCGCGCCGGTCCGCGGCCCGGTCTTCTACCGCCGCAGTGACTGCCCCGGTGTTCTCGCTGATGAGGTGGGCGGCGATCTGGTCGGTGGTACGGATGGAGTCGCGCAGTACCGGGTTGTTGGGCAGCACCTGCTCCGGGTCGGACATGATCGACATCCGGGTCACCAGCTGCTGTTGCAGCGATTTGGCGTCCGGGGAGTCCACCCCGAGCACCTCGCTCATCCCGAACAGCGTCGACGGCTCGGTACCGGCCAAGGTCATCATCGAGCTGCGCAGCTCCGGATCGGGAAGTTCGCCACCCCGATTCACCAGCAGTTCCTGCATCATCATCTGGCCCCGCGCGCCGACGGCACGACTCAGGCCCTCGGTCTGCGCCCGGATCCGCTCGCTGTCCACACGCACCGACCCGTTGATGGCGTCCTCGGCGGTCAGCAGGATCGGCGCGTAGCCGGTCACCTCGTCGCGGAGGCCGACACCGGTGGTCGAGACCGCACTCAGCAACCCCTGGCCGCGTTCGATCAGCGACTCCACCCCGGACCGCACATCGGTCGCCACGTCGGTGTGTGACAGCCGAGACTGCAGCTCGTACTTACGGTTCTCGAAGTTCTTCCGGGCACCTTCGGCGTCGCCGTCAGAGGAAGCGGCCACCAGCGCGTCGCCCAACGCCGACATGTAATTGGTGATCGCCGGGATCATCTCGGCGCGGTCGGCGACCAGCCGAAGCCGGTTGGCCTCGGTGAGCGCATTGGAGACACGCAGCCCGCCGAACAGCCCGGCCAGCGCCAGTGGCAGCAACGCGATCGCCAGCACCTTCCACCGCACCGGCCAGTTGCGCACCGACCATCGCGACGGACGTTTGACCGTTGCGGATTCCGGCTTGGGGCCGTCTTCGGCTGGTTCGGTTGACTCCTCAAAGACCTGGTCCACCTCTTCCGGGTGGTCAAAGAGCGTCACCGGTCGGCGGCCGATTCGCCGACCGCTCGGCTGAAATTCACCGTCTGCGCCTCATTCATCGGACTCTCTCCGGTACATCGCACCCGCACAGCGGGTTGCGGTGTGTTTCACGGCATAGCAATTCGACGAGTATGCCAGTCGGCCGCAGGCCTGACCAGAATTTTTACTGAACAGAACACTTTCCGAGACCTTCGCGTGTCTTGGCGTACTTCGGTCGAGCAAACAGACCGACCCGCCATGATCGACCCCATAAGACGGTCCTGGCGGTGTTGAACATCCCTCTGGAGTACCCCTGCAGGTACGCCGGCGCCCCGTACCGACCCGGCATTCCGCGCTTGGGTGTCTAGATGACTTCGCCAGGCATACCCTGCCTGATACGCGGCGACCGGGTGCCGGTCGCTTCTCGGCCTGCCGTCATACAAGGATGCTGCCTGTGTTCAAAGTGATGTTCTATTCGCCCCGCATCCCGCCCAACACCGGCAACGCGATTCGGATGGTGGCAGCGACCGGCGCGGAGCTTCATCTGGTGGAGCCCCTGGGTTTCGACCTGTCCGAACCCAAGCTGCGGCGGGCCGGCTTGGACTATCACGACCTGGCCTGCGTGCGGGTGCACTCGTCACTGCCCGCGGCATGGGAAGCGCTGGGCGTAGTGAGTGGAGCCCGGGTGTTCGCATTCACCGCCGGCGCCCACACCCCGTTCACCGACGTGAGCTATCAGCCCGGTGACGTGCTGATGTTCGGTCCCGAACCCACTGGCCTGGACGAGGCGACGCTGGCCGACCCGCACATCACCGCCCGAGTGCGCATCCCGATGCTGGCCGGGCGGCGGTCACTGAACCTGTCGAACGCCGCCGCCGTCGCGGCATACGAGGCGTGGCGTCAGCACGGGTTCGCCGACGGGGTGTGATCCGCCGCGCTCGCGATCACCCGCGCCCGCTCGCGATCACCAAGTGTCGAAGTGCGCGACCTGCTCGGCCGGCAGCCGCTTGGCCGGCTTGAAATCGGTGCCCTTGGTGTAGGCGATCGGAAACAGCCCGCCCTGGCTGTACTCGTCGTACGGGATGCCGAGCACCTCGGCGGCCTGCTGCTCGCCGTCGCCCAGCAGGTGCAGCGTCGTCCAGCAGGAACCCAGCCCGCGGTTGCGCAGCGCCAGGCAGTAGCTCCACGCAGCCGGGAACAGTGACGCCCAGAACGACGCGCCGAACCCCAGCGAGCCGGTCTCCGGCTTGCCTTCCAAGCACGGGATCATCAGCACCGGCACGTCCTGCAGGTTCTCGGCCAGGTATCGGGCTGAGCCGCTGACGAACTCCATCCGTTCGCTGCGCACGTCGCCGTCGCCGTAGTCGGGCTTCATCCGGTTCAGATACGGCATGGCGTTCGCGCGGTAGATGTCGGCGAGCGCCTGCTTCTTGACGGGGTCGGTGACGAACATCCACTGCCAGCCCTGAGCGTTGGATCCGGTGGGCGCCTGCAAGGCGATCTCAAGACACTCCATCAGCACCTCGCGGGGAACCGGCTTGTCGAGGTCGAGGCGTTTGCGGACCGATCGGGTGGTGGTCAGGACTTCGTCGGCGGACAAGTTGAGGTTCATGGCTGGAGGTTACCGCCGGGCTTGCTGCGGCGGTCCAGCTTCGGCTCTCCTGCGTCGAACCTCGCTGACCGCCGGGCACTACCGGAAATCCCGAGAGCGCGAACTCACAGTCAACTCAAGAGAGCCCAGCCGATCGGCCAGCACGGTGACCGCCCCGCTGGCGTTCTGCACCCGCCCGCGGATCAGTAGTGCCGTCGCGGTCTGCGCCAGCCGTCGATGCCGCTTCCACACCCCCGGCGTGCACAGCACGTTGACCATCCCGGTCTCGTCCTCGAGGTTGACGAACGTGACCCCGCGCGCGGTCGCCGGCCGTTGCCGATGCGTCACCGCCCCGGCCACCAGCACCCGGGTGCCGTCGGGAACCGCGGTCAGCCGCACCGCCGGAATCACCCCGAGCGCATCGAGATCGGCACGCAGGAACTGGGTCGGGAAGCTGTCGCAGGAGACCCCGGTGGCCCACACGTCGGCGGCCGACAACTCGATCTCACTCATCCCGGGCAGGGCCGGGGTATGCCTCGCAACCCCCACCCCGGGCAGCCGGTCCGGCCGCTGCCCCGCTGCAGCCCCGGCCGTCCACAGCGCCTCCCGGCGCGACACCCCGAAACCAGCGAATGCGCCTGCGGTTGCCAGCGCCTCAGCCTGGGGCACTGAAAGCTGCACCCGCGCAGTCAGATCCAGCATCGAAGCAAATGGACCGTGGACCTCACGGTCGGCCACCAGCCGCTCGGCGAGGTCGGTACCGATGCCACGGACAGCACCCAGCCCGAGCCGGACCTGCGTGCCGGCTTCGGCCAGTGTGGCGTGCGCCAGGCTGGCGTTGACATCCGGGCGGTGCACCACGACCCCGTGCCGGCGGGCGTCGGCGACCAGCGACTGCGGCGAATAGAAGCCCATCGGCTGGGCCCGGAGCAGCGCGGCGCAGAACGCCGCCGGGTAGTGCAGCTTGAACCAGGCCGAGTAGAACACCAGCGACGCGAAGCTCATCGCGTGACTCTCCGGAAATCCGTAGTTGGCAAAGGCTTCCAGCTTCTCGTAGATCCGATCAGCCACCTCGCCGGCGATGCCATGGCACTCGGCCATGCCGGAGTAGAACCGGTCGCGCAACCGGCGCATCCGCTCCGGTGATCGTTTGGAGCCCATCGCGCGGCGCAGCTGGTCGGCTTCGCCCGCCGTGAATCCGGCGCAGTCCACCGCCAGCGTCATCAGCTGTTCCTGAAACAGCGGAATTCCCAGGGTTTTCTCCAACGCCCGCGCCATGCACGGGTGCTCATAGGTCACCGGGTCGATACCGTTGCGACGGCGGATATAAGGATGCACCGATCCGCCCTGGATCGGCCCGGGGCGGATCAGCGCCACCTCCACCACCAAGTCGTAGAACACCCGTGGGCGCAGCCTCGGCAGGGTGGCCATCTGCGCGCGCGACTCCACCTGGAACACCCCGACCGTGTCGGCACGCGCCAGCATCTCGTACACCGCCGGCTCGGACAGATCGATCGCGGCCAGATCCACTTCGACGCCGCAATGCTGCGCCACCAGGTCGATCGCGTAGTGCAATGCCGAGAGCATCCCCAGGCCCAGCAGGTCGAATTTCACCAAACCGATTGCCGCGCAGTCATCCTTGTCCCACTGCAGCACGCTTCGTCCGGGCATTCGGGCCCATTCCACCGGGCACACGTCGGCGATCGGGCGGTCACAGATCACCATGCCGCCGGAGTGGATGCCCAGGTGCCGGGGCAGGTCGGCGACCTGGTCGGCCAGCTCGATCACCTGTTCGGGAATGCCGTGAAGATCGGAGTCCTCCCGGCCGGGCCGGCCCCATCGGCTCAGCTGCTTGCTCCAGGCGTCCTGTTGTCCCGGCGAGTAACCCAGCGCGCGGGCCATGTCCCGCACCGCACTGCGGCCCCGGTAGGTGATGACGTTGGCCACCTGGGCGGCGTGGTCTCGGCCATATGTGTCGTAGACGTACTGGATCACCTTTTCGCGCTCATCCGACTCGATGTCGATATCGATGTCGGGCGGGCCATCGCGGGCCGGCGACAGAAAGCGCTCGAACAGCAATCCGTTGGCCACCGGGTCCACCGCGGTGATCCCGAGGGCGTAACAGACCGCGGAGTTGGCCGCCGACCCCCGGCCCTGGCACAAGATGTCGCTGCGCCGACAGAACTGGGTGATGTCGTGCACCACCAGGAAATATCCGGGAAAACCCAGTTGGGCAATGACTTCCAGCTCGCGTTCGATCTGGGCGTACGCGGCGGGCATGCGGTCGGGCGGGCCGTAGCGCCCCACCGCGCCGTCCAGGGTCAGCCGCCGCAGCCAGCTGTCCTCGGTGTGACCGTCCGGGACGGCAAACGGCGGCAGCCGCGGGGCGATCAGCGTCAGCGGAAAGGCGCACTGTTCGCCGAGTTCGGCTGCCGCCGGCACGGCCGCCGGATGCGCCGCGAACAACCGGGCCATCTCTGCGCCCGAGCGCAGATGCGAGCCGCCCAGCGGAGCCAGCCGGCCGGCGGCGACGTCCAGCGACTGGCGGGCGCGCACCGCACCCAGCGCCATCGCCAGCCGGCCGCGATCCGGCCGGGCGAAATGCGCGCCGGTGGTGGCCACCAGCCCCACCCCGAACCGGGGCGCCAGGCCGGCCAGCACCGCATTGCGTTCGTCGTCGCACGGATCGAAGTGCCGGGTCAGCTCCACGCTGACTCGCCCGGCCCCGAACCGGTCCACCAGGTCGGCCAGCGCGGCGGCGGCCGCATCCGGGCCACCGGTGGCCAGCGCCTGGCGGACGTGGCCCTTACGACAGCCGGTCAAGATGTGCCAGTGCCCGCCCGCCGCCTCGGTCAGCGCATCCAGATCGAAACGCGGCCTGCCCTTCTCGCCGGCCAGGTGCGCGGCGGCGATCTGCCGCGACAACCGCCGGTAGCCCTCCGGGCCGCGGGCCAGCACCAGCAGGTGCGGGCCGGGCGGGTCCGGGTCGTCGGTGCGCGCCACCCTCCCCAGCGACAACTCGGCGCCGAAGACGGTGGCCATATCCAGCTCGGCCGCCGCCTCGGCGAACCGCACCACCCCGTATAAACCGTCGTGATCGGTCAGCGCGATCGCCCGCAGGCCCAGCCGGGCAGCCTCGGCGACCAACTCCTGCGGGTTGCTGGCCCCGTCCAGAAAGCTGTACGCCGAGTGCGCGTGTAACTCGGCATAGGGCGGAAAAGACACTGTTCGCCCAGTCGGCCGCAGCGGCTCGACCTGCGGAGACGGCGAGCCGTGATCGGTCGACACACCGGCCGAATTACCGGTGTGACGAGGCTTACCATCTAGAACACGTTCTATTTCCGCCCAGCTAGACGGCCCGCTGCCCCAACTCACATCTTCCAAGATATCGAACATACGTTCTAAACGCCCTGGGATGGGTGTGAAAAAGAACTTTGATGCACTAATCTGTGTCAGTTCCGGCACGATGCGAAAGGGCCACTGCTTTCATGTTCGGCGCTCTCAGACGCGCGTGGTTACCCCTACTCATCGTCATAGTCGTCGCGGTGGGGGGGTTCACTGTGCAGCGAGTCCGCGGCTATTTCGGAGCCGACGACAGCGGCAATGGGACCGTCCCGTTCGAGGACACCAAGCCGTTTCACCCCAAGGTCGTGGTCTACGACATCTTCAGCCCGGACGGCACCTACGCCGACATCAACTACCTGGACCTCGATGCCACCCCACAGCGGATCGACGGCGCCAGCCTGCCGTGGTCGCTGACCCTGTCGACCACCAACCCCGCGGTGAGCCCCAACATCGTCGCCCAAGGTGACGGCGCCACCATCGGTTGCCGCGTCACCATCGACGGCGTCATCAAAGAAGAAAGAATCGCCACCGGCCCCGTGAGCGCCCAGACCTTCTGCATTGTGAAATCCGCATGAGCAAGCACACCAGCGACCCCAACGCCGAAGCCCCGACCGAAACGCTGCCGGCCGCGCAGCCGCCCAAGCGCGGCGGGATCCCGGCGTGGATCCGCCGGCTCGCAGTACCCATCATCCTGGCCTGGTTGGCGATCACCGTACTGGTGAATGTCGTTGTGCCGCAGCTCGACGAGGTCGGGAAGATGCGCGCGGTGTCGATGGCACCCCGCGACGCTCCGTCGATGATCGCGATGATGCGCATCGGCAAGGTGTTCGACGAGTTCAAATCGGACAGCTCGGCGATGGTGGTCCTCGAAGGCGACCAGCCGCTCGGCGACGACGCGCACAAGTATTACGACCAGTTGGTCACCAAGATGGAGGCCGACCACACCCACGTCGAGCACATCCAGGACTTCTGGAGTGACCCGCTGACCGCGGCGGGGTCCCAGAGCCCGGATGGCAAGGCCGCCTACGTCCAGGTGTATCTGGCCGGCAACATGGGCGAGACCCTGGCCAACGAATCGGTCGAGGCCGTCCAGCAGATCATCGCCGACACCCCGGCGCCCGAGGGCGTGCACGCCTATGTCACCGGCGGGGCCGCCCTCAACGCCGATCAGCACATCGCCGGCGACAAAAGCCTGAAGATCATCACCGCGCTGACGTTCGTGGTGATCATCACGATGCTGCTGTCCATCTACCGGTCCATCGGCACGGTGCTGTTGGTGCTGGGCATGGTGGTCTTCGAGCTGAGCGCTGCCCGCGGCGTGGTGGCCGTGTTGGCCTACTACAACATCATCGGCCTGTCGACGTTCGCGGTGAACCTGCTGGTGACGCTGGCCATCGCCGCCTCGACGGACTACGCGATCTTCCTGCTGGGCCGCTATCAAGAGGCCCGAGCGCTCGGCGAGGACAAAGAGTCGGCCTTCCACACCATGTATCACGGCACCGCGCATGTGATCTTGGGCTCGGGTCTGACCATCGCCGGCGCGACCTTCTGTCTGCACTTCACCCGACTGCCCTACTTCCAGTCGCTGGGCGTTCCGCTGGCGATCGGCATGTTGGTCATCGTGCTGGCCGCCCTCACCTTCGGCTCGGCGGTCGTGGCGGTGGCCAGCCGCTTCGGCATGCTCGAGCCCAAGCGGGCCATGCGAATCCGCACTTGGCGGCGGATCGGCGCGATGATCGTGCGCTGGCCGGGACCGGTGCTGGTGGCCACCACGGCGGTCTGCCTGATCGGCCTGCTCACGCTGCCGGGGTACAAGACCAACTACAACGACCGGCAGTACCTGCCGGACTACGTGCCGGCCAACATCGGCTACGCCGCCGCCGACCGACACTTCTCCCAGGCCCGGATGAGTCCGGAACTGCTGATGATCGAGACCGACCACGACCTGCGCAACCCGGCCGACTTCCTGGTGATCAACCGGATCGCCAAGCGAGTGTTCGAGGTGCCTGGCATCGGGCGAGTGCAGACCATCACCCGGCCGCTGGGCACGCCGATCGAACACACCACGATCCCGTTCGCGATCAGCATGCAGGGCACCACCCAGCAGCTGAACATGAAGTACCAGCTCGACAGCATGAAGAACATGCTCAAGATGGGCGACGACATGGCGGTCTCGGTCCAGAGCATGAAGGACATGCTCGAGGTCACCCGCGCGATGTCCGAGACGACCCACAGCATGGACCTCAAGATGCACCACATGCTCGACGACATCCAGCGGATGCGCGACTCGATCGCGGACTTCGACGACATGTGGCGTCCGATGCGCAGCTACTTCTACTGGGAGCCGCACTGCTTCGACATCCCGATCTGCTGGTCGATCCGGTCCATCTTCGACGTGATGGACGGCCTTGACCAGATGACCGAGGATTTCGAAAGGGTGCTGCCCGACATCGACAACCTCGATCGGCTGATCCCGCGGATGCTCGAGATCATGCCGCCGATGATCGAGACGATGGAAAACATGCGCACCACCCAGCTGAAGATGCAGTCCACCATGGAGGGCCTGCAGCTTCAGATGGAGAAGATGATGGAAGGCCAGAACGCCATGGGCAAGGCGTTCGACGAGTCCAAGAACGACGACTCGTTCTACCTGCCGCCCGAGGCGTTCGACAACCCCGACTTCAAGCGCGGCATGAAGATGTTCCTGTCCCCCGACGGTCACGCGGTGCGGTTCATCATCAGCCATGAGGGCGACCCGATGTCCCCGGAGGGCGTCAGCCACATCGCACCGATCAAGCACGCCGTGCACGAGGCGCTCAAGGGCACCCCGCTGGAGGGCTCCAAGGTCTATCTCGGCGGCACCGCGGCCATGTTCAAGGACATGAAGGACGGGTCGGCCTACGACCTGATCATCGCCGGTATCGCCTCGCTGTGCCTGATCTTCATCATCATGTTGCTGATCACCCGGGCCGTGGTGGCCTCGGCGGTGATCGTCGGCACGGTGCTGCTCTCGCTGGGCACATCGTTCGGTATCTCGGTGCTGATCTGGCAGCACATCATTGGCCTGGACCTGCACTGGATGGTGCTGGCGATGTCGGTGATCATCCTGTTGGCCGTCGGCTCGGACTACAACCTGCTGCTGGTCTCCCGGATGAAGGAAGAGCTGCACGGCGGACTCAAGACCGGCATCATCCGCGCCATGGGCGGCAGTGGCTCCGTGGTCACCTCGGCGGGCCTGGTGTTCGCGTTCACCATGATGTCGATGCTGGTCTCCGACCTGCGCGTGATCGGCCAGGTGGGTTCCACCATCGGCCTGGGTCTGCTCATCGACACCCTGGTGATCCGCTCGTTCATGACGCCGTCGATCGCTGCGTTGCTGGGCCGTTGGTTCTGGTGGCCGCAGCGGGTGCCGTTGCGGCCGAGCCCCGTGGCGCAGCAGGCCGTGGCCCGGTCGAACGAGCCGGTGTCGGTCAGCTGACGCCGGCCCGCTACGACGGCGGGCGGACGACCACAACCGGGGCGTGAGCCGACTGCACCACTGCCTGGCTGACCGAGCCGAGCAGCATGCCGGTGAAGCCGCCGCGGCCGTGGCTGCCCACCACCACCAGCTGAGCCTCCTGGGATTGGTCGACGAGCTGGTCGGCCGGTCGGTCATCGACCACCACGCGGCGCACCGTGACGTCGGGGTAGCGCTCGCGCCAGCCCGCCAGTCGTTCGGCCAGGGCCAGTTCACCTTCGGATGCCATCGCCGCGGTGTCGATGCCGGGGAAGTCCAGCAGTCCGGTGTCGTGCCAGGCATACACCGCGATCAGTTCCACCCCACGCAACGAGGCCTCTTCGAACGCCAGCGCGGTTGCGGCCTCCGACACCGGAGAGCCGTCGATACCGACGACCACCGGTGCGGTGTCGGGGCGCAGATGGTCTTCGTGGATGACCACGACCGGGCAGTGCGCATGTCGCACCAACGACGAGCTGACCGAGCCGAGCAACAGCCGGCGCATCCGCCCATGCCCGCGCGACCCGACCACCAGGCGGACCGCTTCGCGACTCATGTCCACCAGCATCGGCACCGTGGAGCCCACGACGGTCTCGGCGGTGACCTGCGCCGCGCCGGCCGCCTCGGCGATCTCGACGGCCTCACGCAGGTAGCGTTCGCCCTGGTCACGCTGCCACTCGGTGTAGCCGGGCGGCATCGGTGTCTCGGGGAACGTCATCACCACCGGGGAAGCCAGCACGTGGACCAGGATGAGCGGCAGGTTGTGCAGCGCGGCGTCACGCGCCGCCCAGTCGACTGCCGCTACCGACGACGGCGATCCGTCGACACCGACCAGGATTCCGGGAGTGGACGACATCGGGGCTCTCCTTGTGTTCGGGGAACTCTCTAGACCCCTACCACGCTAATCGGAGTACGGCTGTGGCACCGTGGTGGACATGGTTGGCATGTCGGTCACGATCGACCCGCGCCGGCATGACGCGGTGCTGTTGCGGCTCGGCGGGGGTGCCGACACGGCGCCGTTGACCGAGCGGCTGCGACGGGCTGGCGTGCGGGTGGCCGCGGTGGCCCCCGATGACTCCGACGGTTCGAGTGCCGAACTGCTGGCTGCCGCCGCCGGGTTGGCGGTGCGGCCGGGCCGCTGCGCGGTGCTCACCGACTCCGAAGCGGGGGTAATCGCCGCTCGCAGTGCCGGATTCGCCCTGGTGATCGGTGTGGGATGCGACGGCGGTGACGCAGTGGTGGCGGACCCGAGCGCGGTGCAGGTGCGTACCGGCGATCGGCCGATGTCGGCGTTGCCGGACGCGATGACGGCCTTGAACGCCGGGGAGCTGCGCGACCTCGATCACCCGGCGGTGTTCTTCGATTTCGACGGGACCCTCTCGGACATCGTCGACGACCCCGATGCGGCCCGGCCGGTGGCCGGCGCGGTGGAGGCGTTGGCCGCGTTGGCCGCCCAGTGCCCGGTCGCGGTGCTGTCCGGTCGGGATCTGGCCGACGTGCGGACCCGGGTGGGGCTGGACGGGATCTGGTATGCGGGCAGCCACGGCTTCGAGCTGATCGGGCCGGACGGCGCCCACCACCAGAACGAGGCCGCCGTCGATGCGGTGCTGGTACTGGCCGCCGCGGCCGGTTCCCTCACCGAGCGACTCGGTGCGATCCCGGGAATCATGGTGGAACACAAGCGCTTCGCGGTCGCGGTGCACTACCGCAATGTCGCCCGGGATCGGGTCGGCGAGGTGCTGGCGGCGGTGCGCGAGACCGGCCGGCGCCGCGGGCTGCGGGTCACGACCGGACGTGAGGTGATCGAGCTGCGCCCCGAGATCGACTGGGACAAGGGCCGTACGCTGCACTGGCTGCTGGATCGGATGCCCGGGGTGGCCACACCACTGTTTCTCGGCGACGACATCACCGACGAGGACGCGTTCGACGCGGTCACCGAACTGTCGGGTGCGGCAATTATGGTGCGGCACAACGATGACGGAGATCGCGCCACCGCCGCCCGTTACGCGCTGGAGAGTCCGGCGCAAGCGGCCGAGTTCACCGCGCAGTTGGCCCAGCGCCTGGCCGCCGGCTGATCCGCAACCTCAGTCCTGGTATTCCACCGCGCCGTCGTCGAGCACCACCCGCGGGTTGGTGCCGTCGGGACCGGCCGCCTCGGTGCGGAACACCGCCTTGCCCGGCTCGGTCCGCCAAATCGAGGTGGTCAGCGTCTCCCCCGGGAACACCGGGTCGGTGAATCGTGCCGAGATGGCGCTGACCCTGCTGGCGTCGCCGCCACCGAGCTCGGCGACCAGCGCACGACCGGCGAAACCGTAGGTGCACAGCCCGTGCAGGATCGGCTTGGGGAAACCGGCCAGCGTGGTGGCGAACCACGGATCACTGTGCAGCGGGTTGCGGTCGCCTGAGAGCCGGTAGAGCAGCGCCTGGTCCTCTCGGGTCCCATACGCGACGCGGGAATCGGGTTCGGTGTCGGGGATCTGCGGAGCGACCGCCCGTTGCCCGGGTTCCCCGCCGAAGCCGCCGGCCTTGCGGATGACCAGGGTGGTCAGCGTCTCGACGACCAGCTCGGAAGTCTTCGAATCGGTGCCGCGCGCCCGCAGCATCACGACGGCGTTCTTGCCCTCGCCCTTGTCCTGAATGTCGGCTACCTCGGCCACCACCTGCAGGCTTCCGGCGGGCGGCAGCGGCGCGAACAGTCGTACCTCTTGGGAGCCGTGCAGCAGCAGCGCCGGGTTGAACGTGCCGATCTTGCCGACGGCCGCAAAGCCCATGCAGCAGATGACGGCGTAGGTGGGCAACACCTGCTGCGGGGTGTCATGGCTGTTCTCGGTGGTGAATGCCAGATCGGCTGTTCCGGCGCCAACCCCGAGCGCATAGAGCATGGTGTCGCGATCGGTCCATGCAAACGGCATCGGGTCGGCAGTCGCGCCAATGGCCGTCGGGTCCAGTGCCACGGATTCTCCTTCACCTCGGACGAATTGGCCTCCACCATTTCAGCAGAACCGGTCGCGTCAGCGCCATCCACACGGCAGGCTGTCGAACATGGGGAAGCGCATCTGGAACCGCACCGGCACCCTGTTCGCACTGTTGGCGGCGGCGCTGGCCGCAGTCCTGGTGCTCAGCGGCTGTTCGGGGACACCACACCCGCGCAACATCACCCTGACGCTGGTCCGGCACGCGGAATCGGAATCCAACGCCGCCGGAATCCTCGACACGTCGGTGCCCGGTCCGGGACTGACCGAGAAAGGCCGCGTCCAGGCTCAGCAAATCGCAGATCAGCTCTCCCGCGGTCACCATGACGGTGTCTACGCCTCGTCGATGGTGCGCACTCAGCAGACCGCCGCCCCGCTGGCCCGCGAACTCGGACGTCAGGTGCAGATCCTGCCCGGGCTGCGGGAGATCAGCGCCGGTTGGTTCGGCGACAAGCCCCGATCGATTGCCAATTCGCCGTATTGGCTGGCCCCGCAGGCATGGCTTCACGGTGACCGGACCGCGGCCATCCCCGGCTCGATCGACGGCAACCAGTTCAACGACGAGTTCGGCGCCGCGGTCCAGCAGATCTACGACTCCGGCGACACCAACCCGGTGGCGTTCGCACACGGGGCGTCGATTGCGACGTGGACCCTGATGAACGTCAAGAATCCCCGCGATGAGCTGTTGATCGACCATCCACTGCCCAACCTCGGCAAGGTGGTGATCACCGGCAACCCGGCCACCGGCTGGAAACTGTTGGACTGGGACGGGATTCGCGCATTCTGACCTCAGGTGCCGATGAGCACGCCTGACGGCTCCGATGCTCCGGCCGGCTTGACCGACACCGGACGCGTGGAGGCGTTCAGCGACGGTGTGTTCGCGATCGCGGTGACCCTGTTGGTGCTCGACCTCAAAGCACCCGAGCACGCCCCCGGGCAGCTGCTGGAGGGGTTGATCCGGCAGTGGCCGGCCTACCTCGGTTACCTCGCGTCGTTCGGCTACGTCGCGGTGATCTGGCTCAACCACCACCAGGCGTTCACCGCGATCAAACAGGTCAACAAGGGCGTCCATCTGGCCAACATCGCCCTGCTGTTCACCACGGCGCTCATCCCGTTTCCGACCGCGGTGCTCTCCCGCGCGTTCATCGACGGGGCTGACACTCACGACGCGCGTACCGCCGTGGCCCTGTACGCCGGCATTCTGGCGGCCATGTGCGCGAGTTGGCTGCTGCTGTTCGATCAGGTCAGCCGGTGCCCCGACCGGCTGGTCGCAGACGAGGTGGATCCGCGCGTGTTCGCCGCCCAACGGTTTCGGTCGATAACCGGGATCGTCGCCTATCTGGTGGCGGGCGTGATCGGCGTGGTGTGGTCGCCGATGGTCGCGCTGGCGGTTTTTGTCGTGATGCCGGCCTTCTACGCGATCAATATCGGCGGGTATCGGACGGCGAGACCCAACTCACCATTGACGTAGCCGACCCGAGCGACCACCATGACCGCATGCGTTATGTCGTTACCGGCGGTACCGGGTTTATTGGGCGGCGAGCGGTGGCCCGAATTCTGGAGCACAGTCCCGACGCGCAGGTGTGGGTGCTGGTGCGTCGCGCCTCGCTGGGCCGCTTTGAAGCGCTGGCCTCTGCGAACCGCCAGGCCTGGGGCGAGCGGGTGAATCCGCTGGTCGGCGACCTGACCGAAGAGAATCTGGGATTGACCGACTCGGCACTCACCGAACTGGGCGACATCGACCACGTGCTGCACTGTGCGGCCATCTACGACATCACCGCCGGTGCGGCCGAACAGCAGGCAGCCAACGTCGAGGGCACTCGCGCGGTGATCGGGCTGGCGAAGCGGCTCGACGCCACCTTGTCGCACGTGTCGTCGATCGCGGTGGCCGGCGACTACGCCGGTGAGTTCACCGAAGACGACTTCGACATCGGCCAGCAGTTGCCGACCCCGTATCACCAGACCAAGTTCGAGGCCGAGCAGCTGGTGCGCTCGACGCCGGGACTGCGCTACCGGGTGTACCGGCCGGCGGTGGTGGTGGGCGATTCCCGCACCGGCGAGATGGACAAGGTCGACGGGCCGTACTACTTCTTTCCGCTGCTGGCCAAGCTGGCAGCACTGCCCCGGCTCACCCCGATGGCGGTGCCGGACACCGGACGCACCAACGTCGTTCCGGTCGACTACGTCGTCGATGCGCTGGTCGAGTTGATGCACGCCGACGGATATGACGGGCGCACCTTCCACCTCACCGCGCCGCGCTCCATCGGGCTGCCCGACATCTACCGGGCCGTTGCCCGAGAGGCCGGGCTTCCGTCGCTGCGCGCCACGCTGCCCGGGGCCGTGGCGGCCCCGGTGCTCAACGTCCGCGGACGGGCCCGGGTGTGGCGCAACATGATGGCCACCCAGCTGGGTCTTCCCGCCGAGGTGCTCGACCTGGTGAACCTGCGACCGACCTTCGTCGCCGACGCCACCCGCGCGGCGCTGGGTGGCCGCGTCCAGCTGCCCGAGTTCACCGACTACGCACCGGCGCTGTGGCGGCATTGGGCGCAGCATCTGGATCCCGACCGGGCCCGCCGCGACGATCCGGCCGGGCCCCTGGTCGGGCGGCACGTCATCATCACCGGGGCGTCCAGCGGGATCGGTCGGGCCTCGGCGATCGCCGTGGCCGAGCGCGGCGCCACGGTGTTCGCGCTGGCCCGCAGCGCCGGCGCCCTCGACGAGCTGGTGGCCGAGATCCGCGCCGAGGGCGGGCAGGCCCACGCGTTCAGCTGCGACGTCACCGATTCGGCGTCGGTGGAGCACACGGTCAAGGACATCCTGGGCCGATTCGGCCACGTCGACTACCTGGTCAACAACGCCGGCCGGTCGATCCGCCGCTCGGTGGTGAACTCCACCGATCGGCTGCACGACTACGAGCGCACGATGGCGGTCAACTACTTCGGTGCGGTGCGGATGGTGCTGGCTTTGCTGCCGCACTGGCGGGAACGACGGTTCGGGCATGTCGTCAATGTCTCCAGCGTGGGGGTACAGGCGAACAGTCCCAAGTACAGCGCGTATGTGCCCACCAAGGCGGCGCTGGACGCGTTCGCCGACGTGGTGTCGACCGAAACCCTGTCGGACCACATCACGTTCACCACCATCCACATGCCGCTGGTGGCCACCCCGATGATCGCGCCGACCGGAAAACTGGTGCCGATGGGGGCGATCAGCGCCGAACACGCGGCGGCCATGGTGGTGCGCGGCCTGGTCGAGAAGCCGGACCGGATCGACACCCCGTCGGGCACGCTGGGCCAGGCCGGCAACTACTTCACGCCCCGGCTGTCCCGCCGGATCCTGCACCAGCTTTATCTGGGCTATCCGGACTCGGCCGCGGCTCGCGGCGTGGCGCCCCCAGAAACCACCGAAGCTGTTGCATCCGTTGCGGCACACCCGACTCGACGCCGCCCGAAGCGGCCGTCGCGGGCGATCCCCCGGGTACGGGCGCCCCGCCCGGTCAAGCGGGCGGTGCGGTTGGTTCCGGGCGTGTACTGGTGAGCCTGCGCTCGTGACGCTGCCCGTCTTCGCCGACTTCGATACCGGCGTCGACGACGCGGTCGCGCTGGTGTACCTGCTGGCCAGCCCGGATGCCGAACTTGTGGGGATCGCGTCGACCGGCGGAAACGTTGCAGTGCAGCAGGTCTGCCGCAACAACCTGGCCCTGTTGGAGTTGTGCGGGGCGACCGACGTCCCGGTGTCGCAGGGCGCCGACAGACTGGCCCGCACCGCGGAGAACATCCACGGCCCGCAGGGGCTGGGGTACGCCGAGTTGCCGCCCGGCACCGGACAACTCACCGGATCCGACGCCGCCGCAGCCTGGGTCGCCGCCGCGCGGGAACATCCGGGACAGCTGATCGGTCTGGTCACCGGACCGCTGACCAACCTGGCATTGGCGCTGCGGGCCGAGCCTGCACTGCCCACGCTGCTGCGTCGGCTGGTGATCATGGGCGGCGCGTTCTCCGGCGAGCGGTCCGGCTGGGCCGAGTTCAACATCGGATTCGATCCGGAGGCGGCCGCTGAGGTGCTCACGACATGGGGAACGGTTGCGCCGCAACGGCTCCCGATCGTGTGCGGCCTGGATCTGACCCGGCACATCGCGATCACGCCGGCGATCCTGGCGCGGCTGTCCGCGCCGAACCGCCGCATGAGCCCGGTGGTTCAGCGAGGCTCGACGAAGGAGAGGCGAAGCTGGAACCGCCGCATGAGCCCGGTGGTTCGGATGCTCAACGACGCGCTGCGGTTCTATTTCGAGGCACACGAGGCGCGCGGCCACGGCTACCTGGCGTATCTGCACGATCCGCTGGCCGCGGCGGTCGCACTGGAACCCACCCTGGTGACGACTCGCCCGGCTGCGGTGCGGGTCGAGCTTGCTCCCGGCGATGCGCGCGGGCGCACGATCCCCGACTGGGATGCCGCACAGCCCAACGCGCTGATCGGGGTGGGCGTCGACCCGGCGGTGTTCTTCGACCGGTTCGTGCAGCGGGTCAGCGCATTCGCCCGCGCTCTCCCACCGAACGTGTACTGAGGGCGATTTCGGAGCCGAATTCTCGTCCTGAGTACACGTTCGTTCCCTTCCCCCCGCGCGGCAATTGACCGGATCACTCGTACACCCCCTCCAGATACCACCGCCGCAGCCGGTAACACAGCAGCAGCGCCTGCCCGGGCGCTGCACTGCCCGAAGAGTCCTCCAGCAGCGCCTGAACCCGGGCGGTGCGCCCGGACCCCGGCCCCTCCCGCTGCGGGTCCCACCACCGTTCGTCGACCGGCCAGGGACCGGCCCACCAGCGCAGCCGGTCGTCGCGGCCCCGCGCGACCAGCCACGCCGGGTCGGCGGAGAAGAATCCCCGGCCCGTCACCCGGATCGGATTACGTTCGGCGTCAAGCAGTTCCACCGGGTCGTCGAGCAGTACCGCCGGCGAGGGTTCGGGGAGTCGGCCGGGCCATGGCTGGCGCGGGTCGGCCAGCGGCACCGGCTCGTCCCCCAGGGGGGTCAAGGTGATGCGCTCGGCGGGGCCGCGGCCGCCGGAGAGCACCGGCACCCGCACCGCTTCGGGGCCGAGCAGGCCCTGCACCCGCACCAGGGCGCGGCGGGCACGCAGCCGGTCCTCCTCCCCGAGGCCACCCCACAGCGGTAACTGCAGCGCCTCGGTCGCCGAGAGCACCTCCACCGGCTCCAGCCGCAGCTGCGTCACCGGGCCCGTCGGCCGATCGGAGCCGACGCGGCTGTTCAGCCAGCCGTCCAGCTGCCAGCGCACCCGATCCGCGGTGGCGTCCTCGGTCAACGGCTCGGCACATCGCCACACCCGAGTCAGCTCTTCCCCGGTGTCGGTGACGGCGTGAATGGCCAGCCGGGTGCAGCCGACCCCGGCGGCCATCAGCGTCCGGTGCAGTACACCGGCCAGCGAGCGCCCGGCGAAGGCCGCGGCGTCGACCCGGTCGAGCGGCGGATCGCAGTGCAGCACGGCCTCGAGATCCGGCGTGGGCTCCCGCCCGGACGGCCCGCGTTCCGGCTCGGCGCGGGCGAACCGGTGCGCGATGAGCGCGTCGGGGCCGAACCGCGAGGTGACATCCGGACGGGGCAGCGCCGCGAATTGCCCGATGGTCCGAATACCCAGGCGCCACAACAAGTCGACCAGGCCGTCACGCCCGGGACCGGACAGGCTGGGCTCGGCGGCCAGCTGCCGGATCGACAGCGCCGACAGGAAGCGGGCGCCTGTTCCGGGCGGCACCACGGCGCCGGCACGTGCGGCGAGCACCGCGGTGGAGAGCCCGTCGGCAATCCCGACCTGGCATTCGACATCGGTCGCGGCCACTGCATCGACGAGGCGTTCGGCGGCCTGCTCCTCGGAGCCGAAGGCGCGCACCGCACCGCGCACCGACACCACCAGCAGCCCGGGCCGCAACACCTCAGCGGCCGGCATCAGTTCGTCGACCGCGGCCAGGACCGGCTCGAACAGCCGAGCATCGCGATCGGTGTCGGCGGCCACCACATGCAGCGCCGGACAGCGGGCCGCCGCCTCTCGGCGTCGCAGCCCACGTCGGACCCCCGCCGCACGGGCGCCCGCCGAACAGGCGATCACCCGGTTGGCCAGAGTGACCGCAATCGGCGCGGTGGCCGGCAGCCCCGCCGCGGCCGCCGCGGCGACCGCGGGCCAGTCCATGCACCACAGCGCCAGTACTCGAGAGTCGGCCATGAGAAGGCTCGCTACCCAGCCCTGGTTCGCCCGGCCGCGCGTCCGGCGGCCCGCACCTCGAGCCGCACCGCGCCGATCCGGCCGAAGCCCGGAACCGAGGCGCAGCCTGTCGTCTCATAACCGCTCACCCGGGCGTCCAACTGCAGCGCCGTGCCCTGCCAGGTGCCGCCGGAGACCAGCAGGGTGCAGCCCCGGTGCCGCGCGCGGGCCAGCACCACCCGGGTGCGCGCCGGCGGCACCGATCGGCCGCCCAGTCCGAGCACCACCAGATCCATGCCGTCCATCAGCACCGCGGCCACCTCCACCGGGTCGTTACCGGGGTCGGGGATCACCGCGAGCCGGCTCAGGTCGGCGCCCATCTCGGAGGCGGCCAGCAGCCCGAGATCCGGCTGACCGACGATGGCTGCGTTACCGCCGGCCGCCGTCACCGTGGCCACCATGCTCAGCATCAGCGAGCGGGCCCCCGAGAGCACCGCCACCGTGCCGCGCGGCAGTCCGGCGGGCAACACCCCGGCCAGCAGCGACGGGACCGGCAGCACAGCGTCGGAGGCCGGGGCCACCGGAGAGGTCGTAGCCGACGGTCCGACCCCCCGCCGGCCCGCGCCCACCTTGCCCGACACCGCCGCCATCTGCCGACGCAGCTGTTCTAGCTGGTCGGCGCGATTTTTTCCGGAGCTATGACGTTGCCCCAAGTCCACCGCCGCCGTCATGATCGCCTCCGGAAACACTCGAATATGTTCGAAACTATGTTCGATTGACCCGAGTGAACACTCCCCCACCGACAACCGTCAAGCCGGATCTTCCGGCGGCGCATCAACGGCCCCTCACGCCCCATCAGCACCGCACCAAAGTCCGCCAACCGCCGACGATTGGTACAGAGTTCAAAATATGTAACACTGTTCCGCATGACCCAATCCGTGGAGTCCGACGCCGCTACCGACGCCCTGCCGCTGGGGCCGCAGTCCCTGGTGTGGCGCTACTTCGGCGACAACCGGATGTTCTTGATCGGGCCTCGGCCCGCGGTGCTGCAGAACATGCTCGCCGAGCTCGGCCAGGGCGTGCTGGATCACTCGGTGTTCTTCACCGACACCGCCGCGCGCATCAAACGTTCCCTGCCGCCGATCTTCATGACCGTCTACGGCGACGACTCGGACAACACCGGCCAGCAGGTCCGCGACTTCCACCACAACATCAAGGGGACGATGCCCGACGGAAACCGGTATCACGCCCTGGATCCCGAGACCTACTTCTGGGCGCACGCTACCTTCGTCGAGCAGGTGCTGTACTTCGCCGACACCTTCGTCAAGCGGCTGACCCCCGCCGACAAGGAGCAGATCTACCTCGAATCGAAGACCTGGTATCGCCGCTACGGTGTCAGCGACCGGGCGATGCCGGCCGACTACGCCGCGTTCGAGCGCTACTGGAATCAGATGCTGGACAAGGTTCTCGTCGACCACCCCACCGCCAAGTACGGCGTCGGCTATGTCACCAAAGGCTTCCCCTGCCCCAAGGGTGTGCCGCCGATGCTGTGGCGGCCGATCTCGATGGTCTTCAATCCGCTCGCAGCGTTTCTCACCACCGGCGGTATGCCGCCGAGCACCCGCACCCAACTGGGTCTGCCGTGGAGTGATCGCCACGAGCGGCGCTATCAGCGGTTCGCCGCGGTCTGCCGGTCGCGGCCCGTCAACTGGGCGTGGGATCATTTGCCGATGCGACTGCGCTACAACCAATTCGCCTATGCCGGCTACACCCGGAACTGACCCGGCGACCACCGCCATCCTCGATGCCGCGGTCGCCGAGTTCGAGCAGCACGGCTTCCGGCGTGTCGCACTCGACGACGTCGCCCGCCGCGCCGGGGTCAGCCGCACCACCATCTATCGCCGGTTCGCCGGCCGTGACGAGCTGGTCGCCGCGGTCATCGACTGGGAGAATGCCGTACTCTACGACGACATCGCCGCCGAGCTGAAAAACTCTGGCCCCCAGTCGAATTACTATGTCGAGGCGTTCACCTCGGCGATCATGCAGTTTCGCCGGCATCGGGTGCTCAACCGGATGATCACCGACGAGCCGGCGCTGGCTCTGGCGCTGGGCCAGCGGCACTACGACGCGATCGTGGACCGGATGTCCGAAGCGCTGCGGGTGATCTTCCCAGCCGGGTTCGCCGAACGCATCGGCCCGCAGGTGGTCACCGAATTGGCCGACACCATCCTGCGCTACGCCGCGATGGCACTGTTATTGCCGTCGCGCGAACCGCTGGAGTCCGCCGAGGACATCCGCAGGTTCGCGACCGTGCATTTTCTGCCGAGTCTTCCCGCGGCACTGCGCGCAATGCCGATGTAGGGGTTACCCCACTCGATCAGAGCGCCGCACTGACTCCCATCGAGGCAGCCACCTCGGGCATGTAGCGCTCCGCGAGCAGGGTCGCGATGGCCTCGACATCACTGGCCAGTGGATACATGTGGCGATATTGCAGCACCTGTTTGCCGATCAACCCGAGTCGCTCGGTGAACGTCGGCATGCGGCCCGGATCCAGCAACGGGGTGTTGAACGGCGCGCAGTCGGAACGCTGAAACTCGAAGGCGGCGCTGATCCGCGGCGCGGCTCCGAGGCGGCTGCCACGCCCGCCCCAGTGCAGGACTGCCTGATTCCAGGCGAACATGGTGCCCGCCGTGGCCGGCAGCGCCCGAATGTCCTGGAGATTGCGGACCACAGCGTTGTCCGGCCCGTCCCATCGACGCTCGACGAACCGATCATCGAGATGGGCGGGCAACATGTACATACATCCGTTGAGCGGGGTGGCATCGGTGAACGGGAGCCACACGGTCAGCGTGTGAGGCGAGTTGTCGTCATCGAGGGTGTTGATCAGCTTGTCCCGGTGCGGTCCCCAACCCACGGCGTTATCGCTGGGGTTCACATGCCAGACCCAGAAGTCGGGCAACGCCTGGTACCCCTCGCCCATCACGCTGGACAGGAACTCCGAAAGCCCCTGGAAAGCCAGCCACAGCTCGTCATAGACGAAGGCGAAAGCCAGTGGGATTCCTTGTTGGAACAGCGTCGACACGCCCGCGCGAATGGGCGCGATAGCCGCTTCCGGCAGGGCGTCGGGGACCTGGACGTAGCCCTCGCGCTTCAAATTGGCCAGCTGGGTGTCGAGCTCACCGACCGCAGCCGATGGGCGGGCACCCCCGGCTTCTATCGACATTCCTGGACACAGCTGCGTCCAGAATTCGCGACGTTGAACGTCGGCAGCCGAAAGCACAGCGGTCATCGTGGCTACTCCCACTCAATAGTGCCGGGTGGTTTGCTGGTGACGTCCAACACTACGCGGTTGACCTCGGAAACCTCATTGGTTATCCGGGTTGAGATCCGCTCCAGCACCTCGTAGGGCACCCGAGTCCAGTCGGCGGTCATGGCGTCCTCGCTGGACACCGGCCGCAGCACGATCGGATGGCCGTAAGTCCGGCCGTCGCCCTGCACCCCCACCGAACGGACATCGGCCAGCAGCACCACCGGGCACTGCCAGATCTGGTGGTCCAGACCGGCGGCGGTCAACTCCTCGCGGGCTATCGCGTCGGCCGCCCGCAATGTCGCCAGCCGCGGGCCGGTGACCTCGCCGACGATCCGGATGCCCAGACCGGGGCCCGGGAACGGTTGGCGGGCAACGATCTCCTCCGGCAGTCCCAACTCGCGTCCGACCGCACGCACCTCGTCTTTGAACAGCAGCCGCAGCGGCTCGACGAGGCTGAACTTCAGGTCGTCGGGCAGCCCGCCGACGTTGTGGTGGCTCTTGATGTTCGCGGTGCCGGTCCCGCCGCCGGATTCCACCACGTCCGGATACAGCGTGCCCTGCACCAGGAACTCGACTCCCCCTTCAGAAGCGTGGTCTCCCAAGGTGTCTCGCACCGCACCCTCAAACGCCCGGATGAACTGGCGCCCGATGATCTTTCGCTTGCCTTCGGGGTCGGACACCCCCGACAGCGCGTCAAGGAACACCGCTTCGGCGTCCACGGTGACCAGCTTGGCGCCGGTGGCCGAGACGAAGTCGTTCTGCACCTGCTCGCGCTCCCCGGCGCGCAACAGCCCATGGTCGACGAACACACACGTCAGGCGGTCACCGATGGCGCGCTGCACCAGCGCCGCGGCCACCGCGGAGTCCACCCCGCCGGACAGTCCGCAGATGGCGTGGCCGTCACCGATCTGTTCGCGCACCTGCTCGATCAGCGCATCGGCGATGTTGGCGGGCGTCCAGGCCGCGTCGATGCCGGCGAACTCGTGCAGGAACCGGCTGAGCACCCGCTGCCCGTAGGGGGTGTGCAACACCTCGGGGTGGTACTGCACCCCGGCCAGCCGGCGGGCGCGGTTCTCGAACGCCGCCACCGGGGCACCCGCGGTACCGGCCACCACGGTGAACCCGTCCGGCGCAGCGGTCACCGCGTCGCCGTGGCTCATCCACACCGGCTGGGTGCCCGGCAGGCCCGAGTGCAGTTCCCCACCGGTCACCGTCAGTTCGGTGCGGCCGTACTCACTGGTCCCGGTGTGCTCGACGGTGCCGCCCAGCGCGGCCGCCATGGCTTGAAAGCCATAACAGATGCCGAACACCGGAATGTCCAGGTCAAACAGCGCCGGATCGAGCTGCGGGGCCCCCTCGGCGTAGACGCTGGCCGGTCCGCCGGACAGCACGATCGCCAGCGGATCGCGCGCGGCGATCTCTTCGACGGTCGCGGTGTGCGGGAGAACCTCGGAGAACACCCGCGCCTCCCGAACCCGGCGGGCGATCAATTGGGCGTACTGCGCGCCGAAGTCGATGACCAAGACGGGGCGAGACGATGGTGATGACACGCAAAGAGTCTAGTGGCGGCGAAAGTCAGCCGGACCAACGGCGGGCATGGTGAAGTGTAGGCACGCCGGATCGCCGGAGGGAGAACACGTGCTGGGTCTGCCCGAAACGGTGCGTGCCTGCCTGTTCGACCTCGATGGCGTGCTCACCGACACCGCCAGCGTGCATACCCGAGCCTGGAAAGCAATGTTCGACGCCTACCTGTCGGGGCGCGCCGAACGCACCGGTGAACCTTTCGTGCCGTTCGACCCCGACGGCGACTATCGGCGCTTCGTCGACGGCCGCAAACGCGACGACGGCGTGCGCGCGTTTCTGGCCAGCCGCGGCATCACGCTGCCCGACGGCGCCGACGACGACCCACCCGACGCCGAAACCGTGCACGGTCTGGGCAACCGCAAGAACGAGGCGTTCCGGGTGACGCTGCAGGCCGACGGCGTGGAGGTGTTCGAGGGGTCCCGGCGCTACCTGGCAGCGGTCACCGCCGCCGGCCTGGCCACCGCCGTGGTGTCGGCCAGCGCCAACGCCGGTGACGTGCTGGCGCTCACCGGTCTGGAGAAATTCATTGCGCAGCGGGTCGACGGCGTGACGCTGCGCACCGAACACATCGCGGGCAAGCCCGCACCGGACTCGTTCCTGCGGGCGGCGCAGCTGCTCGGTGTCACCCCCGCCGCGGCCGCGGTGTTCGAGGACGCGCTGTCGGGGGTGGCGGCCGGTCGAGCCGGCGGGTTCGGCTTCGTGGTGGGCGTCGACCGGGTGGGCCAGCGCGATGACCTGCTGAGCCACGGCGCCGATGTCGTCGTCACCGATCTGGATCAACTCTTGTGAAAGCGGGCCGATGATCTCCGAGGATTACTTTCCGATAGAACCGTGGCAGATCCGCGAAACCCACCTCGACCTTGATCTGCTCGGGCAGACCGAATCCCTGTTCGCCCTGTCCAACGGACACATCGGCTTACGCGGCAACCTCGATGAGGGCGAACCGCACGGCCTGCCCGGCACCTACCTGAACTCGTTCTACGAGGTGCGGCCGCTGCCGCACGCCGAGTCCGGGTTCGGTTACCCGCAGGCCGGGCAGACCGTCGTCGACGTCACCAACGGAAAGATCATCCGGCTGATGGTCGACGACGAACCGCTGGATGTCCGCTACGGCGAGCTGATCGACCACGAGCGCATCCTCGACCTGCGGGCGGGCACCCTGTCCCGCCACATCCATTGGCGCTCACCAGCGAAGAAACAGGTCAAGGCGCATTCGACCCGGCTGGTGTCGCTGGCGCAGCGCAGCGTCGCGGCCATCGAATACGTCGTCGAGGCGATCGACGAATTCGTCCGTGTGACAGTGCAATCCGAACTGGTCGCCAACGAGGACCAGCCCCCGACCTCCACCGACCCGCGGGTTGCGGCGATCCTGGAGAATCCGCTGGAGCCCGTCGAGTGCGAGAACACCGACACCGGTGCGGTACTGGTGCATCGCACCCGGGCCAGCGAACTGATGATGGCTGCGGCCATGGATCACGAGGTTGAGGTACCCGGCCGGGTCCAGGTCTCCACGATGACAATTCAAGACGTGGCGGCGACCACCGTGGTGTGCGGCCTGCGCCCGGGGCAGAAACTGCGCATCGTCAAATACCTGGCCTACGGCTGGTCCAGTGAGCGGTCCCGGCCCGCGCTGCGCGATCAGGCCATCGCGGCGCTGACCGGTGCCCGCTACAGCGGCTGGCAGGGGCTGATCGACGCCCAACGCGCCTACCTCGACGAGTTCTGGGACGGTGCCGACGTCGAGGTCCACGGCGACCCGGACTGCCAGCAGGCGATCCGCTTCGCGTTGTTCCACCTGCTGCAGGCCAGTGCCCGCGCCGAACGTCGCGCCATCCCCAGCAAGGGTCTGACCGGCACCGGTTATGACGGCCATACCTTCTGGGACAGCGAGAGTTTCATCCTGCCGGTGTTGATCTACACCGCTCCGCACGCCGCGGCCGACGCGCTGCGCTGGCGAGCGACCACGCTCGATCTCGCGCGCGGGCGAGCCACCGAACTGGGGCTGTCCGGCGCGGCTTTCCCATGGCGGACGATCCGTGGTCAGGAGTGCTCCGGGTATTGGCCGGCGGGCACCGCCGCCTGGCACATCAACGCCGATATCGCGGCGGCGTTCGAGCAGTACCGTGTGGTCACCGGCGATGACACGGTGGAGCAGGAGTGCGGGCTGGCGGTGCTGATCGAGACCGCGCGGCTCTGGCGCTCGCTGGGGCACCACGACCGGCATGGGGTGTGGCATCTGTATGGGGTCACCGGCCCCGACGAATACACCGCGATCGTCCGGGACAACGTGTTCACCAACCTGATGGCCGCCCACAATCTGCGTACTGCCGCGCAGGCGTGCGCCCGCCACCCCGACGCCGCCCACGAACTGGGGGTCACCACCGAGGAGATGGCCGGCTGGCGGGACGCGGCCGACGCGGCGCACATCCCCTATGACGAGGAACTCGGCGTGCATCCGCAGTGCGAGGGTTTCACCACGGCCGCGGAATGGGACTTCGACACCCGCAACACCTACCCGCTGCTGCTCAATGAACCCTATGTGCGGCTGTATCCGGCCCAGGTGGTCAAGCAGGCCGATCTGCTGCTGGCCATGCAGTGGCGCAGCCACGCGTTCACCGACGAGCAGAAGGCCCGCAACGTCGACTATTACGAGCGACGCACAGTGCGCGACTCGTCGCTGTCGGCGTGCACCCAGGCGGTGATGTGCGCCGAGGTAGGGCATTTGGAGTTGGCCCACGACTACACCTACGAGACGGCGTTCGTCGACCTGCGCGATCTGCACGACAACACCCGCGACGGACTGCATATGGCGTCGCTGGCCGGGACCTGGCTCGCCTTGGTGGCCGGGTTCGGCGGCCTGCGTGACGACTCCGGCGTGCTGTCGTTGGATCCCGCACTGCCGGACGGGATCTCACGGCTGCGGTTCGGGTTGCGCTGGCGGGGATTTCGGGTGACGGTCGACGCCAACCACAGCAAGGTCACCTACACCCTGCGCGATGGCCCCGACGGTCGGCTGACGATCAACCATGCCGGCAAGGAGGTCGAACTGAGCACACAGTCCCCGACCACGCTGCCGGCCCGTCGGCGGGAACCGCTGTTGCCCACCCCGACGCAGCCGCCCGGCCGCGAACCGAAGCACCGCCGGGAGGTGGCGCGGTAAACCCGTGCGACGACCCCGCGATTTCGGCGCGGTTGCGCCCGCTCAGCGGGAATTACCGCGCCGAATTCACTACTTCCAGCGCAGCGCGCCGAAGGCGCTGTCGGGCACCGCCGCGTTCTTCGGCGCGATCGGGTCCAGCCGCCGGTAGGGCTCGTTCTGGGCCGGCCGCAGATCGGCCTCGCCCTTGTTGGGCCACAGTGACGCGGCCCGCTCGGCCTGCGCGGTGATCGACAGCGACGGGTTGACGCCGAGGTTGGCCGAGACCGCCGCACCGTCCATCACCGCCAAGGTCGGGTAGCCGTACACCCGCTGGTAGGGGTCGATGACGCCGTGCTCGGGGCTGTCACCGATCGCCGCGCCGCCCAAGAAGTGCGCGGTCAGCGGGATGTTGAACAGCTCGCCCCAGGTGCCGCCGGCCACCCCATCGATCTTGGCGGCGATGCGGCGGGTGACCTCGTTGCCGACCGGAATCCAGCTCGGGTTCGGCTCGCCGTGACCCTGCTTGCTGCTGTAGCGGCGGATCCCCAGCTTGCCGCGTTTGGTGAAGGTGGTGATCGAGTTGTCCAGGTGCTGCATGACCAGCGCGATCACGGTGCGTTCGCTCCAGTCCTTGGGGTTCAGCAGCCGCAGGATGTTGCGGGGGTCTTCACGGCCCTGGTTCAGCAGTTGCTTCCAGCGCGGCACATCGGTGCTTTTCCCACCCCCCGGGCTTGGTCCATCGGTCATCAGGGTCTGCAACAGCCCCATGGCGTTGGAGCCCTTGCCGTAGCGGACCGGCTCGACGTGGGTGTCGGCAGTGGGATGAATCGAGGAGGTGATCGCCACGCCGTGGGTCAGGTCCAGATCCGGATTCACGCTCAATGTCGCCGCACCCACGATGGATTCGGAGTTGGTGCGGGTCAGCACTCCGAGCTTGTCGGACAGGTTGGGCAGCTTGCCCTTGTCGCGCATCTTGAACAGCAGCCGCTGGGTGTTGTAGGTGCCGGCGGCCAGGATCAGATACCGGGCGGTGAAGGTCTTGCGGTGCCGACGCGCACGCAGGCCGGTTCGCACCGTCGTCACCTGCCACAACCCGTCGGCCCCCTGCTCGAAGGCGGTCACCGTCGTCATCGGATGCACCTGTGCGCCATTCGATTCCGCCAGATACAGGTAGTTCTTGACCAACGTGTTCTTGGCGCCCCAGCGGCAGCCCGTCATGCATTCGCCGCACTCGATGCACCCGGTGCGTTTCGGGCCGGCGCCGCCGAAGAACGGGTCGGCCACCGTCTTGCCCGGCTCCTTGGCTCCACTGGCGCCCTCCGGGCCGAAGAACACCCCGACCGGGGTGGCCACGAACGTGTCGCCGACCCCCATCTCATCGGCGACCTGCTTGACGATGCGGTCCGCGTCGGTGAAGGTCGGGTTCTTGACCACGCCGAGCATCCGCTGGGCCTGGTCGTAGTGCGGCGTCAGCTCGGCGCGCCAGTCGGTGATGTGTGCCCACTGCTTATCGGCGAAGAACGGCTCCGGCGGTACATAGAGGGTGTTGGCGTAGTTCAGCGACCCGCCGCCGACCCCAGCCCCGGCCAGCACCATGACGTTGTTGAGCAGGTGGATGCGCTGGATGCCGTAGCACCCCAGCTTCGGCGCCCACAGAAACTCGCGCAGGTGCCAGGAGTTCTTGGCGAAATCCTTGTCGGCGTATCGGCGGCCGGCTTCCAGTACGCCGACCCGATAGCCCTTCTCGGTCAGCCGCAGCGCGCTCACGCTGCCACCGAAACCCGAGCCGATGATCAGGACGTCGTAGTCAGGCTCCATAGCCAGCAAGTATGACCGTACTCACCGGTAACTTGCTAGATAGGCTGCCCTTACCTGGCGGGTTCCTGACCGGCGGTCAGGAACCGACGGTCAGGCCGACCTTCTGGAACTCCTTGAGATCGCAGTAGCCGGCCTTGGCCATCGCACGACGCAGCCCGCCGACCAGGTTCAGCGAGCCGAACGGGTCGTCGGAGGGGCCCTCGAGCACCTGCGCCAGGCTGGGACGCTCCCCGTAGGCGACCTGCATCAGCGCGCCGCGCGGCAGGGAGGGGTGCGCGGCTGCCGACGGCCAGTACCAGCCGTCGCCTTGCGCCTCGGCCGCTCCCGCCAGCGGCGTGCCCAGCACCACCGCGTCGGCGCCGCAGGCGATCGCCTTGGCCAGATCGCCGGACGTGTGGATGTCGCCATCGGCCAGCACGTGCACGTAGCGCCCGCCGGTCTCATCGAGGTATTCGCGGCGCGCGGCGGCCGCGTCGGCGATCGCGGTGGCCATCGGCACCGAGATGCCCAGGACCTCATCGGAGGTGGTCACCCCGGAGGTGGAGCCGTAGCCGACGATCACCCCGGCCGCGCCGGTCCGCATCAGGTGCAGCGCGGTGCGGTGGTCGATCACGCCGCCGGCCACCACCGGGATGTCCAGCTCGGAGATGAAGGTCTTCAAGTTGAGCGGTTCGCCGGCTCCGTCGCGGTCCACCGCGACCCGCTCAGCGGAGATGATGGTGCCCTGGATGACCAGCAGGTCGACCCCGGCGGCCAACAGCGCCGGGGTCAGTGCCGCGGCGTTCTGCGGGCTCACCCGGACCGCGGTGGTCACGCCGGCCTCGCTGATACGCGCCACCGCGGCGCCGAGCAGCTCGGGGTTCAGCGGCGCGGCGTGCAACTGCTGCAGCAGCCGGATCGCCGCCGAGGGCTCCGGCTCCTTGGCGGCAGCCTCGGTCACCTGGGCGATCTTGGCCTCGACGTCGGCGTGGCGGCCGATCAGTCCTTCGCCGTTGAGCACACCCAGTCCACCGAGCCGGCCCAGTTCGATGGCGAACTCCGGGGAGACCAGCGCGTCGGTGGGATGAGCCAGGACCGGCATCTCGAAGCGGTAGGCGTCCAGCTGCCAGGCGGTGGACACGTCCTTGGAGGAACGCGTACGCCGGGACGGCACGATGTTGATGTCATCGAGCTCGTAGGTGCGACGGGCGGTGCGGCCCATGCCGATCTCAACCATGTCACGCATGACGGGTCAGCCTCGTTTCTGTTTGCTCTGCTTGTCTGCACGCAGACGCGGGAACGAACGCCTGCTCAGCGGACGTAGTAGTTGGGGGCTTCGACAGTCATGGTGATGTCGTGCGGGTGGCTTTCCTTCAGACCCGCGGCGGTGATGCGCACGAACTGTGCCTGCTGCAGCGCCTCGATGGTGGCCGAACCGGTGTAGCCCATTGCCGCCCGCAGCCCACCGGTGAGCTGGTGGATGACCGTGCTCAACGGGCCCCGGAACGGCACCCGGCCCTCGATGCCCTCGGGCACCAGCTTGTCCTCGGAGAGCGCGTCGTCCTGGAAGTAGCGGTCCTTGGAGTAGGACTTGGCGCCGCCGCGGCCTTGCATGGCGCCCAGCGACCCCATCCCGCGGTAGCTCTTGAACTGCTTGCCGTTGACGAAGATCAGCTCGCCGGGCGACTCGGCGGTGCCGGCCAACAGCGAACCCAGCATCGTCGTCGAGGCGCCGGCGGCCAGCGCCTTGGCGATGTCTCCGGAGTACTGCAGTCCACCGTCGGCGATCACCGGCACACCGGCCGGCGCGCACACGGCGACGGCCTCCATGATGGCGGTGATCTGCGGAGCGCCCACCCCGGCGACCACCCGGGTGGTGCAGATCGAGCCGGGGCCCACCCCGACCTTCACCGCGTCGGCGCCGGCCTCGACCAGCGCGGCGGCGCCGCTTCGGGTGGCCACGTTGCCTCCGACCACATCGACCCGCTCCCCCACTTCGGCTTTGAGCTTGCCCACCATGTCCAGCACCCCGCGGTTGTGGGCGTGCGCGGTGTCCACGATCAGCACATCCACCCCGGCATCCACCAGCGTCATCGCCCGGATCCAGGCGTCGTCACCAACACCGACCGCGGCGCCGACCAACAGCCGGCCGTCGCGGTCCTTGGTGGCCAGCGGGTGCTGCTCGGTCTTGACGAAGTCCTTGACGGTGATCAGCCCGGTCAGCTTGCCGTGGCCGTCCACGATCGGCAGCTTCTCGATCTTGTGCCGGCGCAGCAGGCCCAGTGCGGCGTCGGCGGAGACGCCCTCCTGCGCGGTGATCAGCGGCGTCTTGGTCATCACCTCGGCGACCGGCTTGTTCTGGTCGACCTCGAAGCGCATGTCCCGGTTGGTGATGATGCCGACCAGAGAGCCCTTGTCGTCGACGACCGGCAACCCGGAGATCCGGAAGCGGGCGCACAGCGCGTCCACCTCGGCCAGGGTGTTCTCCGGCGTACAGGTGACCGGGTCGGTGACCATCCCGGCCTCGGACCGCTTGACGGTCTCGACCTGGCCGGCCTGCTCGGTGACGGGCAGATTGCGGTGCAGCACGCCCATGCCACCGGCGCGGGCCATCGCGATCGCCATCCGGGCCTCGGTGACCGTGTCCATCGCGGAGCTGACCAGCGGCACCTTGAGCGCGATGTTGCGCGTGAGTCGACTCGCGGTGTCGGCGGTGGCCGGCACCACGTCGGATGCCGCCGGAAGCAGCAGGACGTCGTCGAAGGTCAGCCCCAACATCGCGATCTTGGGGGCCTGTCCGTCGAGCGCACCACCGGCGTATACCGCATCGTCTTGCGGGCCCATGGCACCAATCATCGGAGCGCTGACCTCTGTTTTGGACAACCAACGGCCATCTGGGAGCCTCCACTACAAAGCCGGGGTGAAAAGTCCATCCTAATAGCGGCGCGCAGCTGCTTTCGCCCGCCACCACCCTTGACCTCCGGGCGGGCCCCTGGACCCACCGCTGGCGTTCTGTCGTGGCGACTGCGTACCCTGATGGGCGTGCGTGACCACCTGCCACCCGGTTTGCCACCCGACCCGTTCGCCGACGATCCGCATGACCCGTCTGCCGCACTGGACGCCGTCGAACCGGGCCAGCCGCTGGACCCGCAGGAACGGACCGCAGTCGAGGCCGACCTCGCCGATCTGGCGGTCTACGAAGCGTTATTGGCGCACAGGGGAATTCGCGGCCTGGTGGTGTGCTGCGACGACTGCCAGCAGGACCACTACCACGACTGGGACATGCTGCGCGCCAACCTGCTGCAGCTGCTCATCGACGGCACCGTCCGGCCGCACGAGCCGGCCTACGACCCGGAGCCGGACAGTTACGTAACGTGGGATTACTGCCGCGGCTATGCCGATGCGTCGCTCAACGGGGCGACCTCGGAAGCCGACGGCTACCGCTGATCAACGCCGCCAGGTTCCGCCGCGGTGGACCACCAGCTGTGCGGCCTCATCACGCAGACCGCGTAACTCTTCAGCCGTCCGCGTAGTACTGCCGACATCGGCCAACATGCACGCCAGCGCCCATTGCAGGGGAATCAGCCCCAGCCGACCGGTGTCCTGCAGTGCGCCCTCGGCCACGACGCGCGCTCGATCGAGGTTCCCCGCGCAGCACAGCGCGCCGGCCAGCACCACCTGACTTTTCACCCGGTGCCGCACCATGCCGTCGCTCACCAGCTCGCACGCCTGCTCGGCATGACGCACCGCGGTGGCTCCGTCGCCGGTGACCATCGCCAATTCCGCGGTCACCCAATGCCGGCGGACCGCCAGGCGCGGCACAGCGGTGGACGGCTCCGAATCGGCTCGGGCCAACAGTGCCGCCGACGCCGCGAAACGCCCGACCCCCAGGGCGTCGGCGGCGAGCCCGACCAGCGCATCGGCGCGGGCCTGCGGGTCGACTTCGCGGTCATTGAGGGTCAGTGCCAGCGCCCGGCCGTCGAAGCCGCGGGCCAAATCGTGCCCGCCGAGTTGGCGCAGGAACGAGCCCCGGGTGCTGTATGCCAGGGAGGCCAGCGGCCCAGCCGGCACCTCGCGCAGCAACGCGGCCAGATCGGCGGTGGCGCTGGCGTAGCGCCCCTGCCCCCCGGCCGCGACGGCACGCAGCCACCGCTGCCGGGGATTGGTCGCCTTGGGCAGGGGCCAGCGGCCGGGTTCATCGCCGAACGCGGCGGCCACTAGGACGGCATTTGGGTCGTCAATCATCGCTGCGCGACGTTACGCGGTACCGCATACGCATAACCACTCCACAGAATGCGGAATAACATCCACTCTCACGGAAACTCCACCCGTTTAGGCCAGCCTTTCTTAACCATCACGTTGGTTTTACTTCAGATCGTTTAGTTACCGTCCCCTCGGCGCCGGAAGACAGCCGGCGCTGTTTTACGCGCACCACCCAGATACCGCTCGACAAGCCGCATCCCAAAGATCCGGCCCCAACAGCGTTTTGAGAGGGGTTCCCATGCCACAGGTTGAGCAATTGCCCGGGCGCAACGCGGACGTATGGGATTGGCAGCTCCGGGGTGCGTGTCGAGGTGTCGACTCATCGGTGTTCTTCCCGCCCGACGGCGAGCGCGGCCGCGCCCGGGCCCAGCGCGAGCAGAACGCCAAGAAGTGGTGCCGCAGTTGCCCGGTGCTGGAACAGTGCCGGACGCACGCACTCGCCGTAGGTGAGCCCTACGGCATCTGGGGCGGCATGTCCGAAGCCGAGCGGCACGCCGCGCTGCGCTGCAACCTGCGCCCCAGCGGCTGATTACTTCCCGACCGGCCGCGGCGTCACATCCGCGGCCCGTGGGCACCCTGAGCAGCCCCCGGTTCAGCCGGGGGCTGTTCGCTCACTGCACCTCCCCCGGTGTCGTCGCTGAGTTGGATACGGATCGCTCAGTTCTCCGGTCGCAGACCAGTTGCGCCATTACGCTTTTCTTTCGGCGGCCCGCGGGGCTGCGAGTGCAAGAAAAGCAAGGAGGGCGCCGTGAAGAAGCAGCTTCTGCTCGGAACCATCGCGGCCGGGTTCGCCGTCGGCCTCATCGGCGCACCCATCGCGAGTGCTGACGACGAGGGATTCCTCAATGAACTGCGATCCAATGGGTTTCCGGGCCTGACGCTGGGTGATCAGCAGCTGCCCGACGGCGTGGTAGTGGCCAACGGTTGGATGGCCTGCAACCGGCTGCGACTGGGCGAGAAGCCCGAACAGACGCTGGCCCAGGTGAACCCGAACGACGCCGACAAGGGACGCATGCTGATCAATGCCGCGCAGCATCACCTGTGCCCCGACACCCTCTGACAGCCCTCGACGTCGTACGTGCGATGGCATCGCAAGGCAGGGCAGGCAAAAACGCAGTTGCTCACGTCGCCGTCGTCGGCCTGATGGCGGCCGCGGCCGGTGTGGCAACCGGCCAACCGGTCGTCAACGCCGCGGCCGCTCTGCTGTCGGCCACCGGACCGCTGGCGGGCAGTCAAACGGCGCTCATCCTCGGCGGAACCACCCAACCGACGCCGTCGCCCGAGTTCGCGCGGTCGGCCGAGAATCTGTTCCTGAATCCGCTGGGTTTCAACGGTGGCTCAACCGGTTCGATGGTCTGCTACATGGACGGCACCGACCCGTGCAGCGCCCCGCTGCAGGTGCTGACCACGCCCGAGTTGATCCAGCAGGGCCCGAGCAGTCTGACGGCCGCATCGGCCATCGTCCTGGCGGTCGAGAACCAATTCAACGCCAACCCGGGCGCTTACGACGCCGAGCACCCTCTGACGATCTTCGGCTACTCGCAGAGCGCCACCGCCGAATCGATCGCCATGACCCGACTGGCCGAGGCCGGCATCCCCAGCGACGCTCTGCACTAAGTGTTCATCGGTGACCCGTCCACGCCGACCGGCATCTGGCAACACCTGGAAGCGGCCGTGGAGGCGCTGCTCGGCCCCAGCCTGACCGCCTACCTGTTCAACCTTTTCGGCATGACCGACGTCCTGGGCGTCCAGACACCAAATGATCTGTACGCGGCCACCATTTACGGCCTGCCCGGCGATCCGGTCTCCAACTTCGCCAATGTCTACGCCTCCGAGGGCCTGTGGGGCGCGCTGCTGGACGTCTTGGGTCCGCACGTGTGGTATCTCGGGTTGACTCCGGAACAGGTCGCCGACGCCACCATCACGGTCGACGGCAGTCTGACCTACGTCGACATCTCCGACAGCGATATCAATGGCTTCGACGCCTGGATCAATGCGGTTTTCTTCGGCGGGGCCGCCAACAGCGGCATCTTCGACAGCCTGTGGGATTCGCTGCAGCTGTTCTTCAACGACTTCTACTGATCGCCCCTACGGTGACGCCGGCAGCTTTCTCCAACACTTTGACGATGGAGGTGAAGTCGGACTCGGGGCCCTGTTCCCGCAGTGTGGACTCCCACATCCCGGCCACCGTGTCGGCCAGTTCCCGCGGCAGGTCGAGCGCTTGCGCTTCGTCGAGGTAGAGCCGGACGTCCTTGACCATCAGGCCGGTGGCGAACCCGTAGTCGAAGGTGCGCGGCAGCACCGCTTTGGGGAACTTGTCTCGGCTGGCGTGTGTTGCTCCCGAGCCGGCATTGAGCACGTCGAGCATCACCTGCGGGTCGAGGCCGGCCTTGACGCCCATCACCATGACCTCGGCGGTGGCGGCCAGTGTGGTGGCCGCCATCAGGTTGTTCACCAGTTTCATCGTCTGGGCCGTGCCGGGCTTCTCGTCGACGAAGAACGGGCGTCCGAGTTCGTTCAACACCGACCCGGCGGTCTCGAACGCTGCGCGCGGCCCCGACACCATGATGGCCAGAGTGCCCTGCTTGGCCCCGCCGACGCCGCCGCTGACCGGTGCGTCCAGTGCCGCGATCCCGTGGGCAGCCAGTGTGGCGTGATTGCGCTGCGCCACTTCACTTCCCACGGTCGACAGGTCGATGAACAACGCGACCTTCGCGCCGGCGGCCACCTCGTCGGTCACCGTCGCCGACGCCTGTGGTGACGGCAGACTGGCCAACACGATCTCGGCACGATCGGCGACCTCCCTCGGCGAAGACGCGCCCTGTGCGCCGAACTTTATTGCGCGCTCGACCACTTCACTGCGGGTGTCGTAGACCACCAGCTCGCGGCCGGTATCGGCCAGCCGGTTGGCCATGGGAAATCCCATGTTGCCCAGGCCGATGAAGCCGATCACTGCTGCTGCTCGTACTCGGCGAACGCCTCACGGGCGATCCGGAAGCTGTCCACTGCGGCCGGGACGCCCGCGTAGATCGCCACCTGCATGAAGACCTCGCGGATCTCCTCACGTGTGACGCCGTTGGTGAGCGCGCCCTTGACGTGGGTGCGCAGCTCGTTGGGCCGGTTGAGCACCGCGATCATGGCCAGGTTGAGCATGCTGCGGGTCTTGCGCGACAGGCCCTCGCGCCCCCATACCGCCCCCCAGCAATACTCGGTGACCAGGTCCTGGAACGGTTTCGAGAAGTCGTCTCCGGGGTCGGCGGTGGCGACATAGGCGTTGCCCAGCACGGCGGCACGGATCTCGCGGCCGCGGTCGTAGGTCTGTTGATCCATGATTTCCCCTTCTCGCGGCCCATGAGAACTTTAGACTTCAAAAACGAGAATGTGATATTCATATGCCATACACAGCGGGGGTTCTGATGGCTCAGGTGAGACTGCGCAAGGGCAAAGGTGCTAGCACTGTCGGTCGCCTGGCCACGGTCAGCATGGTTCTCGCTGCATCCGGCGCAGCGATCGTCCAACCGGCCGGGATCCTGCTCGCCGAGGCGGCCCTGCTGGCCACCACCGGGCCGCTGGCGGGCAGCCAGACCGCACTGATCCTCGGCGGAACCGGCCAACCAACGCCATCGCCGGAGTACGCACGCTCGGCAGAAGAGCTGTACCTCAACGCGCTGGGCTTCAACGGCGGCTCGATCGGCTCGATGGTCTGCCACATGGACGGCACCGACCCGTGCAGTGCCCCGCTGCAGGTGCTGACGACACCCGAGCTGTTCCAGCAGAGCAGCCTTGCCGACGCAACGGCGCTCGTCCTGGCCGTGGAGAAAGAGTTCGACGCAAACCCAGGCGCATACGACGCCGACCACCCGCTGACCATCTTCGGCTACTCGCAGAGCGCCACCGCCGGGTCGATGGCCATGGCCCAACTCGCGGCGTACGGAATCCCCAGCGATGCACTACATTTCGTATTCATCGGAAATCCCTCCAACCCGGACGGCGTCTGGCAACACCTGGAAGCTGCCATGGACGCGACACTGGGCACCAAGTTCACCGATGCCTTCCTCAGCTTCACCGGTATGGATGACAGCATCGGCAGCTCTACGCCGAATGACCTGTACCCCACCACCATTTACAGCCTGCCCACCGACCCGGTGGCCAACTTCGTGGACTCCTACGCCGAAAACGGCCTGTGGGGCGCGCTACTGAACATCTTCGGCCCGCACGTGGAGTACTTGGGTCTGACCCCCGAGCAGATCGCCGACGCCACCACCGTGACCGACGGCCTGTTGACCTACGTCAACATCAACGATGACGACATCAACGGCTTCGACGCCTGGCTCAACGCGCTGTTGTTCAACGGGGTCGCCAACAGCGATCCGCTGCAGAGTCTGTGGGACTCGCTGATGCTGCTGTTCACCAACTCGTACTGAGCTCAGCCGGCCTTATCCGGCTCGAACAGCGCTGCACCCTCAGCCGTGCGGAGCTTCGGATATCTTGCTGTCCGGCTGTCCCAGCGTCTTGCAGTAGGTCGACACCGACAGGCGAGTCGCCGAGATCTCCAGATTCGATGGGTCGGCGCCGCTCTTGTCTTTGAGCATCTTGGTGATCTCGTCGTCCTGCTTCTTCTCGTCCTGGTCGACGAAGTCCTTGCACTTCGTGTCGCCGCCGGTATTGATCACCTGCGAGGCCGAGCACCCGCTGGAAAGCAGCACCCCCAGCGCAAAGGCGGCAAACGCAACGCTTTTCATCTTCATCACTCCTTACGCCTCACGCCCGAAGAGGCGCAGCAACCAAAGAAGGATGACCGCACCCAGAATTGCGGTGAACAAGGTGAACCACCAGCCGCCGCTCGCGGTATCGACGACGAAACTAAGCAGGAATCCGCCGATCAACGCTCCGACGACACCCACGACTACGTCGGCAAGCAGGCCGAATTTGGTCTTCATGGCCATGCCCGCGATCCAGCCGGCAATAGCGCCGATCACGATGTAGCCGATCCACCCCACACTGGTCAACGTTGTGGAACGGGCCAGGAATTCGGTGGCCGCCACTGCGTTCATGGTGATCTCCTTCTCGACACCCTTAGCGGCGCCCGGTCAGCGCCGCGGTGGGTTCATACCCGTTCTACGCGGCGGCTAATCACCCATCGCTCACTGTTCACCGCTGGGCCGAAAAATGAATTGATAACCGATGCAATGGATTCGCTGGCCCTGAGCTATCCCGAGCCCTTCGGCAGCTGGTAGGCAAACGATTTCTCCTGGCGCTGCTTCATCTTCTCCAGGCACTGATGGTGCTTGCGGGCGTGGTATGCCAGCGGGAAGTAGGTGAGCCGGTCGGGCAGCACGCGGTAGGCGATCCGAATGGCGGTATAGATGCGGGTGAGCTGACGTTCCTCGTCGGCACTCCAGGTGACGCCGAGCTTCTCGCGAAGACGCGGGTCCAGCAGTCCGACCACCGACAGATAGTTGAACCGAAGGGCCGGTCGCAGCGCGGCCTGCACCAGCGGCGCCAACAGTTTGGGCACCGTGGGCGGCAGCTCGGCCTTTCCGGACTGTAGGTCGGCGATCAACTGCAGCGCCTGCGGCGTGCCGCGCAGAGTGTCGATCATCCGCTCGAAGTAGTCGGCCATCTCCTGCTGCGACTCCGGATAACCACGCATCGGTACGTGCAGCAGCCGAGCCAGCCGGCGGTTGTCGCGCAGCAGTTCTTCCTTTTCGGCGCCGGTGAATTCGCGGCCGATCATCAGTCGCCCCGCCTGCGCGTTGATGATGTAGCCGGTGGCGATCACCCACTGATAGGACTCCGGGTGCAGCGCGCTGATCTGCTTGCCGGTTTCGGCGCTTTTCATGGTGATCGGCTTGTGCAGCGCGCGAACACGATCACCTTCGGCCTTGGCCTCGGTTCCGCCGTAGGTCCAGCGCAGCACCGAGTCGACCGACCGGATCGCCCGACCGCCCGGGTCGCCGTGGAAGGCCGCGGAGTAGCGGCCGGTGACCTCGGCAATGACCGGATGCATGGCCTGCATCATGAACGCCGCGCCCTCCAGGATGAGGAACGTCCATCGTCCGGTGTGCTCGGCGGTCAGCGATTCCGGCGGAATGAGCTCGATCTGCTCGAGGTCTTCGATCTCCTCGAAATCCTGGGCGGGCTGGTGAGCCTCGAGATCGGGTGTAGAAGTCATCGGCTTCCCCTGTCGTCCCTTGCCATCTGATGCTGGCGCCGACGCTAATGTGCACGTACGGTCGCATACAAGTCGCGTTAGGAGCTCAGGTGAACGTACATAGCCCCAGTTCACGGCGTCGTAAGTCACCGAAGCAGGCGCGTTCCCGTGAGATGGTCGCAAAAATAGTGACGTCGACGGCGTGGCTACTGCATCGGCATCCGCCCGAGCAGATCACCACCAATCTGATCGCCGAGAAGGCGGACATCAGCAAGGGATCGATCTATCAGTACTTCGCGAACAAGGAGCAGATCATCGACGCCGCGGTGGAGCGACTGGCCGCCGAACAGGCGCCCGCGATCGAGGACATGCTGCGGGCGATCACGTTGGACCGGCCGGCCTCAGCGATGGAGGCATCGATCGACATCCTTATCGACTACACGATCGCCAACCGTCGGCTGATCCGCTACCTCACTCAACGGCCCGATCATCTGCGCGCCTTCGAAAACGTCTCGGGGCTCAACGCCACCTTGTTGGCGATGACCACACTGCACATGAGTCACTACCGCAGCCAATACCGCGACGAATTGAGCCCGAGCGCTCTGGCCTGGTTGTTCTTCAACATGGCCGTGGCAACCACCATGCGCTACATCGAGTCCGACGACCCCATTTCGCTGGACGAACTACGCGCCGGCCTGAAATTTGCCTCCGCCGGATTGCTGGCGCCCAGCCCGTTGGGTTAGCTCGCGCCCGCGGCGATCACCTCGTCGACTTCGACGGCGCGCTCGGCCATCTCGGCATGCGCCCTGTCCAGGGATTCGGCCTGATCCTCATCGGCTTTCATCAGCGCGTCGATGTTGAATTCGGCCATGTCGAGCACGCCCATGTCCCGGAATGCCCTCTGCACCTTGGGTCCCCACAGTCCGATGTCCTTGACGATCGGCACGATGCGGCTGAACAGATGTGAGCGGAACTGGGACATCAACGGCGACGCGTCGACCCACTGTGCACATTCGGTGACGTTCAGGCCGAGGGTCTCAAAGACCTCTTCGCCCCGGAACCGGTCGCGCATCAGGTAGCAGGCGTCCACGACGAACTCTTCGCGCTCGTCGCGCTCCTTCTCGGTGAGCGCAGAGTAGTAGTCCTTCAACGAGATTCGGCCGAACGCGACGTGCCTTGCCTCATCCTGCATGACGTAGGCCAATATCTGCTTGGCCAGCGAACCCTCCGCCGACACGTCACGCAGCACGCCGAACGCGGCAAGCGCAAGCCCCTCGATGAGGACTTGCATGCCCAGATAGGGCATGTCCCAACGAGAATCACGCAGGGTATCGCCCAGCAGTGCAGTCAAGTGCTGGTTTACCGGGTAGACCATCTCGGCCTTGTCCTGCAAGAACCGTGAGAACGCCTCGACGTGCCGGGCCTCGTCCATGGTTTGGGTGGCCGCGTAGAACTTCGCATCCAAGTCCGGAACGACCTCGACGATCTTGGCCGCACACACCATCGCACCCTGCTCGCCGTGCAGAAACTGCGAGAACTGCCAAGACTGATGGTGCTGACGCATCTCGGCGCGACGCTTGTCGTCTGCGGCATCCCACATGGGGCTGCCGAACAGGGGATGGAAGTCGTCAGGCAACCCGAGCGGATTCATCGGGTCGACATCTTGATCCCAATCAATGCGCGACTGGGCATCCCACTGCTTGTCCTTGCCCTTTTGGTACAACGACAGCAGCCGTGAGCGCCCCTCGTCGTATTCCCACGTGAAGCACGCGTCGCCGGCGCTGGCGACCTCCCACGAATAGGTCGCGGGAACCGTCGTGTACTTGTCCCTCGTGGTCATGAGCTGCCGCCTTTTACCGGGTGTGGCCAGTGGTCTATGCCACACTGCGCCGCGGGCGGCGGCGCGTCAAGCATGGCGGGGCGGCTAGCTCAGACGTGGTTGTATGCAAACGCCCGTGTGCCTGCCCCCTGCGTTGCAACGGTCCTGCATCGGACACGAAAACACCCCCGGCCCAAATCGTGGACCGGGGGTGCTTGCGAACTACCTAGTGGGCGTGCCCGTGATGCCCGTGGCCGGCGTGCGCGTCGACCTCGACGGGCTTGTCGACCACAGCGGTCTCGGTGGTCAGCACCATCCGCGCGACCGACGCGGCGTTGAGCACCGCCGAGCGGGTCACCTTGACCGGGTCGATGACCCCGTCGGCAGCCAGGTCGCCATAGGACAGCGTGGCGGCGTTGAAGCCCTGCCCGGCCGGCAACTCGGCCACCTTGCTGGTCACCACGGCACCGTCCACGCCGGCGTTGGTGGCGATCCAGTACAGCGGCGCGCTCAGCGCAGCGGCGAACACCTGCACGCCCTGCTTCTCGTCGCCGGTCAGCGAGGACGCCAGCTCCGACAACGCCGCGCGGGCCTGCACCAGCGCCGCGCCGCCACCGGTGACGATGCCCTCCTCCACCGCAGCCTTGGCCGCCGCGACCGCGTCTTCGACGCGGTGCTTGCGCTCCTTGAGTGCGGTCTCGGTGGCTGCGCCGACCTTGATCACGGCCACGCCGCCGGCCAGCTTGGCCAGCCGCTCTTCGAGCTTTTCGCGGTCCCAGTCGGAGTCGGTCGCCTCGATCTCGGCGCGCAGCTGCTTGACCCGTCCCGCGATGGCCTCGGCAGTCCCGGCACCGTCGACGATCACGGTGTCGTCCTTGCTGACCACCACCCGGCGAGCCGTGCCCAGCACGTCCAGACCGGCCTCCCGCAGCGTCAGGCCCACGTCGGGGTTGACCACCTGGGCGCCGGTGACGATCGCGAGGTCCTCCAGGAACGCCTTGCGGCGGTCACCGAAGTAGGGCGCCTTGACCGCAACGGCCTTGAGCGTCTTGCGGATTGCGTTGACCACCAGGGTCGACAGCGGCTCGCCCTCGACGTCCTCGGCGATGATCAGCAGCGGCTTGTTCGCCTCGACGACCTTCTCCAGCAGCGGCAGCAGGTCCGGCAGCGAGCTGATCTTGTCGCGGTGCAGCAGGATCAGTGCGTCTTCGAGGACGGCTTCCTGCGAGTCGAAGTCGGTGACGAAGTACGCCGACAGGAAACCCTTGTCGAAGCCGACACCGTCGGTGATCTCCAGCTCGGTCGAGAGCGTCGAGGACTCCTCCACACTGACCACGCCGTCGGTGCCGACCTTGGTCATCGCCTCGCCGACCAGCTCACCGATCTCCTCGTCGCGCGAGGATACGTTGGCCACCTGGGCGATCGACTCCTTGCCGGAGACCGGGATGGCCGCGGCCAGCAGCGCTTCGGACACCGCGTCGGCGGCCTTGGCGATGCCGGCGCCCAGCGCGATCGGGTTGGCGCCGGCCGCAACGTTGCGCAGCCCTCCGGAGATGATGGCCTGGGCCAGCACGGTGGCGGTGGTGGTGCCGTCGCCGGCCACGTCGTTGGTCTTGGTGGCCACCGACTTCACCAGCTGCGCGCCGAGGTTCTCGAACGGGTCTTCCAGGTCCACGTCCCGAGCCACGGTGACGCCGTCCATGGTCACCGTCGGGCCGCCGAAGGACTTGGCCAGCACCACCGTGCGACCGCGCGGGCCGAGTGTCACCCGGACTGCGTTGGCGAGCTTGTTCACGCCGGCTTCCAACGCCCGGCGCGCGGCCTCGTTGAACTCAATCTGCTTGCTCATAGCTGTTTAAGCCCTTTTCTCTACGCGTGCCGCCCCGGACATCACCCGTATTACGGGGATCTCCGGGGCGGGCACGGTGGTTGCTTTGTGGCTACTTGCCGACGATGGCCAGCACGTCGCGCGCGGACAGGATCAGGTACTCCTGGCCGCCGTACTTGATCTCGGTGCCGCCGTACTTGCTGTACACGACAACGTCACCCTCAGCGACGTCCAGCGGAATCCGCTTGCTGCCGCTCTCGTCCCACCGGCCGGGGCCGACGGCGACGACAGTGCCTTCCTGCGGCTTCTCCTTGGCAGTGTCCGGAATGACCAGACCGGAAGCGGTCGTGGTCTCGGCCTCGTTGGCCTGAACGAGGATCTTGTCCTCGAGTGGCTTGATGTTCACGCTCGCCACGATTGGAGCCCTCCACATTGTCTGGATGCGACCCGGCCGATGCCGAGCCCATCGGAACGTACTTACTTAAGGTGTTCGGCATTCGTACGAGCCCTCGCATCGTCGTCGCGGGTGCCGAGCGAGAGTCCGACCGACTGCCACCTAGCACTCTATACATGAGAGTGCTAGCACTCAAGGGCACCCCGGTGCCGAGGAGTTCCCCCAGGTTGCGTCCGGCAACGGAGCCGATCGCGGCGCCGCCATGGCCGGTACCGACACCCCACAACGACGTCGTTCACCGCGCCCACCCCGACTCGCGCCGGACTCAAATTAAAGCCGTAAAGAAATCCGCGCAGATATTTCTTGACGACATATCCGGTCGTATACTCAATCGTAATTCTTGGATAAGAATTCTCTTAGCACTACCTGATACATCCCTTTGGTCGGGGAGGTTGGCGATGACTGTTCAACGCCGCCAAACGCGCACTCGGTGGCCGCGTGTCGCGCAGGGGCATCGTCGTCGACTGGCCAGTTTGGGTACATCAGTTGGGGCGTTCTTGGCGTTGGGTATGGCTCCGCTGGCGGCCGCGCCGCCGGCGCACGCCGACGAGTTCGATCTGATCATCGACCAACTCATCAATTCCTTTGCGGCCCTGTTTGATCCGGCCGCGACGCCGGATACCGGCGCGGAATCGGATGATCCGTGGGCGGCGTTGGTGTTGCCGGCGGTGTCCTCGGGCGATCCAATTCAGGTGTGGTTCGACGAGCTGTTCTACCAGCCCCTGCACGCCCTGGAGCAGGACTGGATTACCAACCCGCTCGGGCTCCAGATCGACAACGAGATCAATGCCCTCACGGGCATGTTCTTGATCGGCAACGGCGCTGACGGTACCGCCGCCGACCCCAACGGTGGGAATGGCGGGCTGTGGTTCGGCGATGGTGGGGCCGGCTACAACCAGACCGAGGCGGGGCTGGTCGGTGGCAACGGCGGAAACGCCCTTGGGTTCGGCGATGGCGGCCACGGCGGCTACGGCGGAGCGGGGGCCGATGGCGGGGCGGGCGGCAACGCCGGCACCGTCGGCGACGGCGGCGCGGGCGGTAGCGGCGGCGCCGGCCTGGCCGGCATCGACGGGATCACCGGCGCCGGCGGCAACGGCACCAATGGCCTGGCGGGCGGCAACGGCGGTAACGGTGGGGCCGGTGGGCTGGGTGGATCCATCGAGGGCCTGGGCGGTGCCGGCGGGCACGGCGGCGCTGGTGGATCCGGCGGCGACGGCAGCGACGGACTGAGCGGCGTCAACGGGGTTTTCAGTCTGGGCGGCAACACCAGCGTCAACGGCGGCGACGGCCGCAACGGCGGGGACGGCGGGACCGGCGGAGCGGGCGGCGCCGGAGGAGCCGGCGGCGGCGTCAAGAGCGCCTTGGGCATGGCCGGTCGCAACGGCGACGGCGGGGCCGGCGGGGCCGGCGGCGATGCGGGCAAACCCGGCAACGGCGGCAACGGTGCCAGCGGCGGAATCATCGGCAACGGCGGCAACGGCGGTAACCCCGGCAACGCCGGTGCCGGCGGAGCCGGCGGCGCGGCCGGCACCGGTGGCCGATCGGGCAGCGGCCAGATCGGCGGGACCGGCGTGGCGGGTGTCGCGGTCACCCACGGCGGAAACGGCGGAAACGGCGGCAATGCCACGGTCGACGGCGACGGCGGGGCCGGCGGTAACGGCGGGGCGGTCGGCAATGGCGGCAACGGCGGTAACGGCGCGAACGCCATCAGCATGGCCGGAAACGGCGGTGCCGGCGGCAACGGCGGGGCGACCGGCAACGGCGGCAATGGTGGCCGGGGCGGCAACGGCCTGGCCGGTGTCAACGGCTCAGGCGGAATCGACCCGGGCGCGTCGGGCGGCAACGGCACCGGCGGCGGAACCGGCGGCAACGGCGGCGCCGGCGGCCTGGGTGGCTCGATCTCGGGCCACGGCGGTGCCGGCGGGGTCGGCGGCCAAGGTGGCGCCGGCGGTAACGGCGGCAACGGTGTGGCTGGCGGCGCCGGAGTGTCGGGTAACGACAACGGTGCGGGTCAATCAGGCGGAACCGGCGGAACCGGCGGAACCGGCGGAACCGGCGGAACCGGCGGCGCAGGAGGCGGTGTGGCCGCCGGCGGGTCGGGCAGCGCGGGGCTCAACGGCCGTGGCGGCGCAGGCGGAGCCGGTGGCAATGCCGGCGCAGCCGGCGACGGCGGTAGCGGTGCGGCCGGCGTGGCGAACGTGGCCGGGTCCGGCGGCAAGCTAGGGGCCGGCGGGGACGGCGGCAATGGCGGCAACACCGGCAATACCGGGGCCGGCGGCAGCGGCGGGGCGGCCGGCACCGGTGGCTTATCGGGTAGCGGCCACGTCGGCGAAACCGGCGCCCTCGGGGCCGTGGGCAGTGGCGGCAACGGCGGCGACGGCGGGACCGGTGTCAACGCGACTGCCGCCGGGCAGACCGGCGGCGCCGGTGGGACCGGGGGCAACGGGGGTAACCACGGCAATGGCGGGAACGGCGGGGCCGGTGGAACCGGCGCGAGAGGTGTCGACGGGGTTCTCGGGGGCGTCGTTCAGATCGGGCCCAATTCCTACATCACCATTCCGGATACGCCCAGCAGTAACGGCGGCACCGGCGGGGCGGGCGGAGCCGGCGGCTTGGGCGGCGCGATCTCCGGAACCGGCGGAACCGGCGGAACCGGCGGCGTCGGCGGGGCCGGCGGCAACGGCGCCGCGGGCGTCAACGGCGCCAACGGCGTCTTCACCCTCGATCCCGCGAGCCAAAACGGTGGTGACGGCAGCAACGGTGGCAACGGAGCCCGCGGCGGCGACGGCGGCACCGGCGGAACAGCCGGCGGCGTGGCCGCGGGCGGATCGGGCCATGCGGGTATCAACGGCGACGGTGGGGCCGGGGGTAATGGCGGCAACGCCGGCAAAGCCGGCAATGGAGGTAACGGCGCCGACGGCAACATCGTGTTAGTCAACGGCGGGAATGGCGGCGACGGCGGTAACCCCGGCATTGCCGGGGCCGGCGGGACCGGCGGCGCGGCCGGCGCCACGCCCGGCGCGGGCGGGAACGTCGGGGCAACCGGCGCCAACGGCATCCCGATCACCGGCGCGGCCGGCAACGGCGGCAACGGCGGGGCGGGCTTCACCGCCATCCTCCCGGGCAGCAGCGGGGGCAACGGCGGCAACGGCGGCAACGGCGGGTCGATCGGCAACGGCGGCAACGGCGGGGCCGGCGGCTACGGCGCGGCCGGCAGTGTGGGCCCGCAGGGCAGCGACGGCAACGGCGGCCCCGCCGGCAACGGCACCAACGGCGGTAATGGCGGCAACGGCGGCAACGGCGGCTTGGGTGGCTCGACATCGGGTAACGGCGGGGCCGGCGGGGGCGGCGGTCTCGGCGGGGCCGGTGGTGACGGTGGTCGCGGTGGCAACGGCAAGTCCGCCACCGTTTTTACCGATGCGCAGGCGGGGGGCACCGGCGGCAACGGCGGAATCGGCGGTTATGGCGGTGCCGGCGGTGAAGGCGGCACCGCCCTGGGGTCGGGCAACGGCGGGACCGGCGGTAGCGGCGGCGGCGCAGGGCAGGGCGGCAACGGCGGAATCGGCGGTCACGGCGGCCAGGGCAACGGTTCGTTCCTGACCCCTGACGCGGGCAGGAGCGGTGCCGGCGGCGCCGGCGGCCGCGGTGGCGCCGGCGGCGAGGGCAACGCCGGCGGCACCGGCGGCTCGGCCCTGGGATCGGGTACCGGCGGCGACGGCGGCCTAGCCGGCCCCGGCGGGGCCGGGGGAAAAGGCGGTAACGGCGGTGCCCCCGGGGAGAATCCCGACACCGGGGCTCAAAACGGCGGCGGCAATGGCGGCCCGGGCGGCACCGGCGGCGCCGGCGGCGACGGCGGCGCGGGCGGCTACTCGCAGTCCGGCACCGCCGGCAGCGGCGCCGGCGGCGGCACCGGCGGGGCCGGCGGTAACGCCGGCAACGCCGGACCCGGCCGGCGCTTTCCTGATCTCCCCCTTTCCGGCACCCCCGGCACCGGCGGCCCCGGCGGACAGGCCGGCGCCGGTGGCAGCTCTACCACTGGCACCGGCGGCAACGGCGCCAATGGCGGCGAGGGCGGCAAAGGCGGGAACTCCGGCCTCTGCAACATTCCCGATGTTTACTCCAACCCCCCGGACGGCGGCGCCGGCGGCGCCGGTGGTGGGGGCAGCTCGGGCGGCTTCGGCCTGCCTCGGGGCAGCAACGGCATCAGCGGCGGCCAGGGCGCTACGGGCCTCGACTACAACAACGCATACAACCAGGCGATGTCCATCGCGATGGACCAGGCCGAGAGGGACAACCCGCTGGGGTCCTACAGCTCCTGGCTCAGCGCGGCGCGGGACATGATCTGCCCCTAGCCGGCGGACATCCGCTTGGCGTTACGTCACCTGCGCGCGGATGACCGGCAGGCCCGGGTTGGTGGCCACGTCCAGCGGTGACGGCGGAGCGCCGGCCGCGATCAGGTGCGCCGCGAACGACGCGATCATCGCCCCGTTGTCGGTACACAACCGCGGCGGCGGAATCCGCAGCTTCAAACCTGCCGCCGCGCAGCGTTGTTCGGCGAGCTCTCGCAACCGCGAGTTGGCCGCTACCCCGCCGGCGATCAGCAGCGTGCCGACCCCCAGTTCGGTGGCCGCGCGAACCGCCTTGGCGGTCAGCACGTCGGCGACCGACTCCTGGAAACCGGCCGCCACATCGGCGGGCGAATAGTCCGGGGTCTTCTCGACGTAGCGGGCCACCGCGGTCTTCAAGCCCGAGAAGCTGAACACGTACGGGTCGTCGCGCGGGCCGGTCATCCCGCGCGGGAACACCACCGCACTGCGGTCCCCGGTGCGGGCCAGCTCGTCGAGCACCCGCCCGCCGGGGTAGCCCAGCCCCAGCAGCCGGGCCACCTTGTCGTAGGCCTCCCCTGCGGCGTCATCAACGGTGCTGCCCAGCTCGACGATCGGCTCGCCCAGCGACCGCACGTGCAGCAGGTGGGTGTGGCCGCCGGAGACCAGCAGCGCCACGCATTCGGGCAGCGGACCGAACTCGTAGACGTCGGCGGCCAGGTGCCCGCCCAGGTGGTTGACGGCATAGAACGGCACCCCCCAGGCCGCCGCATAGGCCTTGGCCGCTGCCGCACCCACCAGCAGCGCACCGGCCAGGCCCGGCCCGATGGTGGTCGCCACGGCGTCAGGGCGTCGGATACCCGCCTTGTCCAGCGCCCGGCGCATGGTCGGACCGAGTGCCTCCAGATGGGCCCTCGACGCGATCTCGGGCACCACACCACCGAAGCGGGTGTGCTCCTCCACGCTGGAGGCCACCTCATCGGCCAGCAACGTCAGGGTGCCATCGGCTTCCAGGCGAGTGATGCCGACACCTGTTTCGTCGCAAGAGGATTCGATGGCCAGGACTACTGTCATGAGCTAGCCTCCCGCCGCATCGTGTAGGCATCGGCGCCGTTGCGGTAGTAGCGCTTACGCAGGCCGGTCTCGACGAAGCCGACATCGCGGTACAGCGCGATTGCCGCGGCGTTGTCGGTGCGGACCTCCAGGTACACCACGCCCCCGTCGGCGTACTCCAGCAGGTCGGCAAGCAGTCGCCGCCCGATGCCGCGCCCCTGATGGGCCTTGTCCACCCCGATGGTGTGCACCTCGTACTCGAACGGCGCTGTGCGCCCAAGCCGCGCGATTCCGCCGTAACCCACCACGGCATCGCCGACCCGGGCCCCGACGTAGTGGTGGTCGCGCGCACCGATCGCCCGGCTGAACGCCTCGGCGGGCCACGGGTCGTCGCCGCCGAACAGTTGGGCTTCCAATTCGGCGCAGCGCTCCGCGTCGCTGTCCACCAGTGCGCCCAGCGTCACCGGCACAGCGGCCGTCGATGGCGGTTTGGCGTCCGGGCGGCGCAGGTACAGCGGCACCAGCGACTCCGGAATCTCGTTCCAGTCCCGCACTGCGGCAACCAGTCCCGCAGGGGTCGGGTAGGTGGCATCGAGGGCCGGCAGATCGAACAGCTCGGTGTGCGCGGGCGAGCCGGCCACCGCGACTGCATCGGCGGGATCGACGTCGGCCGGGGCACACACCGCGGGGCCCGCCACCCGGACACCGTCGCGATAGCGCGCCCAGTAGACCTCCCGACGGCGGGCATCGGTGACCACCAGGGTCGGGCCGGATGTGCGCACGCCGATCGCGTCCAGGCTGCACACGCCGTAGACCGGGATTCCCAGGGCGTGGCCGTAGGCGGCCGCGCTGGCCATCCCGACCCGCAGGCCGGTGAACGGTCCCGGCCCGCAACCCACCACGACCGCAGCCAGATCGGCCATGCTCAGTTCGGCGTCGGCCAGGGCGCCCAGCACGTTGGGGGTCAGTCGTTCGGCGTGAGCCCGCGCGTCGGGCGTGACCCGTTCGGCCAATACGGTCGGTCGACCAGCCTCATCGAGGACCACCACGCCTGCGGTGACGGCGGGGGTGGCGGTGTCGATGGTCAGAATCGCTCCGGTCATGGCGTGTGCCACCGCCAGCTCGCGGTGCGCGTCTCGGAGTCGGCCGCGCGGTCCAACCGGATGTCGAGGTGCCGGTCGGAGAGCCGCTCGGCCAGTCCTTCGCCCCACTCCACCACGACGACCGCGTCGTCGAGTTCGGTGTCCAGGTCCAAAGAGTCCAGCTCGGCCAACAGGTCCAGGCCCGACTCGTCGAGCAGCCGGTAGAGGTCGACGTGGATCATCGCCGGGCTGTCGGGCCGGCGGGCCCGATGCTCGCGGGCCAGCACGTACGTCGGTGAGGTGACCGGGCCGTCGACATCCAGTGCCGCCGCGATCCCCTTGGCCAACACGGTTTTTCCGGCGCCCAGCGGTCCGGACAGCACCACCACGTCGCCGGCGCGCAGCTGTTCACCCAGCCGAGCTCCCAGCGCAACAGTGTCCTCGGCGGTGGCCAAGGTCGCCTCCTGCGGATCAGCCACTGCGCCCGGCCTTCCGGCGCAACCGGTGCGTCAGCATGCCACGGCGCGGGGTGGCCCGCTCCACCAGTCGCACCAGCGCCTCGTCGATGACATCGGGTTCCTCCAACTGCACCAGATGCCCGGCCCCGGGCACGATCACCAGCTCACAATCCCACAACGTGGCCGCCGTCGCCCGCGAGTACCCCGGCGGGGTGAGCAGGTCCTGGTCGCCACAGGCGACCAGCGTAGGGATCTTGGCCAGCGTCGGCAGCGCGACACTCTCGTCGTGCACTTCCAGGGCGTGCAGGAAGCCCACCATGGTGGCGACCGGGGTGGAGTGCATCATCTCCTCGGAGTAGGCCACCACACTCGGGCTGATCTGGTCGGTGCCGTAGGAGGCGGCCCGCAGAATCGGTGCGATCACCCCGCGCGCCGCGCCGCGGCCGCGGTGCACCAGCTTCGGCGCGTAGCGCACACTGAACTGCACGGCTTCCAGCGCCGGGTTGCGCAGGATCTGGCCCAGCGGGGAGCGCGAAACACCTTTGGCGGCCGACGATATCAACGCCGCGCCGACGATCCGGTTGCCGTAGCGCTGGGGAAACTGCCGTGCGTGCGCCAGCACCGTCATGCCGCCCATCGAATGCCCGACCAGCACTATCGGACCGCGCGGCACGGCCGCCCGCAGCACCGCCTCCAGATCCTGGCCGAGGCGCGGCACGGTGTAGGTCCCCGGTGGGGCGACAGTGGAATCGCCGTGCCCACGCTGGTCGTAGAAGACCATGCGCACCTGATCGCCCCACTCGGCGGCCAGCCGCGCCCGCTGAAAATGGAAAGAGCCCATCCGCAGGCAGAATCCGTGCGCGAACACCACGGTCAACGGTGCATTGCGCGGACCCACGTCGCGTACCGCCAGTTCGACGCCGTCGTCGGTGACCACCACCGAGCTGTGGTCGTGGTCGAGGATTTCGAAATCCTCGTCGGCGTAAGCGTCTTCGGCGGTGGTGCGTCGGGTCACCGACCGGGCGATGGTGCTTCCGGCGATGGTGCCGACGGCCGCCAGACCGGCCATCCCCGCCAGCCAGCCGCCGGCCCGCCGTGACCCGCGCCGGTTACCCGCCATCGGCGCCCCGATATGTCCGGGCGACCCGCCCGCGTGGACTGTTGACGACCTCGTAGTGAATGGTGCCCAGCACGTCGGCCCAGTCCTGGGCCAGCGGTTCGCCGTCTGCTCCGGACCCGAACACGATGACCTCGTCACCCTCGGTGACGTCGACGGGGCCCGGACCCAGATCGACGACGAACTGGTCCATGCACACTCGCCCGACGCTGCGCCGGCGCCGGCCGTTGATCAACACGTCGAACCGTCCGCTCAGCGGTCGGAACACTCCGTCGGCGTAGCCCATCGGCACCAGTGCCACGGTGGTGTCGACCGGGGCGACCCAGGTGTGCCCGTAGGAGACGGCCTCCCCGGCTTTGATCGGACGGACCAGCACCACAAGAGATTTCAGCGTCATCGCCGGAATCAGACCCATGTCGCCGCGCTCGGGGATCGGACTCAGGCCGTACATGGCTATTCCCGGCCGGACCATGTCGAAGGCCAGGTCGGGGCGGGTCATGGCCCCGGCCGAGTTGGCCAGGTGCGCGACCGGGAACTCCAGGCCCTGCGCGCGCGCCACCCTCATAAGGTCGGAAAACCGTTGGGCCTGAACGTCGTTGACTGGGTTAGCGGTCTCGTCGGCGCAGGCCAGATGCGACATCAGGCCGCGCACCCGGATCGCGTCGTCGGCGACAGCTTTCCGCAGCGCGGTCACCAGTTCCGGGAAGTCAGCGGCACCTACCCCGTTGCGGTTCATGCCGGTGTCGGCCTTGACGGTGACGGTCGCGGTGCGCCCGGTACGCCCCACCGCGTCGAGCAGCTCGTCCAGCTGCGCCACCGAGGAGACCGCGATCTGTACGTCGGCGGCCAGGGCCGGAGCGAAGTCGGTGTGGGGCCCGTGCAGCCACGCCAGCACGGGCGCGGTGATCCCGGCCGCTCGCAACGTGAGGGCCTCGTCGACGGTGGCGACCCCGAGTTCGGCCGCGCCGGCGGCCAGTGCGGCGCGGGCCACCGGGACGGCGCCGTGGCCGTAGCCGTCGGCCTTGACCACAGCCATCACCCCGGCGGCGCCGGCGTGTTCGTCCAGCACCCGCACGTTGTGAGCAATGGCGTCCAGGTCCACCAGCGCTTGCGCGAGCAGACCGGACGTTCGGGATACGGCAGTCATGTCAGCCTCGATTGTCCCAGAAGCTGCCGAACCGGCCCGTCGGATCGCCGAGTGTGCGGTTTGATCGGCTCGGAGGCCGATTTGTGACCGAAAACGCACACTCGACGCCCGCCTGTGGATCGACGTCGTCCCCGAGCCGCCCCGGGGTGCCAGGCTGCGGTCATGCCAGCACCGGTGTGGCCGATTCGGGCCGCAGAAGCGCTGGCCGCCGGCGCCATCACACCTGACCGGCTGCGCCGTGACTATACGAGGCTCTACCCCGGTGTTTGGCTGCCACGCGAGGCAGCTCTCTCGGCGACGCTGCGGGCCCGGGCCGCCTGGCTGTGGTCGCGTCGGCGTGGAGTTCTTGCCGGGCTGTCGGCATCAGCGCTTCTGGGGGCAAAGTGGATCGACGCCGACAGCCCCGCGGCACTCATCTACGGCAATCGGCGAGCACCGCCGCTACTCACCGTGCACACCGAGACGCTGTTAGCCGGCGAGACTCGGACGGTACGCGGGCTGCCGGCGACGACAGCTGCGCGTACGGCATTCGACCTGGGCAGACATCTCAAGCTCACCGAAGGGGTGCAGCGCATCGACGCCTTGATGAATGCCACCGACCTCAAGGCGGTGGAGGTCATGGCGCTGGCTGACGCACACCGGGGTGCGCGGGGGCTACGGCAACTCGACGAGACGTTGCAGCTTGTCGACGGAGGAGCCGACTCACCCTACGAGTCGCTCACCCGACTGCTGCTCGTGCGCGCCGGGTTTCCCCGGCCGCAGACCCAGATCCCGGTGTATGGCGACTACGGGCAACTTGTCGCCGTAATCGACATGGGGTGGAAGGAGCACCTGGTCGGCGTCGACTTCGAAGGCGCCCACCATTGGATCGATCCCAAGCAGCGGGAACGTGACGCCGAGCGTTACAACACCCTTCTCGAACTCGGGTGGATCGACATCAAGCTGACGAGTCGCACGCTGCACATGGCACCCGGGAGGTTCCTGGACCGAGTCGGAGCAGCCCTGATCAGCCGCGGCTGCCAGAAAACCTGGTGATCTCCCGCGCCGAGTGTGCGGTTTGGTCGGTCCTAACGCGGTTTTACCCACGAAAACGCACACTCGACGGGAAGGCCTCAATGGGCGAAGTGCTGCGCGTCGTAGTGCCCGCCAGGCTTCACCTTGTCGAGCGCGGTCACCGATTTCATGATGTCGTCGAAGAGCGCCCGGGCAAGATCGGCCGACAGCCCCTCACGGACCACGACGCGCAGCACCGCGACGTCCTCGGCGCCCTCCGGCATGGTGTAGGCCGGTACCTGCCAGCCGTACGTGCGCAACTCGTGGGACACGTCGAACTCGGTGTAGCCGCGCTCGCCGGCCAGCCGGCAGCTCACCACCGGGATCGCCGAACCGTCGCTGATCACCTCGAAGTGCTCAGAGGCCGCCAGCTGATGCGACAGCCAGCGGGCGGTGTCGGACAGGGTCCGCATCACCTCGGTGTAGCCGGCGCGGCCCAGCCGCAGGAAGTTGTAGTACTGGCCGACGACCTGGTTGCCCGGCCGGGAGAAGTTGAGCGTGAATGTCGGCATGTCCCCGCCGAGATAGTTGACCCGGAATACCAACTCCTCGGGCAGGTAGTCGGCGCTGCGCCACACCACGAAGCCGATGCCCGGATAGGTCAGGCCGTACTTGTGGCCGCTGACGTTGATCGAGACGACCCGCGGCAGCCGGAAATCCCACTTGAGGCCGGGATGAAGGAACGGCACCACGAATCCGCCGCTGGCCGCGTCTACGTGCACCGGCACGTCCGGCCCGCCGCCGGCTGCCAGGGTGTCCAGTGCCGCGCAGATCGCCTCGATCGGTTCCAGTTCCCCGGTATAGGTGGTGCCCAGGATGCCCACCACGCCGATCGTGTTCTCGTCGACGGCATCGATCACCTGCTCGGGGGTGATCACGTAGCGGTCCTGGCCCATCGGCAGGTAGCGGGGTTCGACGTCGAAGTAGCGGCAGAACTTCTCCCACACCACCTGGACGTTGGAGCCCATCACCAGGTTCGGGGTGCGGCCCTTCCAGTCGTCGCCGATCTGCTGACGCCAGCGCCACTTCATCGCCAGACCACCCAGCATCACCGCTTCGCTGGACCCGACGGTGGAAACCCCGATCGCGCTGGCGGGGTCGTCATCGCGCAGGTTCTCGGCATGGAACAGGTCCGCGACCATGGACACGCAGCGCTGCTCAATGGCCGCGGTGGCCGGGTATTCGTCCTTGTCGATCATGTTCTTGTCGAACGACTCGGCCATCAGCGCCGACGCTTCGGGGTCCATCCAGGTGGTGACGAAGGTGGCCAGATTCAGCCGGGAGCTGCCGTCGAGCATCAGCTCGTCGTGGATGAAGCGGTAGGCGGTCTGCGGGTCCATCGGGTCGTCGGGCAACCGCAGCGCCGGGACCGGCGAGGTGAACATCCGGCCGGTGTAGGCGGGAGCGATGGCATGCGCCGGCACGGACGGGTGGGAATGGGTCACTGCGACTCTCCTCTATAGCTGGGCCAGGGCGGTGCGGATGTGCGCCAGAATGCGCGAGGCTGACGTCGGGGTGTCGCCGGGTCCGGGGTCGGCGGCAGAGGCTGCGGCCGCGCGGGTGTGTACGAACGCGGCCGCGGCCGCGGCTTGGGCGGGCGGCAGGCCCGATGCCAACAGCGCGCCGATCATCCCGGACAGCACGTCGCCGGAACCCGCGGTGGCCGCCCAGGACCCGCCGGCCGGGTTGAGGTACACCGGTCCGGACGGATCGGCGATGACGGTAACGTTGCCTTTCAACAGGACGGTGGCCCCGAATCGGTCGGCCAGCTCGCGGGCCGCGCCGACCCGGTCCGGCCCGGGCGGGTGCCCGGCCAGCCGGGCGTATTCGCCGGCATGCGGGGTCAGCACCGTCGGGGCGGTGCGGTCGGCCACCAGAGTCGGGTGGGCGGCCAGGATGGTGAGCGCATCGGCGTCGACGATCACCGGCAGATCGGTGCCGAGCGCGAACCACAGTGCGGCGGCGGCCTGTTCGCCGGTGCCCAGACCAGGCCCGACCGCCCAGGCCTGCACCTTCCCGGCGGCCGCCGGACTGGGTGCGGCCACCACCTCCGGCCAGTGCGAAACCACTTGGGTGTCAGCAGCTCCGGCGTAGCGCACCATGCCGGAGGTGGCCGCCACCGCTGCCCCGGCGCACAGGATCGCCGCGCCCGGGTAGGTCGCCGAGCCGGCCAAGATTCCGGTGACGCCCTGGGTGTATTTGTCGTCGCGGGGGCCGGGCGCCGGCCAGCAGGACTCGATGTCGGCTGCGGTCAACGAATGAATGTCGGTGTCCGGCAAGTCCAGGCCGATCTCGACGAGCTCGACCCGTCCGCACTGCCCCAGCGCGTGCACCGGTTTGAGGCCGCCGAAGGTGACGGTGAGGGCGGCGCGCACCGCGGGCCCGTCTGCGGCGCCGGTGTGCGGATCCAGGCCGCTGGGGATGTCGACGGCCACCACCGGAATACCCGCCGTCTCAACCTCGGCGAACACTTCGGCGGCGTGCGGCCGCAACGGGCCGCGCCCGGAGATGCCGACCACTCCGTCGATCACCAGATCCGTTGCGGGCGGCACGGTGTCGACGATCCGGCCGCCGGCACGCGTGAACGCCGCAAGCCCTTTGGCGTGAGCGCGCTCGGGGTCCAACAGGATGGCACTGGCTGCCACGCCGCGTCTGCGCAGCAGAGTGGCCGCCCACAATGCGTCGCCGCCGTTGTCGCCGGAGCCCACCACCGCGCACAGGTTGCGTCCGGCGATCCCGCCGGTGCGCGCGGCCAGTTCCCGAGCGATCGCGGTCGCCAGACCGAACGCGGCCCGGCGCATCAGCACCCCGTCGGGCAGGCTCGCCAACAGTGGTGCTTCGGCGGCGCGAATGACCTCGACGTTGTAGTAATGCCGCACTTGCCCTCCTCGCCCTACTCGCGATTGTCAGGCTAGTGGCCGCCGACGGCGCTCGGGTGATGTCGCAACGGATGGTGGGGGTGAGTCAGCGAGTAGCAGCACAACCCGATGACCAATGCGGCGGCGTGGCCGATCGCGGTGAAGTCGGGGTTGATCAGCAGGGGCACGGTGAAGATGACCACCAGCCCGGCCAGGTAGGCCCAGCGCCACGGCCGGGGGATGCGGTAGGTGAGCACCGCCATCACGCCGACCAGAAAGTAGCTGACGCCGATGTCGCGGGCGTAGGTCAACCGCTCCGATTCGCGGTGCAGGTGGATCAGCGCGTAGAGCGCACCCTCGCTGATATAGGTGGCGCCGACGTGGGAGATCAATCCGACCATCAGCCAACGCAGATGCCCCAGCCAATGTTCGGCCGGCGCCAGAAACAGGGTGAACAGCACCAGATACGGCGACCAGTCCTTGCCGTCGATCCACAGCATGCTGGAGACCAGCACCTCCAGCGGGTCGGTAGCCAGATGATGCAGGTTGGTGGATTGCTCGACGAGCATGGTGTGCAGGCGCGGACCGACCAGGTGCTGAATGGCGGTGGTGACTCCCAGCACCGCCAGCCACAGGTAAGTCAGGGGCGCGGTATGCACAAAGTGCCACACCGCGGCCAGGCGCGTTCTGACGTCCGCCACGGCGTACAGCCTCGCATGGTTGATGCAGACACGGACAGACCGACCGCTGATAACGTCTGGGAAAACCGGGCCGACCTCCTACGATCGGCCCCAAGGGGATGTGGGGGCACCTCATGAGCGAACCGCACGGTCCGACGCCCAATCCGTACCAACAGCCCCCTTTCGCGCCCATAAACCAGCCGATCCCGCCGGTTGGAGGCGGACCATTCCCGCCGCCACTGCTGCCACCTGGGCTCAGCGGTCCCCCACCGGGGTCACCAGGTCCCAATCGCCGCAAGATGTGGACGGTGCTGGCCACGGTCGCCGTGATCGCGGTGATCGGTGTCGTGCTCACCGTGACGCTGTCCGGGCGCGGCAGACACGACACGGCCAAGCCCGCCGCAAAGACGGGGACCTCCACGACGACCTCGGCATCCTCGGACAAGGCACCGGTGCCGGTCGCCAAGATTGAGGGGTTGCTGCCTCGCCAGGAAGACCTCGCTGCGGCGGTGGCCGATCCCGAACTCGGAGTCGTGATGAGCGGTGAGGCGATGGATGAGGTCACCGTGGTGGACGCGGACTGTCAGGGCATCAGTTCGGTCGCCTCAGGGCCCGTCTACGCCGGCACCGGTTGGACCGCGATCCGCTGGCAGCGCTGGTACAGCCCGCCCGACATCGATACTCACGACCTGAAGCACGGTCTGCTGGTATCGGTGGCGGCCTTTCCGCGGGCGGAGAACGCGCAGGCGTTCTACACGAAGCAGAGCGACAAGTGGAAAAGGTGCGCCGGGCGCACCGTGAACATGACCGTGACCAGCGGCGACAATGAGCCACGCGTTTTCTGGACGGTCACTGAGGTCACCGAGTCCGATCAGCTCGTCAAGACGACCGCGATCAGCGAGGGCGGTGGCGGCTGGTCGTGCCAGGACGCCCTGACCGTCCGCAACAACGTCGTCGCGCAGGCCGATGTCTGCGGTAACAGCATCCCGGCCAATGCGGCACAGGACATCCTCAACGGCATCACCCCGAAGATCGACGCGGCCGGGTGAGCCGGCGCCACCCAACCCTTGATCAGCCTCTGAGCCTCGCGTATCGTCCGATTCAATTTCGCGTCGCACAGTAGCGAATACAGGGAAAGGGCCGAGCCGTTGCGCAACCGCTACGCCGGGGAACCGTTCACCACCACCGATTCTGAGATCGCTGCCGCGTTGGAGCAGGTCTCGATCCCCACCTTGTTGCTGTCGTGCGTGCACATCACCGGCGACCCCCGCTTCATCCGGGACTACAGGCAGAACGGGATCTTCCTCAACGAGATCCAGGGGTTCATGTCCGAAGAGGACAAGGCCCGCGCCCGCGCCGAAGCGCTGCCGGTGATCATCGGCTACCGCGACCGCGGCTGTCCGCAGCCCGCTCCCCTGCCCGCCGAGCTGGTCAAGGAGATGATGGACTGGGCGGCCTGCGAAACCGTGCCGGATGCCTACCTGGGGCTGCTCTCCGAAGAACTCGACCTCGACGGGGTCGACCCGCGCGGTCCTGCGCCGGTGGACCGCGCCGCGGAGCTGTCGGTGGTAGTGATCGGTTGCGGCGAATCGGGCGTGCTGGCCGGAATCCGGCTCGCGCAGGCCGGCATTCCCTTCACGATCATCGAGAAGAACGAGGGTCCGGGCGGAACGTGGTGGGAGAACGACTATCCGGGTGCTCGGGTGGACGTCGCGAACCACTTCTACTGCTACAGTTTCGAACCCAACAACGACTGGGGGCACTACTTCGCCGAGCAGCCCGAGCTGCGGGCATACTTCACCGATCTGGTCACCAAACACAGCCTGGCTGAACACATTCGGTGGGGCACCGAGGTCACCGACGCCGTCTGGGACGAGAGCAACGGAACATGGACGCTGACCACCCGTACCGCCGACGGTGCGGTGTCCACGCTGGCAGCGCGCGCGGTGATCACCGCGGTCGGTCAGCTCAACCGGCCGAATCTGCCCGATCTCGACGGGGCGGACAGTTTCGCCGGGCCGTCGTTTCACTCCGCGGCCTGGGATCACAGCGTCGACCTGACGGGTAAGCGGGTGGCGCTGATCGGTGCCGGCGCCAGCGGGTTCCAGATCGCACCCGCGATTGCGGAGAAGGTGGCTCACCTCACGGTGTTTCAACGCACCGCTCAGTGGATGTTCCCCAATCCGATGTATCACGACGCCGTCGATGACGGGGTGCGCTGGGCGTTGCAGCACCTGCCGTTCTATGGCCGCTGGTACCGCTTCCTGTTGCTGTGGCCCGGCGCCGACAAGGGCTTAGAGGCCGCCCGAGTAGATCCGGACTATCCGGACCAGGACTATGCCGTGAGCGAGATCAACGCCCTGGCCCGGCAGATGTTCACCGGCTGGATCACCGATCAGGTGGGCGACGACGACGAGCTGCTGGCCAAGGTGCTGCCCGACTATCCGGCGACCGGCAAGCGCACCCTGCAGGACAACGGCACCTGGCTCAAAACCCTGCGGCGCGACAACGTGGAACTGATACGTACCCCGATACGCACGATCACCCCGCAAGGTGTGGAGACCGACGACGGCGTCCACCACGAGGTGGATGTGATCGTCTACGCCACCGGATTTCGGCACACCGATGTGTTGTGGCCGATGCGTATCACCGGCCGCGACGCCACCGATCTGCACGCGTTGTGGGGCAGCAAACCGTATGCGTATCTGGGCATCACGGTGCCCGGGTTCCCCAACTTCTTTGTGCTCTACGGGCCCGGCGCGCATCTGGCGCACGGCGGCAGCCTGATCTTCAACTCCGAGTTGGAGATGCGCTACATCGACGCCTGTCTGGCCAAGCTCGCCGACGAACAACTGCACTCGATCGAGCCGACCGCGCAAGCGGCCACCGAATGGCATCAGGCCACCCAGACCGCGATCGCCCAGACGGTGTGGGCACATCCGGCGGTCAAGCATTCCTATTTCAAGAACGCCGACGGCGAGATCCACACGGTGAGCCCGTGGCGGCTCGACGAATACTGGTCGGCGGTGCGCGAACCGGATTGGTCGCAGTTCGTCATCGCAAAGGAGCGCTGAGGTGAGCGGAGTTGTCGTCACCGGGGCAGCATCGGGAATCGGCCGGGCCAGCGCCCAGGCCCTGGTTGCCGAAGGTCGCCGGGTTGCGTTGTGGGACATCGCCCCGGCGGTTCTGGAGGTGGCCGAGAGTTTGGGGATGCCCGGCGCTGTGGTCGACGTCTGCGACGACGCCGGGCTGCCCGCTGCGGTCGCAGCAGCGGCCGAAGCACTCGACGGAATCGACGGGCTGGTGCATGCCGCGGGCCGAGTGCTGCCCGAACCGGTGGGCGCCTACACGGGCGAATCCTGGGATGCCGTGATGGCTGTCAACCTGCGCGCCCAGGCGATGCTGGTGCAGCTGATGCTGCCGCACCTGGAGGCGGTCGCCCGGGCCGGCGGCGACCCGGCGGTGGTCGGTATCTCCAGTATCGAGGGCCTGACCGCCAACCCGTTCATCCCCGCCTACTGCGCCTCCAAGGCCGGACTGCTGGGGCTGACCAGGTCGATGGCCGCCCAACTGGGTCCGGCCGGAATCCGTATCAACGCGGTCTGTCCGGGCTTCATCGAAACCCCGATGCTGCAGATCGCGCTCGACGTCGAAGAAGTCGCCGCCGGCTTTGTTGCTGCGGCGCCGCTGGGGCGCATCGGTCAACCGGCCGAGGTCGCCCAGGCGGTGGCGTTCCTGATGTCGCCCCGAGCGTCGTTCATCACCGGAACCCAGATCGTCGTCGACGGTGGGGTCACCGCCCGGCATCCGTAACGGGCTTAGAAGACCCAGCTCTGGGGTGCGGCGATGACGAAGCCGTGGGTGGCCACCGGACTACTCACCTCACCGCGCACCTGGGGCTCGCGGAGCACACAGACCAAGTCGGTGGACGGCGGAACCCCGCAAACCATCGACTGGGTGGGTGAGAAGTCCCAAAACACGATCTTGTGGCCCACCGGAAGCTTTGCAGCCGGCGGGTTTCCGGCGAGCAACGCATCCGGTGGGGCGGGAAGGAAACGAGCGGGGATGCTTTCCTTCCCGTAGATCCCAGGCAGCTCCACCGAGCCGGCGTCGCGCGGCGCCCCCGGAATATCGCCCGCGCAGTTGACGTCATGAGTGATCCTGCCCTGCCGCGCCCGGCAGACCAGCCCGGAATCGGTCGCGAAGACCACGCTGGGCACCGCCTGCAGGTCGCTGACTGAACCGGGCAACGGTCCGCTGTCGTCGATCAGGGAATCCACATCGGGGAACCCCGGTGCCGCCAAGGCGTTCGGCACCGTCGTCAGCAGGGCCACCGAGGTGACCGCCACTGCCAGGGCCCGCCGTGCCACGCGAAGCCTCCTTATTCGCCGTAAATCTTCAAACTACGAGCGATGGGCTCGCGGGTCAACGTCATCGGTCGGCCCAGCCGTGTGCAGCCAAGGCGCGCGAACCTCGCCACATCGAGCACGCGCCTCGGTAGTGTCCCTGAGGATGGTCCAGAGCTACCCACCACCGAAACCGCCGATCTCGCGAGGAGATCTCGCCGGGTCGCTGTCAGCACTAGCCCTGACCGTCATGGGCGGTGGTGTGGCCGCGTTTCTGGGGCTATTCCTGATGGCCTTCACCGACAATTGCCCGCCCGCAACCTGCAATATCGATGCGGGCGTCACGGCAATCATCGCCGGGTTCGCAGCTGCCGCCGTAGTCTGCGGGATCGGAGCGGTCGTGACCATCGTGCGGCTGACCCGCCGAAACCGGGCCTGGCCGTTCGCCGTAGCGACCTTGGTGCTGACCGCTGCGGCGTGCGCTGCGGGGATCGGCGGCTATCTCGCTGCGGTGGGCGGCTGACTCCTAGGAGAGAGCGCGCATGGCCGCACCGGCGATCGCTTCCTGTAGGCCCCGCGTCGCCAACTCATCGGCCCGCTCGTTGTCGGCAACCCCCGAATGGCCTTTCACCCAGAACCACTCGACCTGGTGACGCGCGCAGGCGGCCTGAAGCCGTTGCCACAGATCGACGTTCTTGACCGGCTGCTTGGCGGCGGTGAGCCAGCCGTTGCGTTCCCAGCCTGTCACCCACTTGGTGATGCCGTTGCGGACGTAGGTGCTGTCGGTGTGCAGATGTACCACCACGGGCCGGGTGAGGGCTTCCAGCGCCGCGATCGGAGCGGTCAGCTCCATCCGGTTGTTGCTCGTCTCGCCGGGCTCGCCACCGCACATCTCGCGGACGTGGTGACGCATGCGCAGCACCGCGCCCCAACCACCGGGACCCGGGTTGGGTCGGCACCCACCGTCGGTGTGGATGACGACCACGTCATCGGTGGATTCGGTCATCGGCTGAGGATAGGCGGCGAGATCATCGCGGTGCGGACCGACATACCCAGATCGCGATGCCGCAGCGTGGTGATCCGGCGACCGGGCTGCACGGCGTCCTTCACCGGCAACGTGCGCTCGCCGAAGAATGACGCCGTCGCCTCGATATCGGCGACGACGTAGGTGATACCCCACAGCGATGACGGGCCGTCCGCCACCGTGTCGGGAGACCCGACGACTTCGAGGATCACCGCACCCAGCCGGAAGAAGATCTGCCGCATCGGCCGACCGCTGAGTTCGGCATCGCGTACCCGGCGCGACTGCAGCCCGACGGCAACCAATGCCTCGACGGTGCGAGACAGGTTTGGGGACAACAGCACAACGTGATCGATCGAGGTCACGCCGTTGGGATGCGCGGCCGGTTCAGTGGCCGCCGCTGCGGAACGGGAGGTGGGGATACCGTCAAGCGGGCCGTCTTGGGGCAGGCCCCGCAGTGCCCACCCGAGGATGCCGGTGCCGCCTCCGTTCAGCCGCAGCCGAACCTCACCCACCCGGCAGACGTCGTCGGGGTCCACGCTGAACCCGGCCGACCGCCACGTGTCAGCCGGATCGGCAATATGGAATTCGTCGACGGTGACGGGCGTGCCGCGCATCTTTCTCAGCCCTGCGTGACGGGCTCGGGTTTCAGGTCGCGCCACCAGCAGTAGATGAACAGCAGCATCGACATCACCAACGCGACGATCACCCAGAGCGTGATCGTGACATCGATCCAGGATCCGATCGGTGGAGCGTCCGGCAGTGCGTTTCTCAATGGAACCACCGCGAAAAGCATTGCCGCATACCAGGTCGTCATCGGCGGCTGGAATTTGCGCCAGCCCAGGAACGTCAGGTTCGCGACGACGACGGCCACCGCGGCCAGGGCGATCAAGACGCCGACGATCACGGCACCAAAAGCCATGGTACTCGGCGACCGATGCAGCGTGATGCGGTAGGGGCCACCGTCTTCGCGGTCGCTGACAATCTCGTTCTTCCAACCGGCGATGTGGTCGACGAATGTCACCGACATCCGTTCCGGGATCGTGGCATCCCCGCGCACGACGTCGACGGTGATCGGCCCGGTCTGATAGTGGTCGAACGGCCACTTCGCCGAATTACCGGAGATGGTCAACGGGACCGGGAATTCCCCGGGAACCATGCCCTTCGTCCAGGTGCGCTTGGTCGGCGTCACTGCGGAGTGCACCGCGATGCTCAAGTCTTCGGTGAGCCCGTGCCTGACCGGATCGAGCAGTGCCGGACCCGGGCTGATGGTGACCTTGCCGGTCAGAGTGCCCTTCACGGTCTGAAGGTCCTCGATGTCGATGGTCACGGTGGTGCCATCGGCCGACACCAGACCTTCCGTGAGGTGGCGGGGGCAGCCACACCCCGCCCGCTCATACAGCGCGACGGTCACGATGTAGGACGCGACGAAGAAGACGGTCATGCCGAGGATCAGCAGCAGTCTGGGCCGGTTGATGTGAACAGCAGAATCAGCGTTGGACAAGCCTGTTCTCCCTGATGTCAGCTTGGTGGTCGACAACGACGGCTGCATCGTCTCATCGTCGCCGCGATTACCGCCGAGTTTTCGGCGGACGAGCGGCACACAATTGAGCTGCTGCAACCAGATTCCGGCACTGCCGCGAAGCTGTGGCGCGTTAGAAGACTTCGCTGTGCGGCGCCGAGATGACGAATCCGTGCGTCACCGCTGGGCCGCCGCTCTTGGAGCTGTTCTCGCGCGGGGCCTTGAGCACGCAGGCCACTTCGGTTCCCATCGGAGCGCCGCAGACCAGCGATTCGGTGGGTGAGAAGTCCCAGAACACGATCTTGTGCCCGGGCGCCAACATGATCGTCGGAACCTTTCCGGGATCGCCGAGCAGCCCGGCGGGCGCCATCGGCATGAACTGCGCCGGGCCGTTGCCGTCGGCGTAGACGGTCCCCAGGCTCACGCTGCGGGTTCCCGCCGGTGCGCCAACGAGATTCCCGGCGCAGGCCACACTGTGCGTAACTTTGCCGCGACTCTTCCGGCAGGCCAGACCCGACGGGGTGGTAAACGCCAGATCCGGGATTCCGGTGAGATCAGCAACCGAGCCGGGCAACGGTCCGCTGTCGTCGAAGAGTGGACCGAGATCGGGGATCTCGTTTGCCGCACCGGCATTGGGTACCGAAATAAGCACCGCCATCGCGGCGCACGCCATCGCCAACAATTGTCGCACTGAAAGCTCCCGCTACTCGACGGTGACCGACTTGGCCAGGTTGCGCGGCTTGTCCACGTCGTAGCCGCGAGCCTGCGCCACCCCGGCAGCGAAAACCTGCAGCGGGATGGTCGACAGCAGCGGTTGGTACAGCGTTGACACCGCAGGGATTTCGATCAGGTGGTCGGCGTAGGGGCGCACCGTCTCATCGCCCTCCTCGGCGATCACGATGGTGACGGCCCCGCGGGCCTGGATCTCGCGAATGTTGGAGAGCAGCTTGGAGTGCAACATCGCCGCGTTCTTGGGCGACGGCATCACGACGATCACCGGAAGGTCGTCCTCGATCAGTGCGATCGGGCCGTGCTTGAGCTCACCGGCGGCAAAGCCTTCGGCGTGCATGTAAGCCAGTTCCTTGAGCTTGAGCGCGCCCTCCAGGGCCACCGGGTAACCGACGTGGCGGCCCAGGAAGAGCACCGCACTGGACGACGCGAACTGCCGCGCCAACTCCGCGACCGAGTCGATGCCTGCCAGCACATGCGACACCAGTTCGGGCATCGCCTCCAGTTGCCGGTACTCGTGCTCCACCTCGTCGGGGTACTTGGTGCCCCGGGCCTGCGCCAGGGCCAGTCCGACCAGGTAGTTCGCGGTGATCTGCGCCAGGAACGTCTTCGTGGACGCGACACCGATCTCCGGTCCGGCCCGGGTGTAGAGCACCGCGTCGCACTCCCGCGGAATCTGCGAGCCGTTGGTGTTGCAGACCGCGAGCACCTTGGCCTTCTGCTCCTTGGCGTGCCGTACGGCCTCCAGGGTGTCGGCGGTTTCGCCGGACTGGCTGATCGCCACCACCAGGGTGCTGCGGTCCAGCACCGGGTCGCGGTAGCGGAACTCGCTGGCCAGTTCGACTTCCACCGGCAGCCGCGTCCAGTGCTCGATCGCGTACTTGGCCAACAGACCGGAGTGATACGCGGTGCCGCAGGCCACCACGAACACTTTGTCGATCTCGCGCAGCTCCTGGTCGCTCAGGCGTTGCTCGTCGAGCACGATCCGGCCGTCCTCGAAGTGCCCCAGCAGTGTCTCGGCCACCGCGGTGGGCTGCTCGGCGATCTCTTTGAGCATGAAGTACTCGTAGCCGCCCTTTTCGGCGGCAGACAGGTCCCAGTCGATGTGAAAACGCCTGGCGTTGGCGGCGTCATCGTCACCGGCGAAATCGGTGATGCGGTAGCCGTCGGCGGTGATGACCACCGCCTGGTCCTGGCCAAGCTCGACAGCTTCGCGAGTGAACGGGATGAACGCCGCCACATCCGAGCCCAGGAACATCTCGCCGTCGCCGATGCCGACCACCAGCGGCGTGGACCGACGCGCCGCCACGATGGTGCCCGGTTCGTCGGCGTGGGCGAACACCACAGTGAAGTGGCCCTCCAGCCGGCGGAGCACTGCCAGCGCCGAGGCCACGAAGTCCCCGGCGGTGTCGCCCTCGCGGTACTGACGGGCCAGCAGGTGGACGGTCACCTCGCTGTCGGTCTCGCTGGTGAACTCCACCCCGGCGCGTTCCAGTTCGTCGCGCAGCACCGCGAAGTTCTCGATGATGCCGTTGTGCACCACGGCGAACTTGCCGTCCGCGTCGCAGTGCGGGTGGGCGTTGTGGTCGGTGGGACGGCCATGGGTGGCCCAGCGGGTGTGGCCCAGCCCGGTCCCCCCGGCCAGCAGGGCCGGATCCGTGGCGGCCAGTTCGGCTTCCAGGTTGGCCAGCCGGCCGGCACGGCGCCGGACGGTCAGCTGCCCGACCCCGTCGACGACGGCGATTCCCGCGGAGTCATAGCCGCGGTACTCCATGCGACGCAGGGCCTCGACGACGACGTCGCGAGCAGGGCGTTGCCCGACGTAGCCGACGATTCCACACATAGCTGTTCAGGGTAGTGCACCGGCGGGGGGCCGCCATAAATCGTGCAGGTCAGCGGGGTACGCCATGGTGCGCCGCGCAAGGCGCTCATGACCGAATGCCCCGTGCGTTACCGTCTTCAGATGGCCAGCACCAAGCGCCTTTACGCCGCGTTGACCCGACCCGGACCGCATCGCGTCCTGCGCGGAGATCTGGCCTATGCCGGGCTCGCCGGGGTGGTCTACACCCCGCAGTCCGGGTACCGGCTTCCCGCGGTGGCCTTCGGCCACGACTGGCTGACCGGGGCCGATCGCTACGCCGGATTGCTGGAGCACCTGGCCTCGTGGGGCATCGTGGCGGCGGCGCCCGACACCGGGCGGGGGCTGGCGCCGTCGGTGCTGGATCTGGCCGCTGACCTGGGCCGCACCCTGGAGATCGCTACCGAGGTCCGGTTGGGGCCGGGTCGAATCAGCGTCGACCGCAATCGGCTCGCGGTGGCCGGACACGGGTTCGGCGGTTCTGCCGCGGTTTGCGCCGCGGCCTCGTTGTCGGTGAAACCCAAAGCGGTGGCGGCGATTTTCCCGACCGTCACAACCCCACCCGCCGAGCAGGCGGCGTTAGCGCTGGACGTACCGGGCGTGGTGTTCAGCAGCCCCGACGACCCGAAAGCACTGCGGTCCAACGCGATCGAGCTGGCACACGCCTGGCAGCTTTCCACCCTGCGCGTGATCGACAAGGCGTCTCCAGCGGGCCTGCCGCAGGGCCGCCGGCTGACCGGGTTCTTCGGTTTGCCGACCTCGGACCGGCGCACGCAACGGCAGGTGCGGGCCCTGCTCGCCGGCTATCTGCTGGCACAACTGGTGGGCGACAAGACGTTCCGAGACTTCGCCAACCCACAGGCGACCTTGCCTAAGACCCAAGTACTCGACGCCCTGCCGGAGCCGGTGAGCTCGGAAGAGAAGTTCGCCGCGCTGTTCAAGTAGTTCTACATACGGCAGCGGCCGCCGAGTCCTTTCGGACCCGACGGCCGCTGCCGTTGTTGTGGGGTGTTTAGCCGCCCGCGCCTGCGGTGCCCGAGTCGCCGACTGTGCCGGCTGTCCCGGGCGGCGTGCCGGCACCGGCCGCGCCGCCGGCGCCACCCTTGCCGAGTGCCCCGCCGGCGCCGGGCGTTCCGGTGCTCGCGCCACCGGTGCCGCCGTCGCCGCCGTGGCCACCGTTGGCGCCGTTTCCACCACCGGCCCCGTCGGTTCCGGCGCCACCGGCCCCGCCGACACCGCCGGCCGCACCAGCGCCGCCCTTGCCACCGGCAACACCCTCGGTGCCGACTCCACCGGTGCCGCCGTTGCCGCCGGTTCCGGCCGCACCACCGTTGCCGCCGGTGTTGCCCGCACCGCTGGCCGCGCCGCCGGCCCCCCCGGTGCCACCGACGCCGCCAGCTCCACCGACGCCGCTGGCGCCGGTCGAACCATTGGTGCCCGAGGTGCTCGCCCCGCCCAGCCCGCCGGACCCGGCAGTACCGCCGTTGCCACCGGCGCCACCGGTACCGCCGTCGAAGCCGGCACCGTTGTTGGTGCCGCCGACACCGCCGGCACCACCCTTACCGCCGGCACCACCGGTGCCGCCGGCGCCACCAGCGCCACCGTTACCGGTGCCCGAGGTACCACCGTTGCCGCCGGCGCCGGCCGCGCCTCCGTAGCCGCCGTTCGTGCCGTTGCCGCCGCCCGCGGTCGTGCCGGCATCCCCGGCAGTCCCCGCGACGCCGGCCCCACCGGTACCGCCTCGACCGCCCGCACCGCCATTGCCGTCCAGAGCACCTGCACCGGAGTTGCCCGCAGTTCCGCTGGTGCTGGCACCGCCGCTGCCGGCAGTCCCGGCCGCTCCGCCGGCGCCACCGTCACCGCCGATGCCACCGGCCATACCGTTGCCGGCGCTGTCCACGCCGCCGGTTCCGCCGGCACCACCGGTGCCACCGGTACCGCCCTTGCCCGCGGCGCCACCGTTGCCACCGTTACCGGTGTTCGAGGTACCACCGTTGCCGCCGGTGCCACCGGCTCCACCGGCGGATCCGTTACCACCGTTGCCACCGACCGTGCCGGCGACAGTGTCCGTCGCCGTCGTGCCGGTTGCACCGGTGCTGCCCGTGCTACCCGTGCCGCCGGTACCACCAGCGCCACCGTTACCGCCGTTACCGCCGTTACCGGTGTTCGAGGTACCACCGTTGCCACCGGCGCCGCCGGCAGCGCCCGCACCACCGGTGCCACCGTTACCGCCGTTGCCGCCGTTGACCGCGAGGGCGCCGTTGCCGCCGGCACCGCCGGCGCCGCCGATCCCGTTGGCACCTCCGGTACCGCCGTTACCGCCGTTACCGGCATGGCTGGGTGCGACACCGATGTTGTTGGTCGGTATCGCAGTTCCGGCGCTGTTGCCGCCCTTACCGCCCGCACCGCCGGCCGAATCGGCGCCACCGGCGGCGCCATTGCCGCCGTTACCGCCGCTGGCGGTGCCATTGCCGCCGTTACCACCCGCGCCGCCGACACCGACCGCACTGCTACCGCCGTTACCGCCGTTACCGCCGACGCTCACCCCGGTGGCCGCACCGTTGCCGCCGGCGCCGCCGTCACCACCGGTGGCGCCGGTACCGGCCGTGGAGGACGGACCAGATCCGCCGTTACCGCCGTTACCGCCGACGCTGTAGACGGTGCCCGCAGTGAAGTGGTCGCCGTTGACGTCGCGCCAGCCGGTGCCGGAACCACCGGCACCACCATCACCACCGTTGCCGGCGGTTCCCGCGCCGGCCAGGCCGGTACCACCACCGGCACCGCCGTTACCACCTTGGGCGTGGTTGCCGGAGAGCAAGCCGCCACCGGCACCGACGGTGCCGTTACCGCCGGCGCCACCGTTACCACCGGTGCCGCCGACGCCGGAACCGGGCGCGCCACCGGTACCACCGTTACCGCCGTTGCCGCCGAAGGTTTGGACGGTGTCGTCGTCGGTGGCGCCATTACCGCCCGCACCACCGTTACCGCCTGCGCCCGCGGGCGCGCTGGCAGCGGCACCGCCGGCACCACCGTTGCCGCCGTTGCCGGCAACACCTTGGACATTGGCGGCGCCGCTGGCGGCACCACCGCGGCCGCCGTCACCGCCGGCGGCACCCGCGTTGAACCCGGTCGAGGCGCCGGCCGCACCACCGACACCGCCGTTACCACCGTTGGTGACGCCGTCACCACCGGCACCACCGACGCCACCGGTACCACCGCTGCCGTCACCGGCGTTCGCGCCGGCACCACCGGCGCCACCGTTGCCGCCCTTGAGCCCGTCACCGCCGAGGCCACCGGCAGCACCGTTACCGGCCACGCCGCCGCTGGTGCTGCTCAGGGGGTCACCGCTGCTGCCACCGGCACCGCCGGCACCACCATTGCCGCCGTTGCCCAGGAAGTTGCCGTTCGCGTCCTTGAAGCCGTCACCACCGTTGCCGGCCGCGCCGCCAGCGGCTCCGATACCGGCGTGGCCCTTCTCCCAGAAGTTGCTACCGGCCGCGCCACCGGCGCCACCGGCGCCACCGTTGCCACCGTTGACGTGGTCGGCGGTGCCAGCAGCGCCGTTACCGCCGGCACCGGCCTTGCCGCCGTCGCCGCCGTTGCCAAGGTTGAACGCGCCGCGTCCGCCGGCACCACCGTTACCGCCGGCGGTGCCGTTGCCGTTGCCGCCGTTGGCGAAGCTGCCGGCCACGCCGTCACCACCGGCGCCGCCGCTGCCGCCGTTGCCGAAGGCCCAGGCCACCGAGGCGCCACCGTCGCCACCGTTGGCACCGATACCGCCGGCGCCACCGTCGCCGCCGTACCCCAGGCCCCAGGCGCTTGCGCCACCGTCACCACCGGCGGCACCGAGTCCGCCGGCTCCGCCGCCACCACCGTTGCCGAAGAACCCGAGCGCGTCTCCGCCGTTGCCGCCGGCCACGCCGTCGACATCGCTGCTCCAGCCGGCACCGCCGTCGCCGAACCACAAGCCGCCGGTGCCGCCGTCCGGGTTCAGCTCGGTGCCGTCGGCACCATTACCGATCAGGAATTGCCCGGAAATTTCGTTGATGGCGTTGTTGACCATCGAGCCGAAGTCGCTGTCGATCCAGGCGGTCATACCCATGTGCAGCGGGGTGTAGAACCACTGATCGAGGATGCTGATCATGTCGAAGGCAGCGGGATCGAAAGCCGCCAGTCCGGGGTCGACATCGGTGGTGACGTCGGCCGGGGTGAGCCAACTGAAGTCCCGTAACGAATGCGAGAACGACACCAAAACGACCACGGTCGCCGAGCCCGTGAAGGACTCGGCGACCGTGGTCGCGTTCAGCTGTCGGCTAGGCGCCGGGTGCCCCGTTAGTGCCCGGGGTACCGGGGGCGCCGTTGCCGGCACCGCCGGTTCCGGTGCCGCCGGCGCCGGCCGCCCCGCCAGTCCCGCCGGGACCACCGGGCGTGCCACCCTTGCCGCCGTTCGCGCCGTCGCCGCCGTCGCCGCCGGTGTTGCCAGCGCCTTGGGCGGTACCGCCCTTACCGCCGGCCCCGCCATGGCCTCCGGCACCGCCTGCCTGGTCGGCGCCGGCTGCTCCGGCGGTGCCGGAGGTGCTGGCACCGCCAGCCCCGCCGAGGCCGCCGTTGCCACCGGTGCCACCGACCGCGCCGTTTCCGCCGTCGAAGCCGTCGCCGGTGGCGTTGGTGCCACCGGTGCCACCGTTGCCGCCGGCACCGCCCGCGCCGGCAAGGCCGCCGGCGCCACCGGCGCCGCCGCTACCACCGACCGAGGTGCCACCGGCACCGCCCTTGCCGCCGTTGCCTCCATCACCGGCCGCACTGCCGTTGCCACCGGCTGCGTTCGAGTGGTTAGCGCCCGCCGCGCCGGCACCGCCGACCCCGCCGTTACCGCCGGCACCGCCGACCCCGCCGTCGCCATCGCCACCGACCGTGCCCGCAGGGCCGCTGGTGCTGGTACCGGCCGCGCCGCCAGTGCCGGCCTTACCGCCGACCCCGCCGTTGCCGCCGTTGCCGCCGTCCAGGCCCTGGTTGCCGGCTCCACCGTTGCCGCCCGCGCCCCCGGCGCCGCCGGTTCCGCCGACTCCGCCGCTGCCCGCGGCACCGGTGCCCGAGGTACCGCCAGCCCCGCCGTTGCCGGCACTGCCGCCGTTACCTCCGTTGGTGCCGTTGCCGCCGGCGGCGCCGTCAGTGCCGGCAGATCCGGCCCCACCGTTACCGCCCGCACCACCTTGGCCACCACTGCCGTCGAGTCCGACGGTTCCCGCGGCACCAGCGGTCCCGCCGGTGCTGGCGCCGCCCGCACCGGCCGCGCCGCCAGCGCCGCCCGCGCCGCCCTTGCCGGCGTTACCGCCGGCCAGGCCGTTGCCATTGGCGTCGGTGCCGCCATTGCCGCCGGCCCCACCGGCGCCACCGGTGCCACCGACTCCGCCGTTACCGCCCTTGCCACCGTCGCCGCTGGTCGCGGTACCGCCGGCACCGCCCTTGCCGCCTGCGTTTCCGGCCGAGCCGTCACCGCCGTTGCCACCGGCCGCGCCGGCCAGCGAGCTGCCGGCCTTGCCGGCTGCCCCGGCCGTACCGGCACCGCCATTACCGCCGTTACCGCCGTCGGCCGTACCGGTAGCGGCACCGCCGTTACCGCCCTGGCCGCCACCGGCACCACCGTCACCGCCGTTACCGGCGTGGCCCGTACCGGGCGTGATGCCGAGCGGGTTGCCAACCGGCGCCGCCGCGCTGCCGCTGCTCGCACCGCCGTTACCGCCGGCCCCAGCCGTACCGCCCGGGTCACCGGCACCGCCACCGGCACCACCGTTGCCACCGATGACCGTGCCGCTGCCGCCGGCACCACCGGCACCACCGTTACCGCCATTCGTCGTGCCGCCGGTCAGTCCGGCTCCGCCGGCACCACCGGCACCACCGGCACCACCGTTGCCGCCCACGCTGACGCCGGTGGTCGCGCCGGCACCGCCGGCACCGCCGGCACCGCCGTTACCACCGGCGAAGCCCAGGAGTCCGGACCCGCCGCCGCCATAGCCACCCGAGCCGCCGTTGCCGCCCCGGCTGTAGACACCGGCCCCGTTGTTCCAGCCGGTGGCGTTGCCGCCGGCACCACCAGCACCGCCGTTACCGCCTGCGTACGCCCCGGCAGCACCGTTGCCGCCGTTACCGCCGGCGAAGGTGCCGCTACCACCTGCACCACCGTTACCGGACTGACCGCCGAGGCCCTTGCTGCCGAACCCGCCGCCACCGCCGGCTCCGCCCGCTCCACCGGTGGTCTTCACAGTGGCATCGTTGGTTGCGCCGGCACCGCCGGCACCGCCGTTACCGCCGGCACCGGCCGCCCCGGTGCCGTTGCCGCCGCCGCCCTGACCGCCCTGACCTCCAGCCCCGCCGACGCCCGCAGCCAGTGCGGAACCGGTGGCGGCACCGCCGGCACCGCCGTTGCCACCGGCTCCCCCGGTGCCGGTCCCGAAGCCACCACCGCCGGCACCGCCGCTGCCGCCAATACCGCCGTTGATGCCGGCACCGCCGGCACCGCCGGCACCGCCGTCCGCTCCGGTGCCCTGCTTGGCGCCATAGGTCAGGCCACCGCCTTGACCGCCAGACCCACCAGCACCGCCGTTGCCGAGGAACTTGCCCCCGCCGTCCTTGGCGGCGTCGCCGCCAGCGCCACCAACACCACCGGCCGAGCTGGCACCGAGCTGTCCGGCCCCGCCGAGGGGGCCGTTGAACTTCTCACCGCCGACACCGCCAGCGGCGCCGGCGCCACCTGCGCCACCGATCCCGCCGTTGAGGTGGGTGGCGTCACCGGCAGCGGCCGCGCCGCCGTTACCGGCGGCGCCGGCCGCGCCGCCGTTGCCGCCGGCGCCGAAGGTGTAGCCGCTGCGGCCGCCATCACCGCCGGCGCCGGCGTTGCCGCCAACGCCGCCATTGCCGACGCCGCCGTTGGCAAAGGTGCCGGCCGCGCCGTTAGCACCGTCACCACCGACACCGCCGTTACCGCCCGAGCCGAAGAACCATGCCACCGCGGCACCGCCGTCACCACCCGCGCCGCCCGAGAAGCCGGCCGTGATGGCGTCGCCGCCGGCACCACCGTTACCGCCGAGGCCCATGAACCAGCCACCCGCGCCGCCGTCACCGCCGGCCGCGCCGGCGCCGCCGGCTCCGCCGTCGCCGCCGTTACCAATCCAGCCGAGGGCGCTGCCGCCGTCGCCGCCGGCAACACCGGCCGCGTCGCTGCTCCAGCCGGCGCCACCGTCGCCGAACCATAAGCCACCGTCACCGCCATCGGGGTTGAGCGCGGTTCCGTCGGCACCGTCACCGATCAGGTACAGCCCGGAGATGTCGTTGATGGCACCGTTGACCAACTCGCCCAACGGGTTATTGATCCAGAACTCCATAACCATATGGATCGGGTTGTAGAAGAAGTTGGTGAGCAGGTCCGTGCCGAAGTCCGCCGCGGGCAAGGGTTCGAAGTTGAAGCTGAAGTCCGCCGGCGCGGCATCCGACTGGGGGAACATGTCGGAGAGCCAATCGAAGTTGAACAGATCATCGATGTCGGCCTGCGCCGGCGGCGCGGACGCCAACGGCGCCATGCCGAACGCCAAGAACGCGGCGACGGCGCTGCCGGCGCCGGCCACCCGGTTGCGGCGCCGCGGGCCACTCCCGGGCTGAGTGCCACGCTGGCTGCTGGTGTGACGACGATTCATTTTCGAACACCTCTCGTGTGAACAGTCCTGTTGAGCGGTTGTGACTTCTCAGTTCGGGTCATGCGATGAGCGGGCTATACGGATTTAGAGGCCCAGGGCGTCCAGGAGGCTCGTCCAATCGGCCGCATCCCCCACGCTCGAGCCGGCACCGCCGTCATCGAAGAAGTCAGAGGGGACGACGGGGAAAGAGAAGCCGGACAGCGGCGGCTCCACGGGCGGTTGGCCAGGGTTCTTGCCGTCCCAGTTCCACGCAGCCCCGCCCAGCAAACCGGTGATGGTCTGCTCCCAGCCCATGATGGCGCCGATCGGGCCGACCCCGTGGCTTTCAACGGTGAGTGTGAGCGGTACCCCGAGAAAGCCCGACGCGTCGATAGCGAGGCCGACGCTGTTAAAGATCGAACCGCCGACCGCGGGCACCTCGGAAACGATGTTTCCGGAGGCGTCATAAGTCGTGTACGCCGCGTTGGCCACCGAGCCGGGAGTCAGCAGGCCACCGAACGCGAAATCCAGATGGGAGAGGGTTCCCGGCGGCACCACACCGTCAAGCAGCGGCAGGATGAAGCCGAGGTCGAGGGTGGCGCCGTTGAAGAAGGCGCCGGTCATGTTGGCCAGGATCTCGTTCAGGCCGTCGCCGTCGTTGATGCTGTTCATCAGCGCGATCCAGGGACTAATCCCCGGCCCGATCATGCCCATGATCATGCCGCTCATCGGTGACGAGATGAAGTTGATGATCGCGTTTATCGGTTCGACGTCGGTACCGGGAGGCAGGAAGGCCGGCAACAGCTGCGGCAGGAGTCCGAACAGCAGGGAGTGGCCGAGGGTGAAGGTGGAGAGATCGGCACCCCCACTGAGGGTGTGCAGAATCGTGGTGGCTGCGGTCGGGTCATCCGCGGCGATGCCGAGCATGGTGTAGGCGTCGTTCACCGCACGCAGGTGCACCTGCATCTCGTTGACCACGTCGGGGATCTTCGACGGGTCGTTGAGGATCTCCTGGAAGTAGGAGTACTGGTTGGCGATGAACTGCTGGAACGCCACGAACGGAGCCAGGTTGAAGTTGTTGGCGAGCACCGTGGAGTTCTCGGCCGCGATGTTGTACTGCTCGATCCACGGCGCCATCGCGTCGGTCAGGAAGCTGGTGAGTGCGACGTCGTGGGCCTTGGGTATGTCGGGCAACGACGCGACCGCCGGCGGGACGGTGATCAGGGTGGCGCCCACGATCGCGATACCCGCCGTGGCGTAGGGGCGAAGGGTTTTCTGCACAGCCATCTCCTTTTGTGAGGTGCCGCCCTCGGCAAACGCCTGGAGAAGCTGTGGCGCTGCCGTGTTGCTCCTGGATTCACACTTATTCACTGATGTGAGACAAAACACTAACCGTGAGTAACTTAAGACACAAGCATCTTCGTCAAATAATTTTCGCCAGTTTCCAAAGCTCACAGGCGTTAACTTTCAAATACCTCGTGATCCTGCATAATTTTCGCCTGAGAGTGGACGGTCGTCCTGTTCCGGGCAGGACACACGCCCACAACGGGCCCGATAGCTGTACTATGGGCAAATCGGTGGACAGTCCCACAAACGACGGTCGCCGGGCCGTTGTACGGAGCCGACCACCGCGAAGCGCTGCACTAGCTGCCGGAGTTGTTCAGGGGCCGGCGGCACCGCAGGTGCCGGGGTTGGGCACCGCACTGTCGCAGTAGCTCGTAGTAGGGAGTGCCGTGGTATGTCTGTTAAGTGCGGATCGGTGTACAGCTGGCCTATGCGGGTGGGTTCAAGGAAGCGGTAGCGCAGGTTGTCGCGCTGGAGCGAGCCGGGATCGACGTGGTCTCGGTCGCCGAGGCCTACTCGTTCGACGCCATAAGCCAGCTGGGCTACCTGGCGGCCAAGACTTCGCGAGTCGAGCTCCTCACCGGAGTTCTGCCCATCTACACCCGAACGCCCGCCTTGCTGGCGATGACGGCCGCCGGCTTGGACTACGTTTCCGACGGCCGGTTCGCTTTGGGGCTGGGCACCTCGGGCCCGCAAGTGGTGGAGGGCTTCCACGGAGTGCCATTCGACGCACCCCTGGGCCGTACGCGCGAGGTCGTGGAGATCTGCCGGGCGGTGTGGCGCCGCGAACGCCTCAACTACCACGGGAAGCACTACCAATTGCCCCTTCCAGCGGACCGCGGAACCGGACTGGGCAAGTCATTGCAGTTGATCAACCACCCGGTGCGCGAGCGGATCCCGATCTCGATCGCCGCGTTGGGGCCCAAGAACGTCGAACTGACCGCCGAGATCGCCGACGGTTGGCAGCCGGTGTTCTTCTACCCGGAACGGGCCAATGACGTGTGGGGAGAATCCCTGAAAGCCGGTGCAGCCAAACGTGATCCGGCGCTGGGCCCGCTCGACGTCATCGTGGGGGCGTCGCTGGCCATCGGCGACGACGTCGAGGACCGGCTGGCATGGGTGAAACCGCAGCTGGCGCTCTACATCGGTGGAATGGGCGCCAAAGGTCGCAACTTCTATCACAACCTGGCCACCCGCTACGGCTTCGGCGACGTCGCCGATCGCATCCAGGAGCTTTACCTGTCTGGACGCAAGACCGAGGCGATCGACGCGGTGCCCGACGAGCTGGTGCGCAACACGTCGTTGGTCGGGCCGCGGGGCCTAGTAGCCGAACGGCTGACCGCCTACGCCGAGGCCGGCGTGACCACGCTGCTGGTCGGCCCGCTGGCCACCGGGCCCGACGAAGCGCTGCGCTACGTCGAAGAGCTGCGCGCCCTGCTGCCGTCCTGACTCTGCGCGCGGGGGCCGGGTGTGGTCCAGAACACCCCGCACGCCAAGATGGGCCCATGGAATTCACGCCCACCGTGACAACCCCCATTGCAGAAACCCTGGTAGAGCTGCTGCGTCGGCAAGCCGAGCGGTTCGGTGACAAGGTCGCATTCAGCTTCTCCTACAACGGCGACGACGAAGGCCGTAGCGAGCTGACGTTCAAAGAGCTGGACCGCCGCGCACGCGCGATCGCGGCGAATCTGCAGCGCTACGACGTCACCGGCGAACGGGTGCTGGTGCTGGTGCGGCCGGGCCTGGACTTCATCGCCGGGTTCTTCGGCTGCCTGTACGCGGGCGCCGTGGCAGTGCCGGTGCACCAGAAACTGGCGCCGCGCCTTCAGGTCGTCGTCCCCGACGCCCAGGCTCGGTTCGCGCTCACCGCCACCGAGAAGAGCCAGGACACCCGGGCCGCGGTCGCCGGGATTCCCGGGGAACCCGAGCAATGGTTCTTCACCGATGCCGGCGCCGACCCCGACACCTGGGTCGCCCCCGATATCGATATCAACTCCCCGGCCGCCATCCAGTACACGTCGGGGTCGACCCGCTCCCCCAAGGGCGTGCTGCTGAGCCACGGCAACATCCTGCACAACTGCGATGCCATCCGTCAGTCGTGGAACGGCGACGAGAACGCCAAAGGCGTGTTCTGGTTGCCACCGCACCACGACCTGGGTTTGATCGGCGGGATCTTGTCCATGATCTACATCGGGGCCAGCACGGCGCTGATGTCGCCGACGGCGTTCATCAAACGGCCGATGCGCTGGCTGGAACTGGTGTCGGCGCATCGCGGGGTGATCACCGCCGCACCGAACTTCGCCTACGACCGGTGCGTGGAGACCAGCACTGCCGAAGAGCGTGCCGCACTGGATCTTTCCTGTATGACCGTAGCGATGAACGGCGCCGAGTCGGTGCGCGCCACATCGCTGGCGGCGTTCGCCGACGCCTTCGCACCGGCGGGTTTCCAGCTCTCGTCGTGCTATCCGGTGTACGGGTTGGCCGAGGCCACCCTGTGTGTGGCGTCCGGATCGCCTGCCGGAGTGCCCGGGGTGCGCTACCTCGACCGGGTCGCGCTGGAGCAGGACCGCATCGTCGACGTGGCACCGGATGACCCCGCCGCCGCGACGTTCGTGGGCTGCGGTCAGCCGCGACAAGCCGACATCGCGATCGTCGACCCGGTGACCCGCCAGCCCTGCGGGCCCAACGAGGTCGGCGAGATCTGGGTTGCCGGACCCAATGTCGCGCTGGGCTATTGGAACAGGCCGGAGGAGACGGCGGCGACGTTCGGGGCGGTGCTGGCCGAGCCGGGCGATGAGACCCGCGGCCCGTTCCTGCGCACTGGAGACCTCGGTTTCCTATGTGCGGGTGAGATTTTCACCACCGGGCGATGCAAGGACCTGATCACCATCGATGGTCACAACTACTATCCCAACGACATTGAGTTCACCGTGCAGCAATGCGACTCGGTACTGGTTTCGGGCCGCGGGGCGGTCTTCGCCACCGACGCGCCGCCCGGTGGCCTCGAACAGCTTGTCGTCGTCCACGAAGTGGACAGTGCGCGGGCCGCTGAGACCGACCTCGACGCCGTCATCGAGGCGATTCGGCTGGCGGTCGCCACCCATCACGGGATCGCGGCCGACGCGGTAGTGCTGGTGCATCACGTGTCACTGCCGACCACCTCCAGCGGCAAGGTCCAGCGCGGCCAGTCCAAGCAGGACTTCGTCGAGGGCAAACTGGCGACCCTCGCCGAGTGGCGTACACCCACCCGGGAACTGTCGCTGGAAGAGCTGGAGGCGGCCGCCAAGATCGTCTCGACACTGCAGTCGTGGGGAGTCCGCCCGAGCTGAACGACGCGCCGGGCACCTAGCCGCCACGACGACGTCACTCCCCCACCTGCGGCAATTCCTCGGCCGCGGTCTCGCACGGAGTCTTCGGCGGGTTGACGTCGGTCTGCTCGACGGCCTCGGTGTTATCGCTGTCGGCGATAGGTTCAGAATCCGCGGCTACCGGTGGCAACTCCGGTGCGGCGTCGCTGATCGCCGCGTCCCCCGCCGGCTCCTCGGCGTCAGACTCCTCGGCGACCTCCCCCGCCGGTTCGGTCTCCGGCTCGGACTCCGGCTCGGACTCCGGCTCGGGATCGTCGGCGTCTGTGGGGTCGGCGTCGGCCCGGGTGTGATCGTCGAACGGCTCGTCGAGCGCCTGGCCGGCGCCGGGGTCGCCGAGCGCTTCGATAAGCCGCGGGAGCAGCCCGCCTAGGCCTGCGAGGCCGCCGAGCCCACCGCCCGCGCCACCCGGTAATCCCGCCGACGGCAAGCCCAGGTCGCCGGGCAGGCCGAGCGCGCCCGGCAGCCCCAGATCAGCCGGTTGGTCATCGAGCGGGCCGGCGGGCGCCGGGGTGTGCACTGTCGGTGCCGGTGGATCCGGCGCCACCGAGGCCGTCGGGGCCGACGGGGCCGACGGAACATCGACCGGGCCGGCGATCGCCGCAACCGGGACAGGCACGTTAGGCATTGCCACCTCGGGCCGAAGCACCGGTCCGAAATCCCCCGGAAGCGCGAACACCACACCCGCCCCAGGCTCGGCCGCCGTAATCGCGGCGCCGAATGCCGCAGCAATCCCGTCCTGCGCCGTTCGGATGGCCGCCACCCATTCGCCGCGAATATCGTTGTCCACGTAGGGCATTACCTGCTTGTCGACCACCTCGACGGCATCCTCCTCGTCGGTGCCGGAGCTCACCGCGTGGGCTGCCGCCAGCCAGGAAGGCCGGCGCGCGCCCACCCGTTCATCGACGGCCACCATCGCGGCGACCTTGACGTCGACCAACCGCCACAGCTCATCACGCAGCGCGCCACAGCCCGCGGCCGCGGAGCGCAACCGGGCGGTCAGCTGCGCGCCGGCCTCACAATGCTGACGCAGGAATTCCGCGGCGGCGTCGCCGCCCGGCCCCCGCCAGGCATTGGCCAGCTCGCCCAGTTGCTGTCGTTGCGAACGCACTGTGTCGTCGGCGGCGTCGGCGAGTGCATTCAGTGCGGCACAGTCGGTCTCGAGTGATCGCAGGTCCAGGCCGGCTTCGCTGTCGTAGCGGTCGACGAGCTGGCCGTCGTAGCCGGTGAGCTCCGGATGCCGGTATCCCCGTCGCCCGCAGGCCGACACGTAGGCCTGAGCGTGCGTGACCGCCTCGCGCCCCTCGGCCAGCCGGGCGGACACGTCGTATCGCTGGGCCACGTCAACCGACCCGTTCGGCAGCGCTGGCTTCGGCCTGTCCGTAACGCGCCAGCGCGGCCCGCAGTGCCGTGGCGATCTCGGTGTTGGCCCGCGACCAGCGCATCAACTCGGGCAACCAGGCCTGTAGCGCACGACGCAGCGACTCCCCTGCCCCGATATGGTCGCGCCCGGCAGTGACACCGTCGAATAGCAACCCGCCCAACCGGTTACGGGAAGCCGTATCAATGACCGATGCGGTCGCGTCGAAGTGGTCCGCCACCAAGCGCAGCGCGGAGGCGTCGAGGTAGAGCTGTTGTCGTCCCATACGGGTTTGACGCCGACAGCGCGGGAGGGGTTCCCGTTGGTTGCCCGAGACTCGCCGGGCTGGACTCAGTTCCGGGTGCGTACCGCGTCGGCGACGTCGGCCGCGATCCGGCGCGCGGTCTCCTCGTCGGAGGCTTCCACCATCACCCGGACGAGCTGCTCGGTTCCCGACGGGCGCAACAGGATTCGCCCAGTGTCACCGAGCTCGTCGGTGGCGCGCTGCACCGCATCGCGCACTGCCGGGCGGCCCACCGCCTCAGCCTTGTCCGTGACCTCGACATTGATCAGCACCTGCGGCAGCGTGCGCATCGCCGAGGCCAGGCCGGCCAGCGGAGTGCGGGTCTGCGCCATGCGCGCCATCAGACGCAGGCCGGTCATGATGCCGTCACCGGTGGTGGCCACCTGGGGCAGCACGATGTGGCCGGACTGCTCGCCGCCGAGGGTGAATCCGCCGGCACGCAGCTGTTCGAGGACGTAGCGGTCGCCGACGTCGGTGGTGTGCACCGTCACCCCGGCCTCGCGCATGGCCAGGTGTAGACCGAGATTGCTCATCACAGTCGCCACCAGGGTGTCGTCCGCCAGTTCGCCGGCGTCGCGCATGGCCAGGGCCAGCACGACCATGATGGCGTCACCGTCGATGACGTTGCCGTCAGCGTCGACGGCCAGGCAGCGGTCGGCGTCACCGTCGTGTGCCAGGCCCAGGTCGGCGCCGTGGTGACGCACCGCGGCACGCAACGGTTCCAGGTGCGTCGAGCCGCACCCCTCGTTGATGTTGAGCCCGTCGGGGTCGGCGTTGATGGTGATCACGGTGGCCCCGGCTGCCCGGTAGGCCCGCGGCGCCGCGTCCGATGCTGCGCCATGAGCGCAGTCCACCACGACGGTCAGGCCGTCCAGCCGGCTGGGATTGGACTCACTCAGGTGCCGCAGGTAGCAGTCCAGCGCATCCTTGGCGTCCACCACCCGGCCCAGCTCGGCGCCGATCGGGCGCAAGCCCGGTCCGGCGGCGACCAGGTCTTCGATCTGGTCCTCGGTCGCGTCGTCGAGCTTGTGTCCGCCGGGACCGAAGAATTTGATGCCGTTGTCGGGCATCGGGTTGTGCGAGGCGGAGATCATCACCCCGAAATCGGCTTCATACGCGCTGGTCAGATAGGCCACTGCCGGGGTCGGCAGCACACCGGCGCGTAACGCATGGACGCCCTGGCTGGTCAGCCCGGCGATGACCGCCGCTTCCAGCATCTCGCCGCTGGCCCGCGGGTCACGGCCGACGACGGCAACCCGGCGTCCGGTACCGGTGGAGAGCCGCTGCGCCGCCGCGCCGCCCAGCGCGACCGCCAGCTCGGCAGTCAGCTCGCGGTTGGCAACCCCGCGAACGCCGTCGGTGCCGAAAAGTCGACCCATAACTATCCTTTATCGCCGCGAGCGCGCGTATCCCCGACCCGACACGCCGGTATCAGAGAAGGAAACACGCACCCTCAAACGCAAGCCGGGGGCACCTTCCGCGTGCGGAAGGCACCCCCAACTCGCTGCCAAAGTGCAATCGCAGATCAGCGCTTGCTGTACTGCGGAGCCTTACGGGCCTTCTTGAGACCGTACTTCTTGCGCTCGGTGGCCCGGGGGTCACGAGTCAGGAAGCCGGCCTTCTTCAGCGCCGGACGGTCTTCGGGCTGGACGATGATCAGCGCGCGGGCCAGAGCCAGCCGCAGCGCACCGGCCTGGCCGGAGGGGCCGCCGCCGTCGAGGTGGGCGTAGACGTCGAAGCTGTCCACCCGGTCCACGGTGACCAGCGGGGCCTTGATCAGCTGCTGGTGCACCTTGTTGGGGAAGTAGGCCTCCAGGGTGCGCCCGTCCAGGTTGAACTTGCCGGTGCCGGGCACCAGGCGCACACGCACCACGGCCTCCTTGCGGCGGCCGACGGTCTGGATGGGACGACCCAGGTCGTGCGGCTCGTAAGCCGGCGCGACCTCTTCGTACACCTCTACGGTCTCGTCAACCACGGGGGCCTCGGCGGCCTCGGCGGTCTCGTCGATGGCCTCAGTACCTTCAAATGCAGTCTCGGTCATTGCGCCACCTGCTTGATTTCGAACGGGATCGGCTGCTGGGCGGTGTGCGGGTGCACCGGGCCGGCGTAGACGTGCAGCTTGCGCTGAATCTGACGCCCCAGCTTGTTGTGCGGGATCATCCCGAGGATCGCCTTCTCCACGACGCGGTCGGGACGGGTCTCCATCAGCTCACCGATGCTGCGCTTGCGCAGTCCGCCCGGGTAGCCCGAGTGGCGGTAAGCCATTTTCTTCTGCAATTTGTCGCCGCTGATGGCGACCTTGTCGGCGTTGATGATGATGACGAAGTCACCGCCGTCAACGTTCGGCGCGAATGTCGGCTTGTGCTTGCCGCGCAGCAGGGTTGCTGCCGCAACGGCGAGCCGGCCGAGCACCACGTCGGTGGCGTCGATGACATACCACGAACGTGTGGTGTCACCCGCCTTCGGCGCGTAGGTGGGCACAGCGCTTACCTCTTCTTTTAACTCGAGCCGGGGTTTCCCGGTTCTAGCGGATCCCGGTGCGAGCCGGGTGCCGGTCTGGCGGCGACACGTTGGTTCTCGGCGACCGACAGTGACCCGAGGACCCGCTGTGCCAGGAGGCACTGCACGCCAACGGTGCAGCTTACCGGCGGGGATCGGGGCGGGTCAAAACGGTCATCGACGGCGTTTGAGCCGGCGTGGCCCCGTCGGCTCTCCTCCGTCGGGGCCACACCGTGTTCGGGGGTGGCCTCTCCTACCTCCCCCAAGCTCCCGCGGCGCGACGATCGGCGTCGGCGACGTCGGCGGCACCGTCGCGCACGGCGCCGCCCAGGTCGAACAGGATCTGGTTCAGCGCGCTGACGGCGTGTTGCCATCGCAGCTGTTCAGCGTGGTAGGCGTCGGCTGCCTCCCGCGTCCAGACCTGCTGCAGGGGTGCGATCTGCGACCGCAGCTCCTCTAGTGACCCGTTGAGCCGGGCGGCCGTGGAGTGGATCTCTTGGCGGACGGCATATTCGATCTCGTCGAAGTTGTACGACAGTGCGGCGTCCATGTCCGGCCCGCTCAGATGCCGTCGCCGGCGGCGGCGATGTGGTGGGAGTGGGCCTGGGCGACCTCGCGCAGCGCCCGCTCGTTGTGGCGGATGGTCTCGGCGATCCGCGCCAGCGCGTGGTGCAGCTTCACCGATTCGGCGTTCCAGCGGTCCACGACATCCTGGAACCGGGCGGCCGCCAGGCCCGACCACACCGACGGCGGCACCGCCCGCATCTTGCCGACAAAGGCCTGCAGCATCCCCCGGATCTCCTCGTTACGGGCGTCGGTGGCCGCCGCGACGGCGCGCATGACGTCGAAGTCGGCGCTGAGTGTGCTGGTGGCTGCGGGTGTGGTCACATCGTCTCCTGCCGTCGGCGGGCGCGATCGAGTCGCGCTGATATGTAGTTCGACTGTTGCCGCGCGGGTTCGGTTCCATCGAGCTTTCTGCGCATTCCCCGTCCAGGGCCGCCGACTGGATGACATAAATGCAGAACGAGGACCGTAAGTCTTGAGCTGACTGATGCATGCGGCCCGTCGACTGCATGTAGGAGGGGAAATGCAGCGTGCCCTGGGCTACCTCACCGCTGGACTGGCCATCGCCGGCGCCGGCGTGCCGGTCGTTCCGCCGGTGCAGCCAGCGGCAGCACACGCGCAGGTGCTATTGGCCGGCGCTGAATCCTCGCTCGGGGACGGCACCGCGCTGATCATGGGCGCCAGCTTCGTCGCAACCCCCAGCCAGGGTTGGCTCAACGCGTTCGACAGGTTGTATCTGCAACCGCATGGGTTCACCGGTGACCTCCTGCCGGTGACCACACCGGAGTCGCTGTATCCGTTCACCGGCCCGTTCAGCATGACGTTCGACAACTCGACGGCCCACGGCCAGCAGATCATCCTGGACGCGATCAAAGCGCAGATCGCCGCCGGCGCAGTCAGTCACGACAATCCCGTTGTGGTCAGCGGCTATTCGCAGAGTTCCACGATCGACTCACTGCTGATGTCGCGGCTGGCGGCCGAGGGGGTGGACCCCAACGACGTGCACTTCGTGCTGCTGGGCGACCCCAGCAATCCCAACGGCGGCCTGCTGGAACGCTTCGCGGTCCCGGACGGCAACACCCCCGACGCCACCAGCCTGGGACTTACTTTCAGCGGTGCGACACCGTCGGATATCTCCCCGACCGATATCTACACCTACGAGTACGACGGCTTCGCCGACTTCCCGAAGTACCCGAGCAACTTGCTGTCCGATCTCAACGCCTACCTCGGCATCGTCTTCAACCACATCGCGTACCTGGGGCTGACGCCGGATCAGGTCGCCAACGCGATCCAACTCCCGACGTCGACGGCCGACTCGCTGACCAACTACTTCATGATCGAGTCGCCCAGCCTGCCGTTGCTGGACCCGCTGCGGTTGGTTCCGTTCGTCGGCAATCCCCTGGCGGATCTGCTGCAGCCGAGCCTGTCGGTGTTGGTCAATCTGGGGTACGGCAGCATCGACAACGGCTGGTCGCCGGGGCCCGCCGATGTGCCCACACCCATGGGGTTCCTGCCGCCCCAAAGTGTCTTGGACCAAGTTCCCGACGCCCTGCTGAATGGCTTACAACAAGGCGTCCAGGACGCGTTCAAAACCCTGATGGATCCGACCAATTACCAACTGATCTCGCCCCAGACGATGGACTACGTACTCGATCCGATCATCAATTCCGCGATAGCCGCGTTCAACCTCGACGGCTCACCGGACGAGATCTCGAACTACCTCTCGACGTTCCTCGCCGGCGCCGCGAACTGGTTCACCCAGGGCTTCGGGGAGTTGTCGTTCACCCACACCGGCCTCCCTGCGGTCGACATGGCCAGTGCGCTGCTGTTCACCCTGCCGCCGCTGGCCGTGGAGCTCTTCAACACCGAGATGGCCGCCGGCAACCCACTCGACGCGATCGGCGAACCACTGGCAGCCCTGGTCGGACTCGCCCCGCTCATGCTGGTCGGGGCGCTGCTCTAACCACTCGCCCGGACCACGGCGAGCGTGTGCACAGGCACGGTTCTGCACACGCTCGCCGCACAAGTGGCCCGCAAATGGCACGGTCGCCGGGCCCCATGTAGGGACCCGGCGACCGTGTCGAGGGAGTACTGGCTAGCCGGGGTTGCCCGCGTTGCCGGCGTTGCCGTCAGCACCAACGGGGTCTCCGGCGCCACCGGCGCCACCGGCACCGGCCGCACCGCCGGCACCGCCTGCACCCACCGTGCCTGCGTTGCCGTTACCAGCCCCGCCCTGCCCGGCCGTGCCCGCCGCGCCACCGGCCGCGCCGTTACCGCCGTTACCGCCGTTACCGCCGGCCAGGCCCGCGCCGGTGTCCGGGTTGACGCCACCGGCACCGCCAGCACCGCCTCCGCCACCGTCACCGCCACGCCCGCCGTTGCCGGCGTTACCGCCGGTGCCGTTCTGCGAGGTGCCGCCGTTGCCGCCCTTGCCGCCGACAGCGCCGGTGGACCCGTTGCCGCCGTCGCCGCCGGCCGTCTTGCCGGGCGCTCCGGTAAGCGGGTTGTTGCCGGTCGATCCTGCGGCGCCGTAACCGCCCCGGCCGCCCTGGCCGCCCTCGCCGCCATTGCCGCCGTTGACGCTGCCGGCCCCGTTGCCACCGTTGCCGCCGGCGCCACCGACGCCCGCGGTGCTGCCGCTACCGCCTGCCGCGCCCCCGGAACCGCCGATACCGCCGTGACTGGGCCCGATGCCCAGTGTGTTGATCGGGGTTTGTACGCCGCCGCTGTTGCCACCGTTACCGCCCTTGCCGCCGGCTCCCGAGACGGTGTCCGAACTTGAGCCGTTGCCGCCACCGCCACCGTTGCCGCCCGAGGCGGTGCCATTCCCGCCGTCGCCGCCGGCACCGCCAGCACCGCCCGGAGCGCCGTTGCCTGCGCCGCCGCTACCGCCCCAGCCGCCGTTGCCGCCGACGCTGACCACGCCGGGGCCGGTCGCGCCGTTGGCACCGTTACCGCCTTGGCCGCCCACACCGCCGGCGCCGGTGCCACCGGTGAGCATGTTGGTGTTGGTCTGACCTCCGCTACCGCCGGCCCCACCGTTGCCGCCGATACTCCAGATGGTGCCGTCGGCGTCCTTCCATCCGGTGGCAACGCCGCCGTCGGCCCCATTGCCGCCAGCCCCGCCGTTGATCCCGTTGGCGCCGTTGCCGCCACCGCCGCCGTCACCGCCCTTGTAGGTGCCGGTGCCGCCGGCGCCGCCGTCGGTGCTGGCACCGGTGGTGTAACCGTTGCCGCCGCCGCCGCCATAGCCACCCCGGCCGCCAATTGTCTGGATGGTGTTGTCGGTGGTGGCACCGTTGCCGCCGGCCCCGGCCTGGCCGGCGTCTCCGCCGCGCCCGCCTTCCAGGTCACCGCCGTAGCCGCCTTGGCCCCCGGAACCGCCGTTGCCGGCGGTGCCGGTCACCCCGACCGCGCCGGTGGCGTTACCGCCGACACCGCCGTTGCCGCCGTGCCCGCCGATACCGGTGGCGCCGTCGGTGGTGGCGGAATTGCCCAGGCCGTATCCGCCGCTGCCGCCCCAACCGCCGGCGTTGCCGCCGTTGATGCCGGAGCCGCCGTTGCCGCTGTTGCCGCCGTTGCCGCCGGCGTAGCCGGCGCCGCCGTCACCGCCGATGCCGCCCTCGGCGCCGTTGCCGATGTAGTGGCCGTTGGCGTCCTTGACTGCTTCGCCACCGGCGCCGCCGTTGCCGCCGTCGCCACCGTCGCCGGCCTGGCCGGCACTGCCATAGAGCGGGGCGCCGTAGAACATGGAACCGCGGGCACCACCGAGGCCGCCCACGCCGCCGCGGCCACCGACGCCACCGGCCAGTCCGTTCGTGCCATCGTTGGTGCCGGCGCCACCGTCGCCGGCCGCGCCGCCGCCACCACCCTTGCCGCCGTTGCCAAGCAGGTATCCGCTGACCCCGCCGGCACCACCGTTGCCGCCTTGGCCCCCGCTCATGCCCGTACCGCTGCCGTTCTGGGTGCCATCCATGCCGGCGGCGCCGGCTCCGCCAGCCCCGCCGTTGCCGAACATCCACGCCATCGCCGCACCGCCATCGCCGCCGGTGCCACCGAAACCGCCTGCCACAGTCGCGATGCCGCCGGCTCCGCCGTCGCCGCCGTGGCCCATCCAGACGCCGCCGATACCACCGTTGCCACCAGCGGCACCCGCACCACCGTCACCGCCATCACCGCCGTTGCCGAAGCCCAGGGCGTTACCGCCGTTGCCGCCGGCCACCCCGTCCACTTCGCTGGTCCAACCCGCACCACCATCGCCGAACCACAGGCCACCATGGCCACCATCGGGGTTCTCGGCGGTCCCGTCGAGACCGTCACCGATCAAGTACTGCCCCGAAATCGTGTTGATGGCACCGTTGACCATCTCACCGAGCGGGTTGTTGATCCAGAACTCCGTCAGCATGTGCAACGGGCTGTAGAACATCTGGTCAAACAGCGTGGCCATGTTGAAATCACTGAACGCAGCGGACATGTCACCGAGATCGAAGGCGTTTGCCGACCCAGAGACGTCGACGTCGGCGACTGGGACCGCCCAGTCGAAACTGAACAGATCCTCGAAGAAATCAGCCTGCGCGGCCGGCGCCGGTGCCAGCGGCGTCATACCGAAGGCCAGAAACGCCGCCACGGCGCTGCCGGTACCGATCATGCGGTTGCGGTAACTCATGTGTGAATACCTCTCGTGCGAAAAGTCTGGTTTGGGAAGGGTTTTAGGGGGATTGACGCCAGGCGGGGGTTACAGACCCAGCAAGTCGGCGAACCAGTCGCTAGCCGCGGCACCACCGGCACCGCCATCGTCGAAATCGTTGATCACCGGCAAGTCGACACCGGCCAGCGGCGGGGTCACCGGCACCGCACCCTTGCCGTCCCAACCCGAACCCAGCAACGCACCAACGGTCTGCCCCAGAGCCTGCATCGCCGCGAACGGACCGACCGCATTGCTGCCGATCTCCAGGGATCCCAGCACCGGAATCCCGTTGAGCGTCAAGCCGACACTGTTGAGGATCGAGCCACCCACCGCGGGCGTCTCGGCCACCACCTCACCGTTGGCACCCAACACCTGATAGGGGTCGATGGCCACATGACCGGCGGTCAGCCACCCACCGAACGCGATATCCAGATGGCCGATGCTGGCACCGGCCGGCAGGAAGTCGCCGGCAACGGAGTTGATCATCGGCAGCAGGCTGTCCAGGTTCAAGGTGGCACCGTTGAGGGCCGCACCGAAAACGTTGGCCAGGGTGTCACCGAGATTGTCGCCGTCACCGATGCTGTTGAGCAGACCCACCCACGGCGCGATCCACGGCCCCACCGACCCCATGATCAACCCACTCAGCGGCGAGGACAGCAAGTGGATGATCGGGACCATCTCCGCCGGGAACATCCCACCCGCCAGCGAGGCCAGCGGCCCAGCGAACAGGTCATACCAGCCAAACGAGAACGTCGACGCATCACCGGCGGCCAGGGTGTGGCTCATGACCATTTCCAGGGTCTGCGTGCTGGCGTTAGACAGCGTGTACCCGGTCAAAAACCCATCGAGATTGTGGCGCATCTGCTCGGTGACCGCGGTGATGTTCGCCGGGTCATCCATCAACTGCTGGGCATAGTGCATCTGGTTGGCGATGAACTGCTGAAACGCAATCCCCGGCGCTAGGTAGTAGTTGTTGAGCATCTGCGTCACGTTCTGCGAGGCCGCGTTGAACACCTCATCCCACGCGCTGCTCGCGGTCAACGCCACACCGCGCATCGCGCCGACCTCAGGCAGCGGCATGACGACCGGGGACGCCGCGATCAGACCGGCACCCGCAATCGCGACACCAACTGTCGCGTAGGGGCGAATTGTTGCGCGCAAGGGATATCTCCTCAAGGTTGTTGCGACGGTCAAAGGTGGTTTCGGTGTTAGCTGGAGCGCTCCAGGAAAGGCGAGGCTAACCACAAGGATCTCTCAGGCAGCGCAAGGGTTTCCTAACGCCGGGCACACAACGAGATGCGAATACAACGCCATGACAGCGCATCTCGTTCAGCACCCCTTAAAGCTAACCGTCATTTATCTGTGAGATTAGGACGTTTTTTCGCAGGTTTGGACTATCGTCGGCGCCATGCTTCCCACAGCCCGCTTGGTGCGTCAGCGCGCCGGGGTAAAGGTCTACGACTATCCGATCGATCCCCACCTGCCCCCGGTAGTGGTGGCCCGGGTCGGACAGGAAAGGCTGTCCGAGCACGGTCAGATCCACAACTTCCCGGCCATATGGTGCGACCGGGCGACCGGGGTGGTCTACGTGGTGGCGATGGGCGCCACCGTCGGCCCAGAGGGCGTGGAGTGCACCGACGACGGTGTCGCGGTGTTCTTCGATCCGGCTGCGATCGGCGACGACGGCGCCTCCCCATGGCTCTCCTGGCGGTCGCATCCCCTGCTGTGCCTGTTCCTGCATGAGCGCGAAGACGGTCTGCTGCGCGTGGAGTTGCCCGTCGCCGATCGTCCGGCGTTCTTCCGCATCCTCAAATCAATGAAATACGAACTCGCGCAACGACAGGACGGTGACCGCGAAGCGGTGTCGGCTCTGCTGACCCTGCTGCTGGTCAAGCTCAGCCGACTCGCCTCCGACACCGTCGGCGGCCTGCGCCAGGAAGACGAACCGCTGCTGGCCGAGGTATTCGCAACCATCGACCGGCGCTATACCGAGCCACTGTCGCTACGCGAAGTCGCGCGTGAGATTTCGGTCTCGCCGGGGCACCTGACCACAGTCGTGCGCCGCCGTACCGGCCGCACGGTGCTGGAGTGGATCACCCAACGTCGAATGGGCGAAGCCCGCCGCCTGCTGATCGATACCCGGTTGTCGATCACCGAAATCGGGCACCGAGTCGGACTACCGGATGCGGCCTATTTCACCAGGCAGTTCCGCCAAACGCACGGCGTTTCGCCCAGCCAGTGGCGAAAAGCCCCTCCGCTATGACACAGACCTTCAGCTGACGGCGTGGGCGGAGCGCACCGCCTGCTCACACACCGGGCGCAGCGCTTTCTCGCCTACCAGTCCGCTCTGGCACCCGATACCGATACGCACCGCGCGGTCGACCATGACCGCCCAGTCGACGTGGTGGCCGTCGCGAACCTCCCGATAGGTCACCGCGGGCCGTCCCGCGCTGGTGCCGGCCGGGTCGAAACCGACGAACACTCCGGGCGTTTCGGCGTCAGCACGTTGCAGTGCTCGCTGCAGCGGCTCTGCGATGGCGGCCAGGGTGTCGCCGGCGGCCGGCGCTTGGGTCACGTGCAGCACCAGCTGCGGGTCGTCGGGAGACATCGCCTCCACCCGCGCCGATCCTGGCCCATCTGCCACCCGTCGCGTCGACCACCCATTCGGAATCTGTACCGCTACATGGCCTTCCACTAGGTAGGTCACGGGATTCTCGGTGTCCGAACGAGCGTCATGACGTGCCAGAAGGCCCAGCGCCACCACAGCGCCGACCAGGGCGGCCGGGGCCAGTCGCCGGCGGCGAGCAGCGGGGGCCGGTTCGGCGACCGGTGCATTACCCGTGCGGCGGATCGGCGGCAGCCGATCGACCACGGTTGCCCGCACCTCGGGCCACAACCGCTCCTCGATCAGCGCAGACAGCGCCGCTGCCCCACCGATCCCGGCCGGTGCGTCGATCACGACCGCTCCGGGATGACCCCGCACCACCGCACGTATCCGGCGCCCCACCGCGTCGGCGACCTCGTCGGGGGAGCCGATGCGCGGCTCGGCGACCACGTCAGCGCTACCGACGCCGGTGACGGCCACCAGGCCGGCGGCGATCTCCACGACTACCGCGGCGTGGGATGCGCCGCCTAGCACCGTTGCTCGCGATCGGGTGACCACCTCGCCGGCCAGCTCTTGCGCCGCTGCGGCGAGCAGCTGCACCCGGCGGACCGGCCACCACGACGGGTGGATGAGCTCGACCGACTCACCAGGCAGCGCGCAGTTCAGCACCTCGCGCAACAGCTTGGGCACCGCGACCGGTTGCCCGTCGACCAGCCCAACCGGCTCATCGATCCACTCCAGTGCTGCCGCGGCATCAGCCGATTCAGCCCCGCCGCAACACAATCGGCGGATAGTCGCGGGACCAGCCTCGATCACCGCACGATGCCCGACGCTCACGGCTCCCAAGCCACCTGAATAAGCCGCTCGCCATCGGACCGGGTCATCAGGGTGCCGCGCCCGGGCGGCAGCGGTGTCGCGCGAACCACGCCCCACGGGGCGTCCGCAGCGCTGGCGGCCACGCCGCTCATCATCAGCGTCATCGCGCCCAGATCGGTCAGCGCGGTCAGCATTGGTTCGTACATCGACCGGCCCGCTCCCCCGCCGCGACAGGCGACGATCAGGTGCAGCCCGAGGTCGCCGGCGTGCGGCAGAAATTCCAGCAGTGGTGTCAGCGGATTCCCGGTGCCGGCGGCCACCAGGTCGTGGTCATCGACCACCACGTACAACTGCGGGCCGCACCACCACACCCCGGTCCGCAGCTGGTGCGGGCCGAGGTCGGCACCGGGCATCCGTCTCGCCAGCTGGTCAATCAGGTTCGGCAACAGCGTTGTCAACGCGGGCCGCGACATCGCGTAACCGGCCAAATGTTCAGTCGGTACGACGTCCAGCAGGCCGCGCCGGTAGTCAACCACCAGTAACTGAGCCTGCTCGGCTGGGTGGACCCGCACCAGCTCCCGGCACAACGTTCGCAGCGCGGAAGTCTTGCCGCACTCGCTGCCGCCCAGGATCAGTAGGTGCGGTTGGCGGCCGAAATCGATAGGGACAGCCTCGAGTCCGCGTTCGTCGATGCCCAGAACCGGCAGGTCATCGGCGTTGGCGACCAGGTCGTCCCGGGCTACGAGGGGTGGCAGCAGCCGGATCGGTGGTGCCACGGCACCGTCGGGGTGGTGCATCGGTTCCCAGCCGTGCGGGCGGGCCAGCAGCATGTGCATGCCGTCGTGGGTCAGCCCACGTCCGGGCCGGCCCTGTGGCACCCGCTGGGCCTGGCGGCGATCCAGTTCGGATTCGGCCGGATCCCCCAGCCTCAGCTCGATACGGCTGCCGATCAGGTCCCGCAAGGCGGGCCGCACCTCGGCCCACCGCGACGCGGCCAACATCACGTGCACACCAAAGGACAGGCCACGGGCGGCCAGCGCGACAATCCTGGCCTCCACCTCGAATTCGCCGCACAGGGCGGACCATCCGTCGATCACCAGGAAGACGTCTGGGGTCGGGCGTTCGTCGTCGGCGATGCGGCCGGCTCGCTGGCCTTCGCGCCGCGCCAGCACGGCTTCCATCTCGGCGACCACCCGCCGGACCAGGTCCGGTTGCCCAACGCCGGCGACAGCGCCGACGTGCGGCAGGGTTCGGATCGCCGAGAGCGCCCCGCCACCGAAGTCCAAGCAGTAGAACACAACACGGGTCGCATCGTGGGTGGCGCTCAGCGCGGCGATGAGGGTATACAGCGCGGTCGATTTGCCCGACAGCGGGGCGCCCACGACGGCGACATGTCCGGCGGCGCCGTCCAACCGGATCGACAAGGTGGTTCGACGCTGCTCGAAAGGCCGATCCACGATGCCGATTGGAACAGTCAGACCGGCGTCGTCGGCGTCAAGCAGTGATCCCAGTGTTGGGGATTCTCCCAGGGGCGCCAGCCATATCTGTCGCGCCGCGGGGCCGTGCCCGGACAGGCGCTGCAGCATTGTCTGCAGCACGGTGTGTCCACCCGGATCGGCAGCTTCCCGAACCCGACCGAGTGGCGTGGCGGTGAACGCGAGTACCGCGCCGGAATCAGTTCTGGCTGGAGGGCACATCCCGGAGACGTAGGCCGTCTGGAATTGCCGCACCGCGCCGTCGGCGGTGCGTAAAAGTCCAATCCCGGGGATATTGGGCAGTTCGTGGGCGGCGTTGGTGCCCAGCACGATCCGGGATTCGGCGGCCGACATCGTCTTGAGACACACCCGGTAGGACAGGTGCGAGTCCAGACCGCGGAGCCTGCCCTCCTCGAGCCGCTGGCTGGCCAGCAAGAGATGCATTCCCAGCGAACGGCCCAACCGGCCGATGCCGACGAAGGTGTCGAGGAGATCGGGATGCTGGTGGAGCAGTTCGGAGAATTCGTCGACGATGACCAGCAGCGCCGGCAGGGGCAGTAGCTGCGGCTGCGTGGTTCGCGCCTGCCGATATGCGGCGATGCTGGGCACCCCGACAACGCGCAGCTGTTGCTGGCGCCGCCGCATCTCGCCGGCCAGCGCGTCGCGCATCCGTTCCACCAGCGATGCCTCCTCAGCGAGGTTCGTGATAACCGCACTGACATGCCGGGCCTGCTGGAAGTCGAGAAATGTTGCACCGCCTTTGAAGTCGACCAGCACCAGGTTCAGGTCCTCCGGCGAATGGAGGGCCGCCATGCCCAGCACCAGCGTGCGCAGGAACTCCGATTTCCCCGAGCCCGTGGCGCCGATACACAGCCCGTGCGGACCACTGCCGTGTTCGGCGGCCTCTTTGATGTCCAGTCGTACCGGCCCTCCGCTCGGGTCCGTGCCGATCGCGACGCACAAGGGCTGCGCCGATGCGCGTGCCCATTCCGCCGGGGCATCGAAGCGGTCGATGTCGCCGATGCCCAGCAGATGAGCCCACGCCACGTTCCCGGAGCCGGCGGCCCGGTGCGCGGCCAGGCGCAGGGCACACACCACTGCGTCGGCGGGCGGCAGAAAGTCCGGCCGGCCAAGGTGGTCATCGGCGTGGCGCAGCACCGTCGCGGTCACGTGCAGCGAGCGGGCCTCGCCTCGCGCACCTGCCTCGGCCACTCGGAGACCGGTGGCATCGTCGATGATCACCACCGCCCGCCGGCCGGCCAGGCTGGTTTCGGCGACGGTCAGGTCGGGGTAGGTCAGCCGCAATGGTCCGCCGGCATCGGTGGCCGACGGATGTTGATGGTGTGGCAGCCATTTCAGCCAATCCCAGTCGCCGCGATGCCGGCCGTCCACGGCCGCGATCAGCACCTTATCGGGGCCGTGCAGCACGGCGAGCTGACAGATCAGCGCGCGCAGCAGACCCCGGGCTCGCTCGGTGTCGCCGTCGAGGCGCAGCGGCGACGGCCCCAGCACCATCAGCGCGACTGGTATGTCGGGCACCGCCGCATAGGTGTCCAGGAAGCGGCGCAGCGCCGCGTCGGTGACCGGATCGGCCCGTCGCATCGGATCGCACGAGGGTGCCACCAGTCGACTGGCCGGTGCGGTCGGGCCGATCCCGACTCGCACCGAGCCGAAGTCGGGGTCGCCGAGCTGACGCTCCCACATTCGGGGCCCACCGACCAGCGTCCACAGTGCGTCCGGTTCCGGATGCGACCACCGTGCCCAGGCGCGCTGGGCCGCAGCGTTGTCTGCCACGGACTTTCGCAATCCCGCGAGGTAGGCCAGGTAGTTGTCGCGGTCATCGTCGATGTCGTTGCCACGTCCATGGTTTCGTCCGGCGAATACGGCGGCCACCGCCGAGGTGAGAATCATCAGCGGGAACAGTGCGAACATCGGGCTGCGTGCGGCCGGGGAGCCCGAGCGGTAGGCGACGGCGGTCACGGCCAGCATCCCCACCGCCATAACGGCGGGCAACAGCCGGGCCAGAATCATCCGCGGCTCGGGCTCCGGCACCGATGGCGGTGCAGCGACGGTGATTTCGCCCCGCGACGGCGACGGGGGTGGGAGCGCGGTCGGCGTGGGACCGGTCATCGGCACACCGTAGGCAGCGTCGACTCCACCGACAAGTCAGCTGTGGATAGCCGAAAACGTCTTGGCTGCCCGGTCAGTAGCGTGCGGGCTACGAAGCCGGAAGGAGAACGGGACGTGTCGAATCCGGATTCAGGCCTGCGTCGGGTCGCAGTTCATGCCGACAACGCGCACGCTGATCTGACGTTGCCCTCCGGCGTGCCGGTGGCGACCCTGATCCGGGCCGTCGTAGAGCTGATGCCGCACCGGACCAGCCCGGACTCGCTGCGCCCCTATCGGCTCTCCGAACCGGGCCGATCTGCACTCGACGGTACGAAAACGCTATCCCAGCAGGGCATCCGCGATGGCTCCACCCTGGTGCTGACCCGCGCCGAAGTCCCGGCCCCGCAGGTGTCGTTCGACGATCCCGTCGAACAGGTGGCGGCGGCGGTGCGGACCATCGAGCGCGCGTGGAATCCGGCGGCGCGCCGGCTGGGTGCGGCGCTGACCGCGTCCGGCCTGGCCGGGGTGGCCGGCTTCGTGGCGATTCCCGGCGGCCCCGGCGCCCCGAACGCGCTGTTGGCGGTCGCGGCAACCGGCGCGGTCGCCCTGATTACCGTCCCGCCGAGTGGCTGCAACGGGCCGGCGCGTACGACGTTGTGCTGTCTGGCCGGGTTGGCGGTAGTGGTCGCGGTTGTGGGAATGGCCGTCGCGGTGACCGGGATTGCACTGCCTCGGGTGGGAGCCGCTGCGGTTGTCGCCGCAGTCGGCATGATCCGCGTCGCCGGCCGAGTGGCGGCCGCCGCCACCGGCCTGTTCCGCCGAGGTCACGCGGTGCCGTCGCAGGTAGGCCAGACGCACGACCTGTTGACCGGATTGGTGGCGGCGGCTGCGGCTTTGGCTGCCCTGGGCGCTGCCGCGGTGGTCGGCGGGGCACCGGTTGCCGAGGCGCCCCACCTGGTCGGCGCAGTGTTCGCGGCGACGGCTGGCATGGCGCTGGCATTGCGCGCTCGCTCGCACACCGATGGTGTGCAGATCGCGGCGCTGATCGCCGGCGGTACCGCCACATTGGCGATCGGCCTGCTCGGCGCGGCGAGCAACACGACGGCGCAATGGCCGGCGGCGCTAGCCGTGGTGCTGGTCGCGGCGGCGCTCGCCCTGGGCTTCACTGCTCCGACCACATCCCCACTGATCCGGCGTGGCGCCGACGTCATGGAGGGCCTGGCCCTCGGATCGTTGGTGCCGCTGGCGTGTTGGCTGTGCGGGTTCTACAGCGCTGCCCGCGGATTGAACCTGGGCTGACCCGTGCTGCGTATCCGGATCGCTCGCTTGGCGGCGGTCGCCATGGTCACGGCGACACCGTGCGCACCGCCGGCGAACGCGGTCGAACCGCCCCCAGTCGACCACACCCGATTGCCCGCGCCTGCACCTGCCGCGCCTGCACACCCCACGGTGCAGCGCGAGGTGTGCACGGTGGGCACGCTGGCACCAGGCGAGACCCCGACTCAGCTCGACGGGCTGGACCTGGCCGCGGCATGGGCGCTAACCCGGGGCGCCGGCCAACGGGTCGCGGTGATTGACACCGGTGTCGCGCCACACCGGCGGCTGCCCGGACTGATCGCCGGCGGCGATTACGTGTCCACCGGCGACGGCACCCGAGATTGCGACGGGCACGGCACGCTGGTCGCCGGAATCATCGCGGCCGCACCAGATCCCGTATCCGACCGGTTCAGCGGGGTGGCGCCGTCGGCCACCGTTATCGGTATCCGAGCCTCCAGCGCACGATTCGCCACCCTCGGCGATGCCGCCGGTATCGGCAACGTCGACATCCTGGCCAAGGCGGTGCGTACGGCGGCCGACCTGGGCGCGTCGGTGATCAACATTTCCGCGGTGGCCTGCCGGACCGCACGTTCCGGACTCGACGACCGAGCACTGGGCGCTGCCCTGGCCTATGCGGTCGAGGTCAAGAACAGCGTCGTCGTCGCGGCAGCGGGCAACACCGACGAGGGTTGCGGCGCCGAGGTCCCCATGATCGTCACGCCGGCCTGGTACGACGACTACGTGCTGACCGTCGGCTCGGTGGATGCCCGCGGCGTCGCCTCGGCGTTCACCCTGCCTGGACCGTGGGTCGACGTGGCCGCTCCCGGTGAAGCGGTGCTCTCGTTGAGCACCATCGGCGATGCGATGGTCGACACCCTCGACGGCTCGTCGTTGCGCGGCACCAGCTTCGCCGCGCCGGTGGTCAGCGGGCTGGCGGCGCTGATCCGCTCGCGGTTCCCGCAGTGGACGCCGCGTCAGGTGATGGACCGGATCAAGGCCACCGCCCACCACCCACCGGGTGGGCGTGATGATGTCGTCGGCGCCGGTGTGGTGGACGTGTTGGCGGCACTCACTTTTGACGTGGCAACCCCTCGCGAACCGGCCCCGCCCGCTCCACCCCTGCCCCGCCCTGCCCCGGACCTCGAACCCGCTGCCGAAGCCGCGCCCGCCGGGCTGCGCTCCGCGATCGTCGGCACGGCGGTCCTAGTGGCATTGCTTCTGACAGCCGTCACCGGTCGGGCACTATCGGGCCGGGCACCACGTCGCGGCCCAGCAGTGCTTGGTCCCGACTGAGCCTGGGACCGGCCGGCAACCCGGCCAACAGCGGCCACGGCACTCCGGCCGCCACCGCGGGCAGCCCCAGCCTGCGCGCCGCATCGTCATCGTCAAGTGTGAACCGCACGCCGCTCTCGGCGATCAGATAACCGACACCGCCGGCGTGACCGGCGGTGTCGGCCGCGCGCACGTAGGCACTGTGCCCCGGCGGCAGATAGACCCCGTCCAAGGCGGGGCCCGGCCCGTCTGCCTGGGCCAGCACTGTGGGCGACTCCCCCACCGGTAGAGGCACCCCGCTCGACAGGGTTACCCCGGCCGCGTCGTCGGCGCGCCAGTGCACGCACAGCGTGGCCGGGGCCAAGCCCACCTTGAAGCCCACCCTGCGAGGGCCGGCCGGCGGGGCTTCGGGGATCGCGTTGAGCAACAACGCCGAGACCCGTCTCGGCACGGCGGAGTCCAGCAGCGGGTCAGCCGGGTCGACCGCAACCCGCCGTCCGTCGATGACCAGAAACGCCGCCCCGGATTCAGAGCTGACCGGTAGCGCCTGCTGCGGGTCGAGGCTGCCGGACTGCAGCGGGTCGGCGCCGACCATGAGGACGGTGCCGGCGGAGTCCTCACACAACGACCACGTCACGGCGTCCGGTAGTGGCACCCCGAGCACGCCCGGCGCACCAGGGATGCCAAGCGGCGGCCCGCGCCGAGCCCGGCCAACCGCATTGCCGTCCACCGGTCGCGGGTCGGCTGCCCCGGTGATCAGCCGCGCCGAAGCGAGGTTGTACACCGGATGCACCGTCTCGCCGATCCGGACATAGAGCGCCCCGGTCGCGCGGTCCAGCACGATCGGCGCATCACCCAGGGCCGGCTGTGGCCGTAGGACGGCCAGCATCACCGCGCCGACGGCCACGACCAGGCTCAATAGCGAGCCCAGGGCCAGGGCGCTTCCGCCGGGGACGGGGCCGCCCCTGACCTGTCCGCACCGCAGCGCCCGTTCCATCCGGCGGGACAGGAAGCGGTGTGCGCTCAGTTGCAGCTGCGTCGTCGATCGCCCGGCCATATCGGCCACACGCTATTCGTCAGACCGGTGCGGACGTACTCGCCCATCCACAGGCCCGTCGGTATCGAATTCGGGTTTCGGTACCATCTCGGGTATGCGTTTTGTTCAGCTGAGCAGCATTTTTTCCGCGACATTGATGGCAGGCGCACTGCTGACGCTTCCGGCCGTAGCGCCGAGCATCGCCCCGGTGGCGTCCGCCTACGACTGCCCGGACGTCGAGGTCATCTTCGCCCGGGGCACCAGCGAACCGCGCGGCGTGGGCCGGGTGGGGCGGGCATTCATCGACTCGCTGCGTCAGCAGACCTCCAAGAAGGTCGACGAGTACGGGGTCGACTACCCCGCTGGCCGCCTGCAGTTGGGCGGCGGCGACGGCGCCAACGACGTGATCAAGCGCGTCAAGGCGGCCGCCGACGTCTGCCCGAACACCGATCTGGTGCTGGGCGGCTACTCGCAAGGCGCCTCGGTCATCGACATCGTCACCGGTACGCAGGTCGGCGGTATCACCTGGGGCAACCAGTTGCCCGCGGACCTTGCCGACCAGGTGGTGGCCGTCGCCACGTTCGGCAACCCCGCCGACCGCACGGGCGGGCCGATCAGCCAGCAGAGCGTCCTGTTCGGTTCCAAGGCCATCGACCTGTGCAACCCGGGTGACCCGATCTGCCACGAGGGTCCAGGCAACGAATGGACCGATCACACCGACGGCTACATCCCGGCGCTGACCAGCCAGGCGGCGAACTTCGTGGCCGGCCGGCTGCGGGCTGCCGGACCGGCGCCGACACTGGCGCCGTGATCGGGCCCACCCCGTTTTAGTTAGCTGATCAAGGCTTATTTTCGCTACTATCGTTCACCATGAAGGCATTCCGCATCCTGGCGGCAGGAGCCGCTGCCGCAGCGCTGCTGATGGACCCCACCGCGGCATCGATGCCGACAGCCTCGGCTGACGGTTGCCCAGACGTCGAGGTGGTATTCGCCCGCGGGACCAGCGAGCCGCCGGGCCTGGGTCGGGTCGGCGACGGCCTGGTCAACGCCCTGCGGAACCAGACATCCCGATCGATCGGCGCCTACGCGGTCAACTACCCGGCCAGCTATGACTTCGGCCGGGCGGCCGACGGCGCCAACGACGCCAGCGGCCACATCATGTGGATGGTGGAGAACTGCCCGGGCACCCGCCTGGTGCTCGGCGGCTACTCCCAGGGCGCGGCGATCATCGATATCGTGGCGGCGGCACCGGTGCCCGGCTTCGGCTTCACCGCGCCACTGCCGCCCGAGGCCGCCGACCACGTCGCGGCGATCGCGGTGTTCGGCAACCCGTCGACCAAGATCGGGCAGCCGCTGACCAACAGCCCGGCCTACGGGTTCAAGACCATCGACCTGTGTACCGATGGCGACCCGATCTGCTCGCCCGGGCGCATCTTCTCCGCGCACTCCGGCTACACACCCGGCATGACCAATCAGGCCGCGTCGTTCGTCGCCGGCCTGCTGTAGGGGCTACTTTCGCCCCGAGATTGCAACCACGCAGCTGAAAGGCTCGATTTTGCTGCGTGACCGCAATCTCGCGCTGCGCAGCGGGTGCGTAGATGATGCTCAGCGAGTGCGGATATCCCGGGTGATGATGGTGCGCGCCCCCAGCTGATCGTCCGGCGGGTAGTCGACACCGACCAACGTCAGCCCGCGCGCGGGCGCGGCGGTGAAGTCACTAGATCGGCGCTGCGCGTTCAGCAGATCGGCACACCACGCGGCATCGCGCCGATGCTCACCGACGGCCAGCACCGCCCCGACCAGGGAGCGCACCATCGACCAGCAGAACGCGTCGGCGCTGACGTGCGCGGTCACCAGATCACCGTCACGCACCCAGTCCAAGCGCTGCAGGTCGCGAATGGTGGTCGCCCCCTCGCGGTGCCGGCAGAACGCCGCAAAGTCGTGCAGCCCCACCAGGTTTCGGGAGGCTTCGGCCATCGCGTCGACATCCAGCGGCCGCGACCACGGGGTGATGTAGCGGGCCTCGGAGGGCACCACTCCATACGGCGCGGTCGACAACCGGTAGGCGTAATGGCGGCGCAGCGCCGAGAACCGGGCGTCGAAGTCAGCGACCGTGCGCTGCACGCGCAGCACCCGCACGTCGATCGGCAGGAAGCGCGCCAATCGCCGGGTCAGCGCCAGGAACTCCGGCTCGCCGTCACGCCGGGTTCGCGAATAGGCATGTGCTAGCGCCGAATCCGGAACATCGATGTGGGCGACCTGCCCGGTGGCGTGTACGCCGGTGTCGGTACGTCCCGCCGCGAACAACCGCACCGGAGTGCGGAACACGGTCGTCAGAGCCTCGTCGAGAACTCCGGCGACCGTGCGCTGTCCCGCCTGAACCGCCCAGCCGGCGAATTCAGTGCCGTCGTAGGCGATGTCGAGCCGAAGCCGGACGACTTCGGCCGAACCGTCAGGACTCGTCGGTACCCTCGGCCGCATCGGTGGCCTCAGCAGCATCGGTGGCCTCAGCAGCCTCGGTGGCCTCGGTGGCTTCAGCAGCCTCGGTCGCCTCGGCGGCGGGCTCTTCGACCTTCTCCTCAGCCTCGGCCTTGGCGGGCTTCTCGGACTTGGCCGCCTTCTCCGCCTTGGCCGCAGCGCGACGAGCGCGGTCGGCCTCAGAGGTCACGGTCTTCTCCCGGACCAGCTCGATCACGGCCATCGGGGCGTTGTCACCCTGACGCGGCTCGACCTTGATGATCCGGGTGTAACCACCGCTGCGGTCCGCGAAGTGCGGGGCGATCTCGGCGAACAGCGAGTGCACCACGTCCTTGTCGCGGATCTTCTTGAGCACCTCACGCCGGTTGTGCAGCGTGCCCTTCTTGGCGTGGGTGATCAGCTTCTCGGCGTACGGTCGCAATGCCCGCGCCTTCGGCTCGGTCGTCTTGATCCGGCCGTGAGTGAACAGCGACGTGGCCAAGTTGGCCAGCAGCGCCTTCTGGTGCGAGGACTTTCCGCCGAGGCGGGGACCCTTAGTGGGCTTGGGCATTGCGACTTCTCCTAAATGGGGCCGGCCCCCGTATCAGGTAGGGCCGGGACGGCTCTCATCTCGAGAGGTTGGGCGTTAAAGCTGCTCGGTTTCGGCGTAGTCCTGCTCGTCGTAACCGGCGTCAGCCGACCAGGTGCCGGTGGCAACGTCGTAACCCGCCACCTGCGAGGGGTCGAAGCTGGCCGGGCTGTCCTTGAGCGACAGGCCGAGCTGGTGCAGCTTGACCTTGACCTCGTCGATGGACTTCTGACCGAAGTTGCGGATGTCGAGCAGGTCGGACTCGGTGCGAGCGACCAGCTCCCCGACCGTGTGCACACCCTCGCGCTTGAGGCAGTTGTAGGACCGCACGGTCAGGTCCAGGTCGTCGATCGGCAGCGCGAACGAGGCGATGTGGTCTGCCTCGGCCGGCGACGGGCCGATCTCGATGCCCTCGGCCTCGACGTTGAGTTCCCGTGCCAGACCGAACAGCTCAACCAGGGTCTTACCGGCCGAGGCCAGCGCGTCCCGCGGGCTGATGGAGTTCTTGGTCTCCACGTCCAGCACCAGCTTGTCGAAGTCGGTGCGCTGCTCGACACGGGTCGCCTCGACCTTGTAGGTCACCTTGAGCACCGGCGAGTAGATCGAGTCAACCGGGATGCGGCCGATCTCGGCGCCCGACACCTTGTTCTGCACGGCCGGGACGTAACCGCGACCGCGCTCGACGATCAGCTCGACCTCGAGCTTGCCCTTGTCGTTCAGGGTGGCGATGTGCATGTCGGGGTTGTGCACCGTCACGCCGGCCGGCGGAACGATGTCACCCGCGGTGACCGCACCCGGGCCCTGCTTGCGCAGGTACATGGTGACCGGCTCGTCTTCTTCGGACGAGACCACCAGGCCCTTGAGGTTCAGGATGATGTCGGTGACATCTTCCTTGACGCCGGGGACCGTGGTGAACTCGTGCAGCACACCGTCGATGCGGATGCTGGTGACCGCCGCGCCGGGAATCGACGACAGCAGGGTGCGACGGAGCGAGTTGCCCAAGGTGTAACCGAATCCCGGCTCCAGCGGTTCGATGACGAACTGCGACCGGTTCTCGGCTACGACCTCTTCGGACAGGGTCGGACGCTGCGAGATCAGCATGGTTTTCTTTCTCCTTCTGGCACCCGCTATTTGATGCCGCTCGGTTGTCTCGCGGCGATCCGCTTCGCCCGGCTACGCCGCGCTCGCGATCCCCGCGGGGGACTCGGGGTCGGACCCCGAGTTGTCTTACTTCGAGTAGAACTCGACGATCAGCTGCTCGGTGAGCGGAACGACGATCTGCGCGCGCTCGGGCAGCTGGTGGACCAGGATGCGCTGACGCTCCCCGACCACCTGCAGCCAACCCGGGATCGGACGGTCGCCGGCGACCTCACGGGAGATCTGGAACGGCACCGAGTTGATCGACTTGTCCTTGACGTCGATGATGTCGTACTGCGACACCTGGTAGCTGGGCACATCGACCTTCACACCGTTGACGGTGAAGTGGCCGTGGCTGACCAGCTGACGGGCCATCCGGCGGGTGCGGGCCAGGCCGGCGCGGTAAACCACGTTGTCCAGCCGGCTCTCCAGGATGCGCAGCAGTTCCTCGCCGGTCTTGCCGCCGCGACGGACAGCTTCCTCGTAGTAGCGACGGAACTGCTTCTCCATCACGCCGTAGGTGAAGCGAGCCTTCTGCTTCTCCTGCAGCTGCAGTCGGTATTCGCTTTCCTTGACCCGGGCGCGGCCGTGCTGGCCGGGCGGGTAGGGCCGCTTTTCGAATGCCTGGTCGCCGCCGATGAGGTCAACGCCGAGACGGCGTGACTTGCGGGTAGCGGGTCCGGTGTAACGAGCCATGTTGTTTCAGTCCTCCTAGACCCGACGCCGCTTGGGCGGACGGCAGCCGTTGTGCGGCTGCGGGGTGACATCGGAAATCGCGCCAACCTCGAGGCCGGCGGCCTGCAGCGAGCGGATCGCGGTCTCACGACCCGAACCCGGGCCCTTGACGAACACGTCGACCTTCTTCACGCCGTGCTCCTGCGCCTTGCGGGCAGCGTTCTCGGCGGCCAGCTGCGCGGCGAACGGAGTGGACTTACGCGAGCCCTTGAAGCCCACGTGACCCGACGACGCCCACGCGATCACGTTGCCCTGCGGGTCGGTGATCGTCACGATCGTGTTGTTGAAGGTGCTCTTGATGTGAGCGGCACCGTGCGGGATGTTCTTCTTTTCCCGACGCCGAGTCTTCTGGCCCTTCTTGGGCCCGGTCGCTTTCTTGGTTGCCATGGGTCTTACCTGGCCTTCTTCTTACCGGCGATGGTGCGCTTCGGGCCCTTACGGGTGCGCGCGTTGGTCTTGGTCCGCTGGCCACGCACCGGCAGGCCGCGACGGTGCCGCAGACCCTGGTAGCAGCCGATCTCAATCTTGCGACGGATGTCCGCCTGCACCTCGCGGCGCAGGTCGCCCTCAACCTTCAGGTTGCGCTCGATGTAGTCACGCAACTGGGTGAGCTGGTCGTCGGTCAGGTCCTTGCTGCGCTGGTCCTTGTCGATACCGGTCGCGGCCAGGATTTCGTTGGAGCGAGTACGGCCGATGCCGTAAATGTAGGTCAGCGCGATCTCCATGCGCTTATCGCGCGGCAGGTCGACGCCCACAAGTCGAGCCATGGGGGCATGCCCCTTTCATCTTCGTTACGGAGGTTGTGATCCCAGCCCGTTCCCGGCCAACTGCTCCGGGGCCCGGCCTCCGATCCGGGCGTGTGTGGGCGGCCTATCCGCTCACTGGTACTGGGAGGTCTGCATTCAGTTGTGGCTGGTGCCCGGCTGCGCCGGGCTGGCGACTGCTAGCCCTGGCGCTGCTTGTGGCGCGGGTCCGAGCAGATCACCATGACCCGGCCGTGCCGACGGATCACCCTGCACTTGTCGCAGATCGGCTTGACGCTGGGGTTCACCTTCACGGCTGCTGTGGTCCTGTTCTAATCGCTGGTTGACGTACTTCGGGCGGTCGGGAGCTACTTGTACCGGTAGACGATGCGTCCGCGGGACAGGTCGTATGGAGACAACTCCACGACCACCCGGTCTTCCGGCAGGATACGGATGTAGTGCTGCCGCATCTTGCCACTGATGTGGGCGAGCACCTTGTGACCGTTCTCCAGCTCAATGCGAAACATCGCATTGGGCAGGGGTTCGACCACTCGACCCTCGACCTCGATTGCACCGTCTTTTTTGGCCATTACTCTCCGGCGATCCTCCGTGTCTGACTTACTTGTCGCGTGTGCATGCGCCCGCCACGGCGCAGCATCGACTACGACTGCAAAACGTGGGCCGGTGACAGGAAATTCCAGGTAGAACCCCAAGAATCTCAGACTGGACACGCAAGAGTCGACGCGGACGCCGCACCGTCGACCTACGATACCCGCATCCGCCCCCCACGCCAAAAACGGCGGTTTCATGCGGCGGCCCCAGCTTCGCCCCTCCTGCCTGGAGCCTCGCTAAACCGTCGGGTTCACGCACGCCCGCGACATGCGAGGATGACCCTGACAAGCGGTGAAGTGGCGGCGCTCGATCTGCAGGAGGCGTGGTGACGGCTGTTTACCTGGCGGCATTCGCCGTCGGCGCGATCGCCCTGCTCACCGCGTTGCTACTAACCGATATCGGGCACGACGGGATGCCGTTCCTGAGCCTGACCGGAATGTCCGCCGCCCTGGTCGGAACGGGTGCCGGCGGGTTGGTGGCGACCTGGGCCGGGTTCAGTGGCCTGCCCGCGGGCGCGCTGGGGCTCGGCACTGGAGTCACTCTGGCGCTCATCCTGCACGGCGTGGTGCTGCCCTACCTGCGGCGACAGGAATCCAATTCCCAGCACGGACGGTCGGCCTACATCGGCCTGTTGGGCACGGTGACGATCGACGTGCCGCCCGGCGGATGGGGCGAGATCGCCTTCGTCGACCCCGACGGTAACCGGGTCCGATCCCGCGCGATCAGCCCCGAGCCGCAGACTCTGGCCAAAGCCACTCGCGTCTACATCGCCGATGTCGACGCCGATTACCTGCACGTCGTCGCAGTACCCACTCAGTAGCCGGCCGGAGAGGCAGTAATCGTGTCGCTTGTCTTGATCGTGATCATCAGCACCGTCGCAGCACTGCTGTTGTTGGTCGTGTTGCCGATGATCTACGTCCAGAACTACATCAAGGTCCCGCCGAACGAGGTGGCGGTGTTCACCGGGCGCGGTCAGCCGAAGGTGGTGCGCGGTGGGGCCAGGTTCCGGATGCCGGGCATCGAGCGGGTCGACATCATGTCGTTGGAGCCGTTCAACGTCAGCATCAACCTGCAGAACGCGCTGTCCAACAACGGGGTGCCGGTGAACGTGGAAGCCGTCGGCCTGGTCCGGATCGGTTCGGCCGACGATGCCGTGCAGACCGCCGTGCAGCGCTTCCTGACCTCGGACCTCGACGATCTGCAGCGCCAGATCAATGACATCCTCGCCGGGAGCCTGCGTGGCATCACCGCGACCATGACCGTCGAGGATCTCAACTCCAACCGCGACACGCTGGCCCGCAGCGTGGTCGAGGAAGCCGGCACCGACCTGTCCCGCATCGGCATGGAAGTCGACGTCCTCAAGATCGCCGGCATCTCCGACCGCAACGGCTATCTCGAATCGCTGGGTCAGCGCCGCATCGCCGAGGTGAAGCGGGACGCCACGGTAGGTACCGCCGAGGCCGAGCGGGACGCCCAGATCCAGTCCGCCAAGGCCCGTCAGGCGGGGGCGGTCGCCCAGGCCGAAGCCGACACGGCGATCGCCACCGCCAATCAGAAGCGCGACGTCGAGCTGGCCCGGCTGCGTGCCCAAACCGAGGCCGAGAACGCCCAAGCCGACCAGGCCGGTCCGCTGGCGCACGCCCGCGCCGAGAAGGACGTCGGGATCGCGGTCGAGCAGGCCGAGGCCGCCCGGGTGCAGGCCCGCATCGAGGTGGAACAGCGTCGCGCCGAGCAGGCCCAGGCCGCGCTGCAGGCCGATGTGATCGCCCCCGCCGAAGCGCAGCGGCAGGCCGATGTGGCCCGTGCCGAGGGGCAGCGCCAGGCCGCGATCCTGGCCGCGCAGGCGCAGGCGGAGGCGGCCCGGCAAGCCGGCGAAGCCCAAGCCGACGCGCGCAAGGCGGCCGCCGACGCGCTGCGGGTGGAGCGCCAGGCCGAGGCCGACGGCGCCAAGGCGAGTCTGGTCGCCGAGGCCGAGGGCACCAAGGCCAAGCTGCTGGCCGAAGCCGAGGGCAAGAAGGAGATCGCCAACGCCCTCAACAGCTACAGCGCGGAGGCGGCTCGGATGCTGATGCTCCCCGACGTGTTGGCCTCGGTGGTGGCCGCCACCCAGGCTGCGGCCGCGCCGCTGTCGGACATCGAGCGACTGTCGATCGTCGGTGGCGCCGGCGATGCGCATGATGCGATCGGCGGTCTGCTGGGTATCAGTCCGTTGGGCATTGCCAAGGTGCTGGAGACGCTGAAGGCGTCCGGGGTGGACGTGGCGGCGATGCTGCGCCCAAAGGCCGCCGAACCCCCACCGGTCGACAACTCGTATCCGCTGCCTACCGAATAACCGCGACTAGCACAGGGAGTCACGATGTCGGACACGTTCGCACTCAAGCCCGACCTGGGCCGCTACGCGGTGTGGACCTTCGGATCCCCCACCCCTGAGCAGGCCGCCGAGATCGAACGCCTGGGCTACGGCGCGATCTGGGTGGGCGGCTCGCCGGCCGCCGACCTGGCGTTTGTCGAGCCGCTGCTGGCAGCGACCTCGACCCTGCAGGTGGCCACCGGGATCGTCAACATCTGGTCCGCACCGGCCGAGCAGGTCGCCGAGTCCTACCACCGCATCGAATCGGCCTACCCGGACCGGTTCCTGCTCGGCATCGGTGTCGGTCACTCCGAGGCCACCGCCGAGTACCGCAGCCCGTACCAAGCTCTGACCGACTATCTGGACGCCCTCGATGAGGCCGGGGTGCCGACCAGCCGCCGGGTGCTGGCAGCGCTGGGCCCCAAGGTGTTGCAGTTGGCGGCGCAGCGAAGCGCCGGGGCGCACCCCTACCTGACCACGCCCGAGCACACCGCCAGCGCACGCGAGCTGGTCGGCCCGTCGGTGTTTCTGGCCCCCGAGCACAAGGTGGTGTTGTCCACCGATGCCGCCGCGGCTCGCGAGGCCGGACGCGAGGCGGTCGGCTTCTACCTGCGGCTGTCCAACTACGTCAACAACTGGCGCCGGCTGGGCTTTTCCGACCGCGACGTGCGCGCGCCGGGCAGTGACCGGTTGATCGACGCGGTGGTGGCGCACGGCACCGCCGACGAGATCGCCGCCCGCCTGGGCGAGCACTTGGAGGCCGGCGCGGATCAGGTGACCATCCAGGTGCTGGGCGGCTGGAAGAACCTGCTGCCGACACTGGCCCAGCTGGCCGGTCCGCTCGGGCTGACGCCGCGAAGCTGAGCGCGAGGCGGAATCTCACGACGCGACACGCTGGCGCGGCGTCGTGGATTTCCGGCTCGCGGGCGCGACGCCACTCGCCCCACCGTTAGGGTTGCCCCATGCATCTGCTGGTCACCGGTGGCGCCGGGTTCATCGGCGCCAACTTCGTGCACAGCACGCTCGCGCAGCACCCCGGCACCACGATCACCGTGCTGGACGCGTTGACGTACGCCGGCAGCCGCGAATCCCTGGACCCTGTCGCTGATCGGATCCGGCTGGTACAGGGCGACATCACCGATACCGCGCTGGTCGCCGAGCTGATCGCCGAGCTGGACCCCCAGACCGACGCGGTGGTGCACTTTGCCGCCGAAACCCACGTGGACAATGCACTGGCCGACCCCGAGCCGTTCCTGCGATCCAACGTGGTCGGCACCTTCGCCGTGCTGGAGGCGGTACGCGCCCACGGGATACGGCTGCACCACATCTCCACCGACGAGGTCTACGGCGAGTTGGCCCTCGATGATCCGCGCCGGTTCACCGAGACCACGCCGTATCGCCCGTCCAGCCCGTACTCGTCGACCAAGGCCGCCGCCGATCTGCTGGTGCACTCCTGGGTGCGCTCCTATGGGGTGCGCGCGACGATCTCGAACTGCTCCAACAACTACGGGCCCTATCAGCACGTGGAGAAGTTCATCCCGCGCCAGATCACCAACCTGCTCACCGGGCGCCGGGCCAAGCTGTACGGCAGCGGCGCCCACGTGCGCGACTGGATCCACGTCGACGACCACAACAGTGCCGTCTGGCAGATCATGACCGGCGGTCATATCGGGCGCACCTACCTGATCGGCGCCGATGGGGAGCGTGACAACCGCAGCGTGCTGCAGGCCATCCTGCGGCTGATGGACCACGACCCCGACGACTTCGACCACGTCTCCGACCGGCCCGGTCACGACCTGCGCTACGCGATCGACCCGTCGGCGTTGCGCGACGAATTGGGCTGGAAGCCAGAGCACACCAACTTCGAGGCCGGCCTGCGCGAGACCATCGACTGGTACCGCGCCAACGAATCCTGGTGGGCCCCGCTGAAAGAGGCCGCCGAGGCCCGTTACGCGAAGCTGGGGCGCTGAGGTGGAGGCGCGCGAGCTGGCCATCCCGGGGGCATGGGAGCTCACCCCGACTCAGCACTCCGATACCCGCGGTGTGTTCTTCGAGTGGTTCACCGACCGCGAGTTCACCGCATTCGCCGGGCACCGTTTCGATCTGCGCCAAGCCAACTGCTCGGTGTCGAGTGCCGGGGTACTGCGCGGACTGCACTTTGCCCAACTACCGCCCGGACAGGCCAAATACGTCACCTGCGTGTCGGGTTCGGTCTTCGACGTCGTCGTCGACATCCGGGTCGGCTCCCCGACCTACGGCCGCTGGGATGCGGTACTGCTGGACGCCACCGATCGCCGGTCCGTGTATCTCGCCGCCGGACTGGCGCATGGATTCCTTGCACTGCAAGACAATTCGACGGTGATGTATCTGTGCTCAGCCGAATACGATCCGCAGCGCGAGCACACCATCTGCGCTACCGACCCGGCGATCGGGATCGACTGGCCGGCCGATCACCCGTTTGTGATCTCCGACCGGGATGCGGACGCGCCGTCGCTGGAGCAGGTCCGTGCCGCCGGGCTGCTGCCCTCCTGGGATCCGCCGGGCTAAATCGGCGGTCCAGCTTCGCCTCTCCTCCGTCGAGCCTCGCTAACCGCCGGGCTAACCGCGGCCAGGTAGTCGCAACCGCCAACGCACCAGGCCGGTCCAGACCGCACCCAACAGGGCGAGGATGACCATGTCGGCCAGCCACCAACGGCCCGAGTGGGTCCACAGCTGATCGTGCGGCGCGATCGGATCGACCGTCGTCAGATCAATGGTGGAGGCGCCGGCCGCGAATCCCCACCGCGACGGCAGGTACCAGGAGATCTGGTTCAACCCGAACCGTGCGTTGATCGGGAACATGCCTCCGGAGAACACCAGCGAGACCATGATCATCACCACCAGCATCGGCAGGATCTGCTCGGTCGATTTGGCCAGCGAAGACAGCGCCAGCCCGATCAGCGCCGAGACGATCGCGGTGAGCGCCAGCGCCAGGTACAGCTCGAGGACCGGGTTGCCCAACAGCGACGCGCCCCGAGTCGGCGCCCCCTTGCCCACGATCACGATCGCGGTCAGCACTGCCGTCTGCAGCAGTGCGGCGAAGCTGTAGACCACCACTTTGGCGGCCAGATACGCCGATGCCGACAGTCCCACCGACTGCTCGCGACGGTAGATGGCGCGCTCGCCCACCAGATCCCGGATCGTCAGCGCGGTGCCCATGAACACCACCGAGATCAGCAACACCAGCAGGATCTCGGAGGCTTCGTCCGGTGAGTCACTGCGCGGATCGGCCATCCCGAAACCGCTGTCGCCGGGGACCACCAGGGTCAGTGCCCCCAGGATGAAGGGCAGTAGCGCCAGGAACACGAAGTAGCCGCGATCGGCGACGATCAGCCGCACTTGGCGGCGGGCCACACTCGAGATCTGTCGCCGCCGGCTGGTGCGCGCGGGGTTGCCGGCCGGACCGATGGGTCCGGCAGTGCGTGCCGGTGGCTGAGCGCGCAGGCGCGTCGTCTCCTCGCGCGCTCGGAACTCGCGATGGGCGCCCTCGGGATCGGCGCTGACGAACGCGAAGATGTCGGCCCAGTCGGTGCCGCCCATCGCCGCACCGATGTCCGACGGCGGGCCCACGAATGCGGTCTTGCCACCAGAGGCCAGCAGCAGTACCTGGTCGCACATGCTCAGATAGGTCAGCGAGTGGGTCACCACCACGACCACCCGATCGGCGTCGGCCAGATGGCGCAGCATCGTCATCACCTGGCGGTCCAGTGCGGGATCCAGGCCGGAGGTGGGCTCGTCGAGGATCAGCAGTGACGGGCCGGTGAGCAGTTCCATCGCCACCGAGGCGCGTTTACGTTGGCCACCCGAGAGCGCGTCGACGCGGGTCTTGCGGTGCGCGGTCAACTCCAGCTCGTCGATGACACGGTCCACCACGGCGCGACGGTCCGCGGCGGTGGTATCCGGCGGCAGTCGCAATTCGGCGGCATAGCCCAACGCCTGCTCCACGGTGAGCTGCCGGTGCACCACGTCGTCCTGCGGGACCACGCCGATTCGCGACCGCAGTGACGCGTATTCGGCATGCACGTCGTGGCCGTCGAAGCCGACCCGACCGAGGCTGGGTCGCACTGCGCCGCCCAGCAGTCTGATCAGGGTGGACTTCCCCGCACCGGACGGCCCGATCACTGCGGTCAGGGTGCCGGGTCGCGCGGTGAAGGACACGTCGGCCAGCAGCGGCCGACCGTCGAGGGACAGGCCCAGCCGCTGCGCCTCGAGCCCACCGATGCCGGGCCCGGCGGGCCGGGGCACCAGAGCGCCCTCCGCAACGGTGAGGTCGGTGTTGCCGACGGTGACGACATCGCCTTCCCCCAGCGCGGCGCGCGCCACCCGGCGACCGTTGATGAAGGTGCCGTTGATGCTGGCGTTGTCGATGATCTCCAAGGCGCCGTTCGACACCACGGTCGCGTGTACCCGCGACACCAGCGGATCGTCGACCACGATGTCGCAGTCCGCCCGGCGGCCGATGCGTAGCGCACCTGGGCGGCCGCCGGCGGCAACCGGCAGTGCCACCGTGGGCGACTCATCACCCGACGGCGTGGATCGCGTCATGGCCTCACCTGCCTCACCCGTTCGTCGACGCCCCCCGGGACGCTCGGATTCGCTGGTAGGACAACCCTAGTGTCGGGTGCTCCATACCCGCTGTGAACGCACGCGAGAACCCTCTAGCAATTACTAGGATGTCCTAGTATTCTCGGGCTCGGGCCGATCCAGCCCATCACTCGCCACTGAAAACACTCCGGGATGAGCGCATGAGCACACAGATTCCGCACTTCATCGATGGCCACCGAAACGCCGGCACGTCACAGCGCACCACCGACGTCTTCGACCCCAACACCGGCGAGGTGCAGGCCACCCTGCCGCTGGCCAACACCGCCGACGTCGACGCCGCGGTCACCTCCGCGGCAGCGGCCCAGCGCGATTGGGCCGCCTACAACCCGCAGCGCCGGGCCCGGGTGATGATGCGTTTCATCGACCTGGTCAACACCCATGTCGGCGAGCTGGCCGAGCTGCTCTCCCGCGAGCACGGCAAGACCCTCGAGGACGCCCGCGGCGACATCCAGCGCGGCATCGAGGTGATCGAGTTCTGCGTCGGCATCCCGCATCTGCTCAAGGGCGAGCACACCGAGGGAGCCGGCCCCGGCATCGACGTGTTCTCGCTGCGCCAGCCGCTGGGCGTGGTCGCCGGGATCACCCCGTTCAACTTCCCGGCAATGATTCCGCTGTGGCAGGCCGGACCAGCCCTGGCGTGCGGAAACGCCTTCATCCTCAAGCCGTCCGAACGTGACCCGTCAGTGCCGGTGCGCCTTGCTGAGCTGTTCGTCGAGGCCGGGTTGCCGCCGGGCGTGCTGCAGGTGGTGCACGGCGACAAGGAAGCCGTCGACGCCCTGCTGCACCACCCGGACGTCGCCGCGATCGGCTTCGTCGGCAGCTCCGACATCGCGCAGTACATCTACTCGACGGCCACCGCCAACGGTAAGCGCGCCCAGTGCTTCGGCGGGGCCAAGAACCACATGATCGTGATGCCCGACGCCGACCTGGACCAGGCCGTCGACGCGCTGATCGGCGCCGGCTACGGCAGTGCCGGCGAGCGCTGCATGGCGATCTCGGTGGCGGTCCCCGTCGGCGAGCAGACCGCCGAGCGGTTGCGTTCCCGACTGGTGGAGCGCATCAACAGCCTGCGAGTCGGCCACAGCCTGGACCCCAAGGCCGACTACGGCCCGCTGGTCACCCGGGCCGCTCTGGACCGGGTCAACGACTACATCGGCCAAGGCGTGACCGCCGGCGCCGAGCTGGTGATCGACGGCCGCGAACGGGCCAGCGACGACACCCAATTCGGGGACGCCGATCTGACCGGCGGCTTCTTCGCCGGACCGACGCTGTTCGACCGTGTCACCACCGATATGTCGATCTACACCGACGAGATCTTCGGCCCGGTGCTGTGCATGGTCCGTGCCCACGACTACGAAGAAGCCCTGCGGCTGCCGAGCGAGCACGAGTACGGCAACGGGGTGGCGATCTTCACCCGCGACGGCGACACCGCCCGCGACTTCACCTCCCGGGTGCAGGTCGGCATGGTCGGGGTGAACGTGCCGATCCCGGTGCCGGTGGCCTATCACACCTTCGGCGGCTGGAAGCGGTCCGGCTTCGGCGACCTCAACCAGCACGGGACGGCGTCCATCACCTTCTACACGAAGGTGAAGACCGTCACGCAGCGTTGGCCCTCGGGGATCAAGGATGGCGCTGAATTCCACATCCCCACAATGGAATAGGACAATGAACACCATCTTGGATGACGAAGAACGGGTGATCGTCGACACCGCGGCAGCGTTCGCCGACAAGCGCCTGGCCCCCTACGCCCTGGAATGGGACGCCACCCACCACTTTCCGGTCGACGTGATGCAGGAGGCAGCCCAGCTGGGGATGGCGGCGATCTATTGCCGCGACGACGTGGGCGGCTCCGGGCTGCGCCGCCTGGACGGGGTGCGGATCTTCGAGCAGCTCTCGATCGCCGACCCGGTGATCGCTGCCTACCTGTCGATCCACAACATGTGTGCCTGGATGATCGACAGCTACGGCACCGAAGACCAGCGCAAGAGCTGGGTGCCACGGCTGGCGTCGATGGACGCGGTGGCCAGTTACTGCCTCACCGAACCCGGCGCGGGCTCGGACGCCAGCGCATTGAGCACGCGCGCGGTGCGCTCGGGCGACGACTACGTGCTCGACGGGGTCAAACAGTTCATCTCCGGCGCCGGAGTCTCGGACGTCTATGTGGTGATGGCCCGAACCGGCAGTGACGGCCCGCGGGGCATTTCCACCTTCATCGTCGAAAAAGACACGCCGGGACTGAGTTTCGGTGCCGCCGAGCAGAAGATGGGCTGGAACTCCCAGCCGACCGCGCAGGTGATCTTCGACGGGGTGCGGGTGCCGGCTGAGGCGATGCTCGGCGGCCCCGAGGGCGACGGCAACGGTTTTGCCATCGCGATGAACGGCCTCAACGGCGGCCGGATCAACATCGCCGCCTGCTCGATGGGCGGCGGACAGGCAGCATTCGACAAGACCGGCAGCTACCTGGCTGACCGGACGGCATTTGGTAAGGCGCTGCTGGACGAGCCGACGATCCGGTTCACCCTGGCCGACATGGCCACCGCGCTTCAGACCTCACGGCTGCTGTTGTGGCATGCGGCGACCGCGCTCGACAACAACTCCCCCGACAAAGTGGAGCTGTGCGCGATGGCCAAGCGCTACGTCACCGACGCCTGCTTCGACGTCGCCGACAAGGCACTGCAGCTGCACGGCGGGTACGGATATCTGCGCGAATACGGTCTGGAGAAAATCGTCCGCGATCTTCGGGTGCACCGCATCCTGGAGGGCACCAACGAGATCATGCGGTTGGTGATCGGCCGGGCCGAAGCGGCCCGCGTCCGGTCCGGTCAGTAACCCCCGCCACCGGCACCCCGGGCCACTTAGGAGCACATATGGCAATCGTCGCGTTTCTCGGTCTGGGCCACATGGGTGGGCCGATGTCGGCGAACCTGGTCGCCGCCGGGCACACCGTGCGCGGCTTCGACCCGGTGCCGGCAGCCACCGCGGCCGCCGAGCAACACGGCGTGAGCATCCACGCCAGCGCCGCCGAGGCGGTGGCCGGTGCGGACACGGTGGTGACGATGCTTCCGCACGGGGACGCGGTGAAGAGCTGCTACGCCGAGATCCTGCCCGCGGCCTCCCCCGACACCCTGTTCATCGACAGCTCCACCATCTCGGTGGCCGACGCCCGCGAGGTGCACGCCCTGGCCGGCTCACACGGGTTCGCCCAGCTCGATGCGCCGGTGTCCGGCGGAGTCACCGGTGCGGTCGCAGGGCGGCTGGCATTCATGGTCGGTGGCGAGGACGCCGCCGTGGCACGGGCTACCCCGGTGCTGGAACCGATGGCCGCCAAGGTCATCCACTGCGGGGCGGCCGGCGCCGGCCAGGCCGCCAAGGTCTGCAACAACATGGTGCTGGCCGTGCAACAGGTGGCGGTCGCCGAGGCGTTCGTGCTGGCCGAAAAGCTGGGCCTGGCCGACCAAGCCCTCTTCGACGTGATGACCGGCGCCACCGGAAACTGCTGGGCGCTGCACACCAACTGCCCCGTCCCGGGTCCGGTGCCGACCTCTCCGGCGAACCGGAACTTCGAGCCGGGTTTTGCCACCGCGCTGATGAACAAGGACCTCGGGCTGGCGATGGACGCGGTCGCCTCCACCGGGTCGGCTGCCCCGCTCGGCAGCCACGCCGCCCAGATCTACCGCGACTTCGCCGCCGAACACAGCGCGCAGGATTTCAGCGCGGTGATCAACCTGCTGCGCGACAGCTGAGCGCGCCGCCGGCCTGAACGATCGCGATCGCCGCCCGAACTTGTCGGACCCTCCTGCCATGCTGATGGCATGTCCGCGACCGCGACCTCGGCAGGCGCAGAAACGCGTCCTGACCAGCGTCTCGAGCTGCTGTTCGAGGAACTCTCGGAGCTGACCGGCCAGCGCAACGCGATCGATGGCCGCATCGTGGACATCATCGCCGAGATCGACCACGACGAACTCTGGGGCGCAACGGGGGCACGCTCGGTCGCCGCCCTGGTGGCCTGGAAGACCGGAACATCGCCGGGCAACGCGCACACGATCGCGACCGTGGCGCACCGCCGCGAAGCGTTTCCCCGCTGCACCCAAGGGATGCGCGACGGCCGCTTCTCCCTGGACCAGGTCGGCGTAATCGCCCAGCGAGGCGGCGACGGATCCGACGAGCACTACGCGCAGCTGGCCGGTGTCGCCACGGTCAGCCAACTGCGCACGGCGGTCAAACTCGAACCACGCCCCTACCCCGGCCCGCGGCCCGACCCGCAGCCGGCGATCACCAAGAACTCCAACGCCGAACTCGACATCTGGCGTATCGCCTTGCCGCACACCGAATCAGCCATGCTCGACGCCGCACTGCAGTCGCATCTCGACGCCCTGATCGCCGCGTGGAGCCGCGACCGTGACAGCAACACCACCACGCCCGACAACCATCCCCCGATGCCGACCCAGATCGATGCGTTCCTGTCACTGGTCGAGACCGGGTGGGACACCGAGGCACAACGACGACCGCACGGTCAGCGCACCACCGTCGTGGTGCATCTTGATATCGAACAGCAGATCGCCAACCTGCATCTGGGCCCGCTACTGCCCGAATCCGAGCGGCAGTACCTGACCTGTGACGCCACCTGCGAAGTGTGGTTCGAGCTTGCCGGCGAAGTGATCGGATGCGGTCGATCGACCCGCACCATCAGCCGTCGACTGCGCCGCGCCCTCGAACACCGCCATGCCACCTGCGCTGTTCCCGGATGCAGCGCCACCCGCGGCCTGCACGCCCACCACATCCGACACTGGGAAGACGGCGGCGAAACCGAACTGAACAACCTTGTCCTGGTCTGCCCCTATCACCACCGGCTGCACCACCGAGGCATCATCACGATCACCGGGCCGGCCGACCATCTCCTCGTCACCGACACAGACGGCCGACAACTGCACCCCGGATCACTGGCCCGCCCACCACGCACCCCCGCACCCGCGGTCGCACCCTGCCCCGGACCGACCGGCGAACGCGCCGACTGGTGGTGGTACCAACCCTTCCAACCCCAAGCACCACCGAGCACTAACTGACCTGCAGCCTGCGGCCTACTTCGCGATCGCCATCACTGCGCCCGGCCGTAGCCAGCCGATGATCTTCACCAGCGTGGCGTCATCGATGGCCACGCAGCCCGCCGTCGGCCCACCGTCGGTGGTGTGAAAGAAGTAGGCGGAGCCGTCACCGGGGGTGCGGGTTTTGTTGACGCCGATGACCACCGCGTGCCGATACTGCGGGATGTTGAGGTTCTCGCTGGCCGACGTGTTGAACGGACACTGGGCTTTTTTGCAGACCTGCATGGTGTTGTAGGTCGGGCTGCCCGAGTCGCTGTCCCACCAGTGGTCGGATCCGACCTGCACATACGGCAGTCCCCCGCCAGGATTCGGCGCGGTGCCGAACGCCGAATCGAGCGTGTAAAACCCCATCGGGGTCGACGGCTCGCCTTCCTTGGTCTCTCGCGTGATGCCTGCGGAGCCGACATGTGCCGGGATCCCGGCCGCGATCGCTTCCCAGCCCGCGGCAGTCCGCTGATAGACATCGATCTTGGCGGTCGAATGACCAACTCCGACAACCGAAACCACCTGGGTAGCGTTGCCGACCGCATTCCCGAACCACGGTTCGACGACCGCCGCGGCCAGCGGCGCGGTCACCGACGTCACGCCCATCGCGCACAGCGCTGCGCACAAAAGAACCACCAGTCGACGCACCACAGCATGGTCGGTGACCGGAGGGGTCAGCGTCAAACAATGGTCATGGCGCGGCGTAACCAGCGCCGAGATCAACCTGCTTCGCGGCAGCTGAACCGGGCGACCACCCGCTGCGCCTGCAACTCCCGGCAGCCGTTGGCCAGCAGTCCGTCGTAACGGCTGGAACCCGCGTAGATCGCCGGCAGTCCGATCGCGGCTGCGGTGCGGGCCCCGGACTCGTAGCCGGCGATCACCAGCGCCTCCCCGGCCACAATGCCAAGCTCCCACAGCGCCAGCCGGTAGAGCTCGGCGTCCCCGGCGGGGCCGGTCAGGTCGTCGGCGCTCACCACGGTCTCGGCCATGCCGTCACCGATCAGTTCCCGCACCCGCTCCTGCACCCAGGCACGCGGGCCAGCGCCGACCACCGCGATCCACAGACCGGTGGCGAACAGGCTCAACACCAGGTCCACCAGGCCCGAGCGGGGTTCGCCGTCGGCGTCGGCGAGTGCGTCAAGATCGAAGATCACCGCTTGTAGGGGGTAAACCTCGGCATCCGGGTGCGCCTGGTCCCACCAGAACGGGCGGCCCGGACCGGTCCATGTCGCGAGTTCAGTTGTGATCTGCATAACAGACACCGTGCCGGAAAGAGGCGCGGGTGTCCTCCCCCATTGGGGGGATCTGGGCGGGGTAATCACCGCCGGGTTCATCGGCGGTCCCAACTTCGCCTCTCCTCCGCCGTCCCTACGGGCCGACTCCGTCGAGCCTCGCTGAACCGCCCGGTTCATTCGGCGGTCCCAACGTCGCGGGGCCCTATTGTCTTGCTATGCCCGTGCGCCTGGTCCTCGTCGACGACCACGAGATGGTGATCGAGGGCCTGCGGGCCATGCTCACCGCGTTCGCCGACCGGATCGAAGTGGTCGGCCAGGCGATCAACGCCGAACAGGCCATGGCCGTGATCGCCGACACCGACCCCGACATCGTGCTGTGCGATGTGCGGATGCGCGGTGAGAGCGGCCTGGACCTCTGCCTGGCGCTGCGGGAACGCGACCCGGAACGCAAGGTCGTGATGCTCTCGGTCTACGACGACGAGCAGTACCTGTTCGAGGCGCTGCGCGTCGGCGCGAGCGGTTACCTGCTCAAGAGCATCAGCAGTGACGACTTGGTGCATCAGATCGAGTTGGCCCACCGCGGTGAGACGGTGATCGACCCCGGACTGGCAGCGCGGGCGGCCGGCACCGCCGCACGACTGCAACGCGACGAGTTCTGGCCCGGCGCCCGCCAGGGGCTCACCCAGCGAGAAAGTGAGATCCTGGCCTACATGGTCAGCGGGCTGTCCAACCGCGGGATCGCCACCAAGCTGGTGATCGGCGACGAGACGGTCAAATCTCACCTCCGCTCGATCTACCGCAAACTCGGGGTGTCCGACCGGACCGGTGCGGTGGCCACCGCGCTACGCGAAGGCATCTACCGGTGAGCTCCACCAGCGGGCCGCGCTCCCGCCCCCGCAAGACCACGGCGGTGCGGGATTTCGTCGACGCCAACCACGAGCTGGCGCTGCTGCGGGAGCTCATCCAGGCCGCCTCCAGCGGGCCGGGCGTGGAGCCGCTGGCCGCCGCGGCGGCGCGGATGATCACCGCGGCCACCGGCACCGACGTCTGCTTCGTGCACGTCCTCGACGACACCGAGCGCTCGCTGACCCTGACCGGTGCTACCCCACCGTTCGACACCGAGGTGGGCAAGATCCGGCTGCCGCTGGGATCGGGGGTCTCGGGCTGGGTGGCGCGGCACCGCGAGCCGGTGGTGATCAGCGACAACAAGGAGGCCGACTCGCGCTACCTGCCGATCGAGTCGCTGCGTGGGCGCGACTTCACCTCGATGGTGTCGGTGCCGATGGAGACCGATCCGGGCGGGCTGGTGGGTGTGCTCAACGTGCACACCGTGACGCGCCGCGAGTTCACCCCCGGCGACGTCGAGTTGCTGCGGGTGATCGGCCGGCTCATTGCCGGTGCCATGCACCAGGCCCGGCTGCACCGGCAGCTGGTGGCGCGTGAACGTGCCCACGAACTCTTCGTCGAGCAGGTGATCGAAGCCCAGGAGATCGAGCGGCGCCGGTTGGCCGGCGACATCCACGACGGCATCTCCCAGCGGCTGGTGACGCTGGCCTATCGGCTGGACGCCGCTGCCCGCGCGGTCGGCAATGACCCGGACGAGGCGTCGACGCAGCTCGAGGCCGCTCGTGAACTCGCCGGGCTGACCCTGCAGGAGACCCGGGTGGCGATCAGCGGGCTGCGGCCACCAGTGCTCGACGATCTGGGCCTGTCCGGTGGCCTGGCCAGCCTCGCCCGGTCGATCCCGCAACTCACGATTGAGCTGGACCTGGCCGAGACCCGGTTACCCGAGCACATCGAGCTGGCGCTGTACCGGATCGCGCAGGAGGGCCTGCAGAACGTGGTCAAACACGCAGCCGCGACGACGGTGCGGCTGGGATTCGCGATCACCGCCGACCCCGACACGGCGCGGCTGGAGATCGTCGACGACGGGGTGGGTTTTGACACCTTCGAGCACCCCGTGGGCGGCGACGAGATGGGCGGCTACGGGGTGCTGTCGATGGCCGAGCGCGCCGAGCTGGTCGGTGGCCGGCTCAACATCCGGTCGCGCCCTGGAGCGGGCACCGCCGTCATTGCCACGATCCCGATCCCGTCCCCCGCCGCACGCGCGTGAATCGCTAGAAGTCCCCGGCGTTGCGCCGCAACGTCTCGATCGCCGAGGACAACGTCCGCGATTCCTGAACCGACATACCGATGTCGGCGAACACCTCACGGTTGAGGCTGAGCGTGGCGTCCGCAACGGTGGCGCGACCCAAGTCGGTGATCGACACCAGCGTGGTGCGGCCGTCGGTGGGGTGCGGCAGCCGCTCGACCAAGCCGGCCGCCTCCAACCGCCGGATCGCGTGCGTGACACTGGTGACGTGGACCTGTAGCCGGTCGGATGCCTTGGTGATCGGCAACTCCCCAGAGCGGCTGAACGCCAGCAGCCGCAGCAGCTCGAATCGAGAGAAGCTCAAGTCATAGGGCCGCAGGGTCGCCTCCACCCGCGCCAGCAGGATCTGGTGGGCGCGCATCACCGATGTCACCGCCACCATTCCGTCGGCGACCTCACCCCAGCCTGCCCGCTCCCAGTTGGCGCGGGCCAGCGCGATCGGGTCGGCTGGGGCAAGATCGCCGGAGGAACTGGAAGCTGCCACGCCCTTTTCTTACCGCACCGCGCGCCACCGTCACGTCGGTGTGCGGCAATTGCCACCCCGGTGCCGGTGGCAGAACGCGAAGGCAGAGGTCGGAAGGTTCAGCGCGGTAGCGGAATTGAACCGTTGAGCGCTCGGCAACGTGACACCAACATGACCCCCTCTTCGCCTTCGCTTGCTGCGGTAGCCGTTGAATTCCCGCCGAACCGCTACAGCCAAGAGGAATCGGCCCAGGCACTGGGCGATTTCGCCGGCCCTGAATTTCGGCGGTTCTTCGAGGCCAGCGGCGTTGCATCGCGCCATCTGGCGTTGCCGCTGCCGCGCTACGGCGAGCTGAGCGGTTTCACCGAGGCGAACGACACCTTCATCGAGGTCGCCTTGGACCTCGGTGAGCAGGCCCTACTGGCGGCCCTGGATGCCGCGAAGGTCAAACCGGCCGACGTCGACGTGATGGTGTCGACGACGGTGACCGGGCTGGCCGTACCGACACTGGAGGCCAGGTTGGCGGCCAGGGTGGGGCTGCGGCCCGACGTCAAGCGAATCCCGCTGTTCGGCTTGGGCTGCGTCGCGGGCGCTGCCGGAGTGGCTCGGATGTACGACTATCTGCGTTCCTACCCCGACCAGGTGGCGGCGTTGCTCGCGGTCGAGCTGTGCTCGCTGACCATTCAGCGCGACGACCGTTCGATGGCCAATTTCGTGGCGGCCAGCCTGTTCGGTGACGGCGCGGCCGCCGTGATCGCGACCGGGGCGAACCGGCGCCCGCTCCGACCGAAAGCGCCGAAAGTATTGGCCACCCGCAGCCGGCTCTACCCCGACACCCAGGACGTAATGGGCTGGGACATCGGCACCAGCGGCTTCCGGATCAAGCTGTCCGTCGAGGTCGCCACCGTCGTCGAGAAGTATCTGGCCGAGGATGTTCGCAACTTCTTGGCCGACTGCGGGATGACCGTCGACGACGTGTCGACCTATGTCTGCCATCCCGGTGGACCGAAAGTTATCGAGGCGGTCCAGGACGTGTTGGAGCTGCCTGCCGATGCGCTGGATCGAACCCGAACGTCGTTGCGCGAGAACGGGAATCTGTCATCGGTCTCGGTACTTGACGTGCTGCGGGCCACCATGACCGATCCGCCGCCGCCGGGCTCGTTCGGACTGATGATCGCGATGGGGCCGGGATTCTGCTCCGAACTCGTACTGCTTGGCTGGTAGCCCGAGGTATTACCGGTTGATTCCGGCCCTCGGGAGACCGGCCCGCAATGCGCACAGCGCCTCGTGCAGCTCGCCTTTGACCGTGTCGTCACCGATACCGAGATCCGCGGCGATCTGCGCTGTCGTCCAGCCGAGGTAGTAGGACCGGTAGATCACGGCGCGGTACCGGCCCGACAACCGGGCCAGTGCACCTTTGACCTGGTCCGCACTTCCCGCCGACGGCACCATCCCGTTCCGCCTCCGACCCGGTACACCTAGCCATCCTTGTAAGGACCGATACAACTACACCATAGATGTATCTCGCGCGACATTTCTATCTTTTTGTCGCTATCCTTTGAGGCGTGCCCGCCGTGCCGAATTTTCAGGCCGAGGTCCGGCAGATGCTCTACAACCGGATCCTCGACGCGGCCCACGCGCTGGTCTGCGCCGAGGGGTGGCAAGCGGTGAACATGTCGCGCATCGCCGCCACGGTCGGCATCAGCCGGCAGGTGCTCTACAAGGAGATCGGCGCGAAGCAGGCGCTGGGCGAGGCCTTGGTTCAGCGTGAGACCACCCGGTTCATCACCGGCGTGATCACGGCCATCCAGTCCCACCCCGACGACATCGCCGCCGGTCTGGCCGCCGGCGCCGCCTTCACCCTTCGCGCCGCCGCCGACGATCCCCTGGTCACCGCGACGCTGACCCGCGAGAACCAGGCTGAGGCGGGCCTGACTCCGCTACTCACTGTGGGACCGACGCCGATCCTGGCCGGTGCGGTCGAGGCCATGGCGGCCGCGGTCCGCTCGTCCTACGACCTGCCCGATGCCATCGATCGGCAGCTGAATTCGATCGTCGAGGTCGATGTCCGGCTGACGCTGAGCCATCTGCTGCAGCCGATGGGCGGCATCGACGATGCCGTCCGCCAGATCCACAGCACCTTGCGTGCGCTGTTCGACGCCGCGGCGTCCTAGGCATCCATGGGTGCAATTCCCGGCAACCCGGTCCCCACGCTGAACCACAGAGCCTCGCCAAGCGTGTCAAGGATCAGAACCCGCGGATAGGGAGTGACGCCCTTGCACACCGATCTTCGCCTTCACCGGGATCAGTCGCGCCCAAGTGAGCTGACCATCGAACTACGCGACGTCGTCCGCGAGTACCGGATCGGCGGCCAATTGGTGCGCGCACTCGACCGGATCAACCTGCATCTCACCGGCGGCCAGTTCGTGTCGATCGTCGGGCCGTCGGGCGCGGGCAAGAGCACGCTGTTACATCTACTCGGGGCACTGGACTCCCCCGACAGCGGTTCGATCGTGTTCGACGGCGCTGAGATCGGCCGGCTCGGGGACGAGCAGGCGTCGGCGTTTCGCCGGCATCGGGTGGGGTTCGTGTTTCAGTTCTTCAACCTGCTGCCAACCCTGTCGGCGTGGGAGAACGTAGCCGTTCCCAAGCTCCTCGACGGCAGCCGACTGGACAGGGTCAAGCGCGATGCGATCGAGTTACTGGGGCGGGTCGGGCTCGGTAACCGGGTCGAGCACCGTCCGGCGGAGCTGTCCGGCGGCCAGCTGCAGCGTGTCGCGATAGCCCGGGCCCTGATGATGGATCCGTCGCTGATCCTCGCCGACGAACCCACCGGAAATCTCGACTCCGCAACGGGCGCTGCGATTTTGCGGCTGCTTTCCGAAGTGGCGCACGAGGGCGGCCGCTCCCGGATGGTGGTGATGGTGACCCATGACCGCGATGCCGCGGCAGCCACCGACCGGGTGATCAGCCTGCAGGACGGCCGGGTCGGTTCCGACAGCGGGTCGCCGCGCGATGAACACCGCGGATCGTCACGCAATGGACGGGCGACGGTCCGGCGATGACGTCGGCGATCGCCGCCACCGCGAGCCGACTTCGGCTGTTCAGTCTGCGCGAATTGGCCGTACACCGGCGTCGTACCGTCGCCACGGTCACGGTCATGGCCGTGTCGGCGATGTATCTGGTTGCGGTGCTGGGCATCTTCGGGTCGATCACCGGTTCGGTGAATCGGCTCTCCGACGGGATCGCCGGGTTCGCCTCACTCGAAGTGTCCGGCGTCACCGATGCGGGATTTCCCGACTCGCTGGCGGCCGAGGTAGCCCGGGTTCCCGGCGTCGCGACCGCGGCGCCGCTGATCCGGGCGACCACTCCCACGGCCACCGGGACAATCCTGTTGTTCGGCGCGGATGCCAGCAGCGTGGCCCTGGCCGGCGCGCTGGCCGATGCGCTGGCTCATCCGCCGACGGGGCCATCGCCGACACCGAGCGGCGTGCAGGTCGGGCCCGGGGTGGGCCATGGCAAAGGCGACGGATTCCGGCTGGGCACGACCTGGGTCACGGTGACGCAGGTGCTCACCGGCAAGCATCTCGCCGACCTCAATGGCGGCAACTACGTGCTGGCCCCACTTGCCTTGGCGCAGAACATCACCGGACGCGCTGGCCAGCTCGATTCGATACTGATCACCACCAAGCCGGGCACGGACCCGGCCGCGGTGCGCACCGCGGTGACCTCCGCCGTCAACGGGCGAGCGATAGTCGCCGAACCACGGATGCGCGCCACTCGCGCCGGCGACGGCGTCAAGCTGATGAACTACATGGCGCTGATGGGCGCGGCGGTTGCGTTGGTGGTCGGCGCGTTCCTGGTCTACACCACCATGACCATGGCGATCGCTCAACGCCGCCCGGCCATCTCGACACTGCGCGCGATCGGGGGCCGCCGCTCCACCATCGTCACGGACCTGATCGGTGAAGCCGCCGCCCTCGGCGTACTAGGCGGAGCCTTCGGCGCGGTCTTAGGAATATTCCTGGGCCACTTGGCTATCCGCCGACTGCCCCCGGCCATCACGCAGGGACTCGAAGCCCGGGTCGAGTACTGGCTGCCCGGCTACGCACTGCCGGTCGCAATAGCCGCTACGGTCCTCAGCAGCGTGACCGCGGCGGCCATGGCGGCGCGGCAGGTCTACAAGGTGTCGCCGATCGAGGCGTTGGCGCCGGTCGGGGCCTCCGCCGCCGACACCGTGCCGCGCCGGCTGCGCACGGTGACCGGAGTCGTGGCCGTCGCGGTGATCACCGTGTCGTTGTTCATCATCGCGGGCCATCGCGGCACCACCTCCCTGGCGGCGATGATCGCGGTGTTCTGCGCCGAGATCACCCTTGGCTTTGCCCTCACCGCGTCCCTGGTCACCGCGGCGGCCGCTGCGGCCCGGACCTTCGGAAAGGTCGGCGCGGTCGGGGCCGCGACCATCGAGCGTGCGCCGCGGCGGGTGTGGGCCACCGTGATGACCGTACTGATCGCCGTGGTCACCACCGTGGTGATCACCGGTACCGACAACGACATGATCTCCTCGGCGCGCGCCATCTTCGCGCCCGTGGCGGGAGTCGACGTGTGGGTCAGCGCGAACGCTCCGGACAGCTTTCCCACCGACGCTCTGCCACAGGGCCTGGAAGATCGCGTGGCAGCGGTACCGGGGGTAGACCGGGTCAGCCCGGGCGCCTACGGATTTGCCGTGATCGGTGGCACCCGGGTGATGCTCGACGGATTCTCCCCCGGCTCGGCCGATCCGCTGTTTCGCGCACTCGGTGACCAGACGCGCCGCGATGTGCTCGACGGCCGGGGCGTGGTGCTGTCGCAGAACCTGGGCACCGCCCTGGGCGTACGGGTTGGCGACGAGTTGCAACTGCAGACACCGCGCGGCCCTCGCCAAGCGGCGGTGCTGGCGCTGGTGCCGTACTTCTCGACGGTCATCGGAACCGTCGGGATCGGCCTCGACCAGCTACGCGCCTGGTTCGATCGTCCGGCAGTGACCACACTGCAGGTGACCGCCGCCGATGGGGTCGATCCGGCGCGGCTGCTCGCCGACATCCGCCGAGTGGTCCCCGAGCCGAACTACGTCTACGACGGGCGAACCGCCCTGGCGGGCCTCGAAGCACCGCTGCGCCAGAGCATGGTGATCGCCAACGCGGTACTGCTCATCGTGGTGTTCGTCGCCGCGGTGGCCTTGTTCACCACGTTGACCCTCTCGGTACTCGAACGTCGCCGCGAGATCGGTGTGCTGCGGGCTATGGGCGCCGATCGCCGCTTCACCGTGCAGATGGTGCTGGCCGAAGCGGCCGGCATCGGTGTGATCGGCGGCCTGGTGGGGCTGGCGATCGGCCTGACCGATCAGTGGCTCTACAGTCTGGTCAGCGCCGAGATCATGAATTTCACCGTCACGTTCCAACCGAGCGCGGTGGCACCGGCCTACGCCGTGGGCGCGGTGGCGATCAGTCTGCTCGGCTCGGTGCCGCCCGCACGACGAGCCGCGAGGCTCAACATCATCGACGCGGTCGCGAGCGAATAGGGCGGAATCGCTATCTCGACTGCCTCAGACGAGACCGAGCTGGATGAGTTCGATGAAGAACTCGGCGAAAGGGTCCGTAAACGGCAGGGAGAACGAGAAGTCCAGATCCGGATTGTCCGGAACGATGAACGTATTGACCGTCTCCCCGGCCACCCCGATACTCGCTGCCCCGAACCCCAGGTTGTCCTCCGGATCGGTTCCCGACGTGAGAATGTCGGTGAACAGCGACGTCTGAAGGACGACCGCAACGTAGTTGTCGTCGGACGGGTCCCCAGCCGAGGTGAGGGTGAACAACCCGAAATCGGTGGTGTGACTGATGAAGTCCGGGTCGTCGACCACGGTGGACAGAGCGGCACCCGGGTCTCCGAAGTCACCGAAGAGCCAAGAGTCGGCGCCCATACCGCGGCCACCCCCGTCGGCGTAGGCCGGAGTACCGATCGCCAACGGGACTAGCCCGGCGGCCAAAGCCGCGCCGACACCTACGGCCGCTCGGCGGCTCGCAATTGTTCTACTCATGGTGGGAACTCCAATCTCTCGACGTTACCTAGCCCACGTTCACGCCTGATCGGCGGTTCACGCAGCACAGTGGCGAACCCCTGCAGCTGCGGTGTGCACGGCGGCGGTACCGGAGTACGTCGAATGCTGGACAGACCGGTGGTGTCGAATCCTGCTGCGGCGATAGCGTCGATGGTCCGGCGGTTCGGCCGGCAGCCGGACGCCAGCCATGCCCACGGCTCCGCGATCAGGTCTTGGAATCGACCCATCGCGCCGTCACCGCGGACATGCTCAAGCACCACCAGCCGGCCCCCTGGGGCCAGCACCCGGCGAATCTCAGCGAGGGTGGCATCGACGTCGTCGACCGAGCACAGCACGAGACCGACATGTACCGAATCGAAACTGTTGTCCGGGAAGGGAATCGACTCACCCACTCCATCGACGATATCCACCGCGATGCCGTGGCGGCGGGCGATCGCGGCGGCCATCCGGCGCATCGCGGGCTCCGGTTCGATGGCCGCGACCGACGTCACCGCCGCGGGCAGAAACATCAGGTCCGCACCCGGCCCGAGGCCGACCATCAGCAACCGGCCCATCGCGTGGCTCATGGCCGTCCGACGGTACCGGCGATAGAACAGCCGGTCGAAGAACGGCATTCCGAGCCGATACACGTACGGGAACAGCGGATTACGGCGCGCCATCGCTCCCCCACAGCTTGCCCTGATCCAGCCGGAAAGGCGGATACTCGTCACTCATCAAGGAGACGTAGACAGCCACACGGTAACGCCACCGGACGATCCCCAACAGCAGATCTGACATGCCGGTCGGGATCGTTCCGGTGACCAACAACGCCACCGCGTTGATCACGCAGAGCAACTGCAGCGCAGGCTCCAGAGCCCAACACATCAGGATCTGCGGCAACCCCAACAACCACCACTTGATCAGCACCGTCCGGCGCTCGAGCCGCTCGGGATAGTCGACCTGCAGATCGGCCGGATAGTCGGGCCGAGACGCCAGGGTGAACGGCGGGAATCTGTCGGTGCTGTTCATCGGAAACCGGTAATTCATGACGCGCCACGACCAGCGCAGCACGCCCACGTTGAAGTCGAAGATCGGTCGCGGGTATCGCCCGGTGATCGCAATCGCCACTCCGGCAACAAAGGTCAGCGGCACGTAGGCCAGATACAGGGCGATCAGGATCGGGTAGTGCGGGGTGGCCAGCACGCACCATTTGATCAGCCAGAGCCAGCGCGACGGACTGTCGAAGTCACCGCGCACCCGCACCGGATCGGCCGGTGCCGGCGCGACGGGGCGAGCGACCACATTTTCATGCGTGGGAAGCGACATTGGCCCGCCCTCCTCAGTGACTGTGATCTGTGGTCTGGCCGGCGGTGTGATCGATGTCGGCCAGCCCGAGGCCGCGGTTGATCTCAGCCGACATCCGGCGATGACTGACTGAGCGCAAAAACATGGTCATCCCCCAGGTGTGCAATCGATCCGGGATGTACGCCGCCGGCCGCAGCACCAGCTCACTGTGCGACAGCTGCAGCGCCGTCACCCGCGATACCGCCGCCACTTTGCGGCGGCGAGTGTTCTCATACCAGCGCAGCGCGCGTCCCAGATCGCCATGCGACGGTGCCGACCGGAGATCCGCGAGCGCCTTGCACAGCACCATGGTGTCCAGCAGCGCCTGGTTGGTTCCCTGCGCCATGGTGGGCGGCATGGTGTGCGAAGCGTCGCCGATCAGGGTGACCGCCCCGCGGCCTGAGCCGGGAACCGGATGACGAAAGTGTGGGTAGGGCGATCCGGCCAGGTCGTCGTCGGTCAAGGCGGCCAGCACGCGATCGACCGGCGCGGACCACCCGGCGAACTGTTGGCGGATCATGTCGATCGGGGATGCCGGCCGAACGAAATCCGGCGACCATGGCAGGTCGAACCACCACTGCAGCTCAGTGCCACCGGCCGGCCACAACCCGAGGTTTCCGTGCTTGCCGACGACCATTAGTGCCACCCGCTTGTCGGCGACCAGGCCGGGGAGGCTGACCAGGCCCTGCCAGCTGCTCCAGCCGGTCGGCTGGGCTGGTGGCGCGTCGGTGAGGTCCCGCACCATCGAATGCAGCCCGTCGGCGCCGATCAACAGATCCCCGCTGACGGAGCTGCCGTCGTGGAAATCGACGCGCACTGCGCCGTCGGTAGCGCTCATACCCACCGCGCGGGCGTTGCACCGGATGCGTTCGGACGGAAAGTCCTCCAGCAGGCGTTCCAGCAGGACCCGGCGCGGAACCATCCGGACCGGTGCGCCCAACCCCCGCTCCATCGCTGTCATGTCGAGCGTGGCCAGCGGGCGCCCGGTGGACGTCGTCACCTGGACCGCAGCCAACGGCTGACCGGCTCCAGCCATGTCCACGCCCAGCTGCCCCAGCACCGTCGCGCCGTTGGACCAGATGGTCACGGCACCGCCGCCGGCCTGAAGGTGCGGCCGCTGCTCGAAAACGGTGACGTCGTGACCGTCACGCACCAGTCCGCGAGCAAGCGAAAGCCCCGCCACGCCCGCGCCGACCACGAGGATGCGCAAGGCTGATGGCGCGTTCAAGGCTCGCACCTTCACCGTGGTGACACGGTTCAGCGAGGCCTTTGGTTCATTCCCCTACGAATCAGCCCGCAGCTGGGCTGGTCAGAATCCTGGGTCCGTCCTCGGTCACCGCAACACTGTGCTCCCAGTGCGCGGCGCGCGACCCGTCGGCGGTGACGACGGTCCACTCGTCTTCAAGGATCACGGTCTGGTCGGTTCCCAGCGTCAGCATCGGCTCGATGGCCAGCACCGAGCCCGCCACCAGCAGCGGTCCGCGGCCCGGCGATCCCTCGTTGGGCAGGAAGGGGTCCATGTGCATCTGGCGGCCGATACCGTGGCCGCCGTAACCGGCAACGATGCCGAAAGAGCGCTTGAACTCCGTCGACGCGGCCCGGGCGCCCATTTCGATGGCGTGTGACACGTCGCTGAGTCGGTTGCCCACCACCATCGCCGCGATGCCGGCCTCCATCGCCTGTCGGGTCGCCGCGGACAGGCTTTCGTCGGCCGCGCTGAGCGTCCCGATCCCGAAGGTGACCGCGGCGTCGCCGTGCCAGCCGTCCAGGATCGCGCCGCAGTCGATGGACACCAGATCGCCGGCCGCCAGCACCTCGGCCGCCGTCGGGATGCCGTGGACCACCCGGTCGTTGACCGAGCTGCAGATCGATGCCGGGAAGCCGTGGTATCCCAGGAACGACGGCGTGGCGCCCGCGTCCCGGATCACCGATTCGGCGATTTCGTCCAGTTGCAAGGTCGAGACGCCGACGGCCGCTGCTTCGCGGACTGCGGCCAGCGCGGCGGCGACGACGGCGCCCGCCGCAGCCATCGCGTCGAGCTCACCGGGGCTGCGATGCGGCACCGCTTTGCGCCGCTTCGGCAGTCCGATCACTACTGTCCCAGGGCGTTCAGGGCGCGGCTAAACACCTCATCGAGCGTGCCGAGCGCGTCCACCACGTGCAGCTCGTGCTCGTCCTGGTAGTAGTCCAACAGCGGCGTGGTCTCCTCGCGGTAGACCATCATGCGGTTGTGGATGACATCGGCGGTGTCGTCGGCGCGGCCACGTTCCTTGAGCCGCTTGAGCAGTTCGCTCTCGGTGACCCGGAACTCGAGCACCGCATCCAGCTTGGTCTGGCGACGCTCCAGCATGGTGTGCAGTGCCTCGGCCTGCTCCACCGAACGGGGGTAGCCGTCGAGGATGAATCCGTTGGCGGCGTCGGGCTGATCGAGCCGGTCGTCGACCAGCGCGTTGGTGAGCTCCGGCGGCACCAGGTCTCCGGCATCGAGGTACTGCTTGGCCTGCTTGCCCAGCTCGGTGCCCTCGGCGATGTTGTGGCGGAACAGATCGCCGGTGGAGATCTGCGGGACGCCCAGCTTCTCCGCCAGCTTCGCCGCCTGGGTGCCCTTGCCGGCCCCCGGCGGTCCCAGCAGTACGACTCTCACTTGAGGAACCCTTCGTAGTTGCGCTGCATGAGCTGGCTCTCGATCTGCTTCACCGTGTCCAAACCGACGCCGATCATGATCAGCACCGCGGTGCCGCCGAAGGGCAGGTTCTGAACGGTGCCCGAACTGCCCATGTGCAGGAACAGGTTGGGCAGCACCGAGATGACGCCAAGGTAGATCGAGCCAGGCAGCGTGATCCGGCTGAGCACATAGCGCAGGTAGTCCGCCGTCGGGCGTCCCGGCCGGATGCCCGGAATGAAGCCGCCGAACTTCTTCATCTCGTCGGCCCGCTCGTCGGGGTTGAACGTGATCGACACGTAGAAGTACGTGAAGAAGATGATCAGGCCGAAGTACAGCGCGATGTAGACGAAGTTGGACGGGTCAGACAGGTAGGTGCTGACGAACTTGTCCCACCAGCTGTTGCCGGGGCCGCCGCTGCCACTGTGGACCAGCTGGGTGATCAGCTGCGGAATGTAGATCAGCGACGAGGCGAAGATGACCGGGATAACGCCGGCCTGGTTGACCTTCAGCGGCAGGTACGTCGACGTGCCGCCGTACATGCGCCGGCCCACCATGCGCTTGGCGTACTGCACCGGGATACGGCGCTGGCCCTGCTCCACGAAGACCACGCCGACGACGATGGCCAGTGCGGCCAACAGGACCATGGTGAACACCACGGCGCCGCGGGAGTCGAGGATGGTCTTGCCCTCGATCGGAATACGGGCGGCGATACCGACGAAGATCAGCAGCGACATGCCGTTGCCGATGCCGCGCTCGGTGATGAGCTCGCCGAGCCACATCACCAGCACCGCCCCGGAGGTCATCACCAGCACGATCACCATCAGGGTGAAGATGCTGTGGTCGGAGATGATGTCGTGGCGGAGGCTGCAGGTCTGCAGCAGTCCGCCGTTGGCGGCCAGCGCCACGATGCTGGTGGCCTGCAGAACGGCCAGCGCAACCGTCAGATAACGGGTGTACTGCGTCATCTTGTTCTGGCCGGACTGGCCTTCTTTACGCAGTTCCTCGAAGCGCGGGATCACCACGGTGAGCAGCTGCACGATGATGCTGGCGGTGATGTAGGGCATCACGCCGATGGCGAACACCGTCAGCTGCAGCAGTGCGCCGCCGGAGAACAGGTTGATCAGTGAGTACACCTGGGCGGCATCGCCACCGCTGACTTCCTTGATGCACTGCTGCACGTTCTGGTAGTCGACGCCGGGCGACGGGATCGCGGCTCCCAGCCGGTACACCACGATGATGCCCAGCGCGAAGAGGATCTTGCGCCTCAGGTCGACCGTCCGCAGCGCTGAGATGAAAGCCGAGAACACTCTTCTCCTCCTGCGCAGCCGAGGTCCGGTCGCGGCGTTCCAATGGGCTGTTGTGTCCCAGCCCCGGTTAGTCCTGGGTTAGTCCTGCGTTTTCGCGTCCACGGGCCGGCCAGCTATGACAAGGCCACGCGTGTCCTAGGCGCGTCAGCAGTCTACGAGAGTAACAGCTGCGCACGACGGGCCGGGCGGGCGTTGGCGGCACTGCCAGCGCGCGATCAGCGTAGCGGCGTACAGTCGTCGATAGCTCGTTAAATACGCTAACTAACTTCCCGGCGGCACTCGACCGGCAGAGCTAGATAGATAGGAGTGCGCACATGGCACGTACCGATAACGACACCTGGGACCTGGCCTCCAGCGTGGGCATCACCGCCACCGGCGTGGCTGTGGGCCGCGCGATCGCCAGCCGGGCCGCCCATCCCCTGATCAACGACCCGTTCGCTGAGCCGCTGGTGCGTGCCGTCGGCCTGGACCTGTTCACCAGATTGGCCAGCGGTGAGATCGCCCCGGAAGACTTCGGCGACCAAACCCCGATGGACATGGCCCGGATGGCCGACAACATGGCGGCCCGCACCCGGTTCTTCGATGACTTCTTCGAAGATGCGGGCGCCGCCGGCATTCGCCAGGTCGTCATTCTGGCGTCCGGACTGGACTCGCGTGCCTACCGGCTGGACTGGCCGGCGGGCACCGTCGTCTATGAGGTCGACCAGCCCGAGGTGATCGAGTTCAAGACCCGCGTACTGGCCGAGCAGGGTGCGCAGCCCACCGCCGAGCGGCGGACCGTCTCGATCGACCTGCGTGAGGACTGGCCGGCGGCGCTGCGGGCGGCGGGCTTCGACCCCGCCCTGCCGACGGCCTGGAGCGCGGAGGGACTGCTGGGTTACCTGCCCCCGGACGCGCAGGACCGGCTGCTGGACACCGTCACGGCACTGAGCGCACCGGGCAGCCGGATCGCCACCGAGAGCATGCCGGGCCTGGACGCCGACGCCGAAGGACAGGCCCGCCGGCGCATGCAGGAATCCGCGGAACGGATGCGCAGCCACGGCGTCGACATCGACATGGCCGAACTGCTCTATTTCGGGGACCGCAACGAAGCCGGTAGTTATCTGGCCGACCACGACTGGTGGGTCGACAGCCACGACGTCGGCGCCTTGTTCGCCGAGTACGGGCTGCCACCACTGGATGTCGACGACGAGCCCGGCTTCGGCAAGCTGGCCTACATCAGCGCGATTCGGGGCTGAGGGCCATGGCACGCACTGAGAACGACAGCTGGGACCTGGCCTCCAGCGTGGGCACCACCGCCACCATGGTCGCCGCCGCCCGCGCGCTGGCCACCGCGGAAGCCGAGCCGATCATCTCCGACCCCTTCGCGGCGCCGCTGGTGCGGGCGGTCGGGATCGACTTCTTCACCAAGATGGTCGACGGCACGCTCGACCCGGCGGTGGCCGCCGAGGCCAAGTCCGCCGCCGAACCGATGACCGCCGTGATGGCAGTGCGCACCCGGCTCTTCGACGATTTCTTCGGCCAAGCCGCAGACGCCGGCGTCCGGCAGTCGGTCATCCTGGCCGCCGGACTGGATTCGCGGGCCTACCGGCTGGGTTGGCCGCAGGGCAGCGTGGTCTACGAGATCGACCAGCCGGACGTGATCGAGTTCAAGTCCCGCACGCTGGCCGACTTGGGGGCCCGGCCGACCGCCGATCGCCGCGCGGTGGCCGTCGATCTGCGCGACGACTGGCCGGCTGCATTGCGCGACAGCGGTTTCGACCCGACCAAGCCCACCGCGTGGAGCGCTGAGGGTCTGCTCATCTATCTGCCGCCGGATGCGCAGGACCGGCTGTTCGACCACATCACCGCGTTGAGCGCCCCGGGCAGCCGGGTGGCCACCGAGTACCACCCCGACGGCGCGGCGACACTGAGCGACTCGAACCAGTCACTGGGCCAGCGGTTCGCCGACCAGGGTCTGGATCTCGACATCGCCACCCTGGTGTACTCCGGCGAGCGAAACCCGGTCGGGGCATACCTGACCGAGCGCGGGTGGCAGGTCCGCGAGCGCGGCCGAGAGACCGTGTTCGCCGACTACGGTCGTACCTTTCCCGACGGTGACATCGTGGCCCGGCTGCGTAATTCGGTTGCCATCGAGGCGATTCGGCTCTAAACCGCACTCCGCCACCCCAACGACGATGGCCGCCGGTCCCGAAGGACCGACGGCCATCGTCGTGTTGCGTAGGTGGCCGCGCTATCAGCTCGGGGGAATGACCCCGCCACCCTTGCCACCCTCACCGGGCTGTCCAGGCGGGCCCGCCGTGCCGCCGCCGGCAGCCGCACCGCCACCGCCGGCCGGGCCACCTGGCCCGGCGGCTCCAGGACCACCCGGGGTGCCGTCGGCACCGTTGCCGCCGTCTTGACCTGCAGTGCCGTTGGGGTTGTTGGCCGCACCGCCCTTACCACCGAGGTTGCCGCCGGCCGCGTTTCCGCCGCTGCCGCCGTTACCGCCGCTGCCGCCGTTACCGCCGGCGCCACCGTTGGGGTTCGTCGCGCTGCCGTTGCCGCCGCTGGCACCGGCACCACCGGCACCACCGTCGCCGCCCCTGCTGCCGTTGCCGCCGGCACCACCCTGACCGCCGTTACCGCCGTTACCGGAGTTGCTGCCGCCGAGGCCGCCGTCGCCGCCCTTGCCGCCGTAGCCACCGTCGGCGCCGTTAGAGCCGTTGCCGCCGGTACCACCGGTGCCGCCGGCACCCGCCGACTGGCCAGGCGTATTGCCGGCGTCGGCGCCGGTCCCACCGGTGCCGCCGTTGCCGCCCTTGCCGCCGATTCCGGTGCCGTTGCTGCCGGTACCGCCGGTGCCGCCGTTGGGGTTGCCGGACTGATCGCCGTTGGTGCCCGTCGACCCGGTCCCGCCGGTCGTGCCGGGGCCGGTCGGGGCATTGGCGCCCTTACCAGCGTCACCGCCGTTACCGCCGTTTCCGTCAGCGCCGGCGTTGCCGCCCTTGCCGCCGTTGCCGCCGTACTGGCCGGTGCTGGTCGCGTCGGCACCCTTGCCGCCGTTCCCACCGTTACCGCCGGTTCCGGTCGACCCGGCCTTGCCGTCCGCGGCCTGGCTTCCGTCACCGCCGGTACCGCCCGTTCCGGCGGTCCCCGCGCTACCGCGGTCACCGCCGTCGCCGCCGTTGCCGCCGTGACCGCCGTGCGCACCGGTTCCGGTGGTGTTGGTCTGCGCCCCGTCGCCGCCGTTACCGCCGTTACCGGCATTGCCGGCGTTACCGGCATTGCCGCCCTTGCCACCAGCACCGGCGGAGCCGCTGCCATTGGCTCCGGTACCGGCCACGCCACCGTTGCCGCCGGCAGCACCGTTGCCACCGTTACCGCCGCTGCTGGCGTCGCCGCCCGCCGCGCCGTCGGGGTTCACACCGGAGCCGTTGCCGCCGGTGGTGCCGTTACTGCCGTGGCCGCCGTTGCCGCCGTTGCCACCGGCACCGCCGGCGCCACCGTTGCCGCCGACACCGGAGTTGGTGCCGCCGAGACCGCCCGCACCACCGTTGCCGCCGGCGGTGCCGTTGCCGCCGTTGGTGCCGTCGATGCTCGGGTCCGTGGAGTTGGTGCCGTTGGCGCCGTTGAAGCCGGTGCCGCCCGCGCCGCCGTTGCCACCGCGGCCATCGGGGCCGGCATTGCCGCCCTTGCCGCCGTCGCCGCCGGTCTGGTTCGCGTTGGTTGCCGAGCCGCCCTTGCCGCCGGCACCGCCGTCGCCGCCGGTGGCGTTGGCACCCGTGGAACCGTTGGCCGCCTGCGTGGTTCCGTCGCCGCTGGTGCCGCCCTGGCCGCCGGCTCCGGCCGTGCCGCGCACGCCGCCGTCGCCGCCGTCGCCACCGTTTCCGGCTTCCGTACCGACACCGCCGCCTAGGCCGGCGCCACCTGCGCCGCCGTTGCCGGCGTTACCGGCGTTGCCGCCCGCGCCGCCGATACCGCCATCGCCGGCATGCCCGTCTTTGCCGTCGGTGGCAGTGCCGCCGACGCCACCGTTGCCGCCGCTGCCGCCGGTGCCGCCGACACCGCCGTTACCGGCGTCGCCGCCGTCCGTACCGTTGCCGCCGGGCAGGGTGGCGTCGATACCGGCGGTGCCGTTGGCGCCGCTTCCGCCGATGCCGCCGACGCCACCGGCCCCGCCGACACCGCCGTTGCCGGCGTCACCGGAAGTGGTACCGCCCGCGCCGCCGGCGCCGCCATTGCCGCCCTGGCCGCCATCGCCGCCCAGGGTGCCGTTGCCGTTGCTGTCGGTCACGCCAGCCAGGCCGTTGGCGCCGGTACCGCCCGCGCCGCCGTCACCACCGGTGCCGATGGCCCCGGCGTTGCCGCCAGCACCGCCGTTGCCGCCGTTGGTTCCCGGAGCGGTGGCGTCGAAGCCGCGACCGCCGGTACCGCCATTACCGCCTGCGGTGGCGTCCGCTCCGGCAACGCCGTCAGTTCCGGCGGTACCGCCGCTGCCGCCGGTGCCGGCTCCGGCACCGGTGCCGCCCAGACCGGCCGCACCGCGGTTGCCGCCGTCGCCGCCCTTACCGCCGTCGGGATTGTCGGCGTCGCCGGCGGCACCGGTTCCGCCGTTGCCGGCGTTGCCGGCGTTTCCGCCATCGCCGGCGTTCCCACCGTCACCGTTGCTGCCGCCGTTGCCGTTGGTCGCGGTACCGGCATTGCCGCCCACGCCGCCATTGCCGCCCACGCCGCCGTTACCGCCATCGCCGGCGTTACCGCCCGCGCCGTCGTCGACGCCGGCCACCCCGGTTGCTCCGTCTTGGCCGGTACCACCGCTGCCGCCCGTTGCGCCGTCACCGCCGTTGCCGCCGTTGCCGGCGTTACCGGCCTGAGCGCCACCGCTACCGCCCGCGCCACCGGCACCACCGCTACCGCCGGCGCCGCCGATGCCACCGGATGCGCCCGGCACGTCGCCGTCGGCACCGACTGCGCCCAGCGCACCGCTACCGCCGGCTGCGCCGTTGCCGCCGTTGCCGATCAGGCCACCGTGGCCGCCGGCGCCGCCGGCGCCGCCGTCGGCGCCCGGGACGGCGTCCGGGTCGGCCGAGGCGTCATAACCCGCGCCGCCGTTACCGCCGTTGCCGTGAATGCCGGTGACTCCGGTCCCGGCCACACCGTCGAGACCGTTGACGCCGCTGGCCGGGTTGCCGCCGGTGCCGTGCACACCGGCGACGCCGGCGTTGCCCGCCGTACCGGGGTCGCCACCGTTGCCGCCCTTGCCGCCGTTGGGGTTTGCGGCGTTGCCGGCCGCGCCGTTGCCACCGTTGCCGGGGGTGTTGGCGTTGCCGCCGCTGCCGGCGTCGCCGCCGTTGCCGTTGAGGCCGACCACGCCGTTGTAGACGACGCCCGCGTTGCCACCGTTACCGCCGGCGCCACCGTCACCTCCGCTGCCGCCGCGGCCACCGTCCTGGCCGTCCTGGCCGGGGAGGATTCCGTCCGCGCCGTTGGCGCCGGCCCCGCCGCCGCCGCCGTCCGCGCCGTTGCCGCCGTTGCCGCCGTTGCCGGAGTTGCCGGCGTCGCGTCCGCCGTCACCGCCGTGTCCGCCTTGTCCGCCGTAACCGCCGACCTTGCCGTCCACACCGGCGTCGCCGGGGTTGGCGCCGTCGGCACCGGCGGCGCTGCCGCCGCCATGGCCGCCGTTACCTCCGTTGCCGCCGTCGCCGATTCGCCCTGCGGCGCCACCGCTTCCGGCGGCACCACCGTTCTGGCCCTGGCCGTCGGCCAGCACGCCGCCGTTGCCGCCATTGCCGCCGTGACCGCCGTTGCCACCACTGATGGCCACCGCGCCGTCCGCACCGGAGGCGGCCCGAGTGCCGTCGCTGTTGAGGCCACCGAGCCCGGCGATGCCGACGATGCCGCGGTCACCGCCGGCCCCACCGTTACCGCCGTCACCGGCGGACAGGCCGGTTCCGTCGTTGCCGCCATTACCACCGTTGCCGCCGTTACCGGCATTGCCGGCGTCGCCGGCGCTGCCGCCGGCCCCGGCCGCGCCCGCAGCGCCAGCGGGGTGGATGCCGAGGAAGCCGCCCGCACCGCCCTTACCGGCATTTCCACCGGCGCCGCCGTTGCCGCCGTTACCACCGTTACCGGCGTCCATGCCGTCTTGTCCGGGCAGGCCGCTGCTGACGCCGGCGCCACCGGCATTGGTGCCGTGCAGACCGTTCTGGCCATCACCACCGGCGCCACCGTCGCCGCCGATGCCACCGTTGCCGCCGTTGCCCGCGGCACCGAACAACAGGCCCGCCCGGCCGCCGGTACCACCGTTGCCGCCGATACCGCCGAAGCCGCCGTGATCACCGCTCGCCCCGAACGTGGCTCCGTCCGCGCCGTCGCCCCCGAAGCCACCGGCGCCACCCGCACCGCCGGCACCGCCGTTGCCGATGAAGATGGCCGCACCACCAGCGCCACCGAAACCACCAGCGCCGCCGCCGATTCCACCGAGGCCACCGGCGCCGCCGAAGCCGCCGTTGCCCAGCAGCCAGCCGCCGGCGCCACCGTCCCCGCCGTTACCGGCGTCGCCACCGGCAATGCCATCGAGTCCGGCGCCACCGGCGCCGCCATTGCCGATCAGTCCGGCGGCTCCACCGATCCCACCGTCAGCGTTGATGGCGTTACCGGCCACCCCGGCGCCACCGTCGCCGAACAGGAATCCACCGTCACCGAGGTTGCCGAAAAGGCCCGAGCTGCCCAGCAGCGAGTCGTTGACCCCGTCGAAGCCATCGATGCCGTTGCCGATCAGCACCCGGCCGAACAGGTCGACGAAGGGCTGGTTGACGAGGTTGAGCAGCGGTTCGGCGTAGCCCATCAGGTCTTGACTGACCGCGTACAAGGGCAGATAGATGTAGTTCTGGAATCCCGTGTAGAGCACGTGGTCCATCTCCGCCAGCCATGGGCCCAACGGCTGCGTGGGGTCGAAGGCGAAGATGCTGGAGTCGAACGCGGCACCCGCATCGAGGCCGGCGAAATAGTCATCCGACGATCCGGTGAACCACAGACCCGAGTCGGCCGACCAGGAGTCGAACATCTCCAGGATCGGCTGCATGATCAGGTCGTCGAAGTCCGCACGGGCGGACGGAGCGGTTGCCACCGGGCCCACCCCGAAAGCCAGGAACGCGCCGACTGCGCTTCCGGCGCCGGCCACCCGCCGGCCGCCACCACGGGCACTTTGCCGACGGTCACGACTCTTTTTCATGCCGAATCTCCCAATTTCTGAATTCGTTACCAAATGAATCGCCGGTTCGACGCGAATCCGCGAACCGCAATGCGATTTACCTGTGCCGCAAGGTAGCCGAGTTTGAGGTCACCGACGACTTGAAAATTAGGTATTTGCAGTGCCTCGTGCCGCGATAAACCCTGATTGACCTGAGAATTAGCCGAAATTGAGAGGTGCGCCATATGGGCGAAATCATGATTTGCTTACGGCTGTGACTGCCGCCACGCATTAGGTAATATTGCCTAGTCAACACCCATATTGAAATAGCGAAACCCTTGAAAAATGACTAATGGCCCTATCGGACGATCGCATGCATCGAAAATGGCAGCCCCTGGGGCCAGTTGCGGGACGGCAACGAGGGCACCGGCCCGACGCTTAGCCGCTGACGCTCAGCCCCGCCGCGGCGCTTCGCACGGCGTCCCCGATGACGCCGACGGCCTCCTCGGCCAGCGGCCGTGTGGGGTGCAGGCACAAGATGAGCTCGACGGCGCCGCGTGCGCCGAACACCGGCGCAGCGATGGTGGCGACGAAAGGTTCGCCGGCCGACGTGTCGTCGACAGCCGCACTCGTTGCCGCCGCGGCGAACTCGGCGTGCAGGCGGTTCAGAATCTGTCCCACCTGCGGGGTGCTGCTGTCATCGGCGATGGGTGACTGACGGGCCCGGTCACCCGAGGGCCCTGGCGAAATCGCAATTCGGCAATGGCCGGATGACCGGCAACGGTATAACCACCCCATGGTGCTCAAGGTCAAGGTTCCCCAAGATCTGATCGGCGGAGACGTCGATGCGGGCTACGGCAAGGTCGCCGATGCGTTTCGGGCCAACTTCGCAGCAGGCCGTGAGGTGGGCGCCGCGGTCTCGGTGTATCGCGACGGCGTCAAAGTCGTTGACCTGTGGGGCGGCTACCGCGATGGAGTTGCGCGTGCGACATGGCAACAGGACACCATGGTCAACGTCTTCTCCAGTACCAAGGGCGTGGCGGCCCTGGCCGTGGCACTGGCGGTCTCGCGGGGACTGTTCGGCTACGACGACAAGGTGGCAACCCACTGGCCGGAGTTCGCCCAGGCCGGCAAGGGTGACGTCACGGTCCGCCAACTGCTGGGCCATCAGGCCGGGCTGAGCTCGCTCAAGCCCGCACCCATGCTGGCCGATGTCGCCGCCCCGGATCGACTGGCGCCCATGCTCGCCGCGCAGAAACCGCTCTGGGCGCCCGGCACCCGGCACGGCTATCACGCGATCACGTTGGGCTGGTACGAATCCGAACTCATCCGTCGCACCGACCCCGCGGGTCGCACCCTGGGCCGGTTCTTCGCCGACGAAATCGCTCGGCCACTCGGGCTGAACCTGCACATCGGCCTGCCGACGTCGGTGACCCGCGATCAGGTGGCGGTGCTGCATCAATGGAAGCGCGCCGAGTCCCTGCTGCACCTCAATGTGATGCCGGCGGCCCTGGTGGCGGCGTCGTTCAACCCGTTCGGACTGCTGGGACGAGCGAGCTCCCTGCCGCGCGACATCAGACCCTGGGACGGCGACTACAACCGCGACGAGGTGCGCGCCGTGGAGATCCCGTCGGCCAACGGGATCGGTTCCGCTTCGGCGATCGCGCGGCTCTACGGCGCCGCGGCAACCGCAGATCCGGCGCTGCCGCTAAGCCCCGATGTGCACGACGAACTGACCGCGATGCCGGCACCACCGTCTCGCGGCGAACGCGACAAGGTTCTGGGCGTGGCGGTGGTGTTCTCGCTGGGGCTGTCCAAGCCGGCCTTCGCCTCCGCCTTCGGATCGTCGGACAGGGCTTATGGCACACCGGGTTTCGGAGGCTCTTTCGGATTCGCCGACCCCGACACCGGTATCGGCTATTCATATGTGATGAACCGCTTGGGTTTTCACCTCTACAGCGATCCTCGCGAACTCGCGCTGCGTCAGGCCTTGTTCCGCGACGTACTAGGCGCCCGGCTGCAGTCCTGACCCCTACATGTACTGGGGGCAGTAGTGCGCCGTGGAGATCGCGGCGAACTGGCCGGCCGTCTGAATGGTGAAGCCCGGGTTGGTGGTCTGCACCGCCACGACGGTGTCCATCGGTGACAGTCCCGCGTCCATCAGCTGACATACGGCGTGGCCGGCCGAGACGGTGGCATCGTCGTTGGCCCGGTGACTCAGTCCGGCACCGTTCAAGGTGGCCAGGAACTGTCCATCGATACCGGTCGGCGCGGCGTTGGCGGGAGCGGCCAGGCCGACCATCGCGCTCAGACCTGCCAGCAGCAGTAACCGTTTCATGGCTCTAAGCATGGGCGGCGTCGGTTAAAGACGTGTTACCGAGCTTTTACTGCCGCGAAGAGAATTGTTGATTCGAAGTTACGCGCTTTACCAGCGCGACTCCCCCATCCACAGCACGTGCGCACCGTTGATCGAGCGTTCGACCTGGTCGACGACCCCGGTCAGGGACCGCACCAGCAGGCCGCCGACCGCATCGGACAGCGCAGCCGCTGGTTGCGACGACTGGCGCGGCCGGACGAACTCCCACAACGACGAGCCGGGGTAGGACACGGTCCGCACCTGCGCGTCCGCGTCGAGCCCGGCCAGCACCTTGGCGCGGCGCACCGCCGTGCGCAGCCCGCCCAGCTCGTCGACCAGCCCGCGGTCGGCCGCGTCGGCACCGGTCCAGACCCGCCCGCGCGCCACCGCGTCCACCGCATCAGTGGACAGGTTGCGGCCTTGCGCCACCCGCGCCACGAAGTCGTTGTAGAACAGATCGGCTTCGGTCTCGACCTGCCCCTGCTGCTCGGCGGTGAACGGAGCGTTGATCGACCAGGCGTCGGCGTTGGCCCCGGTACGCACCGAGTCCGTCCCCACTCCGAGGCGATCCTTGAGCTCACGGGCGACCAGCTTGCCGGTCACCACCCCGATCGATCCGGTGATGGTGGCGGGATTGGCCACGATGGTGTCGGTGCCCGCGGAGATGTAGTACCCGCCGGAGGCCGCGACCGCACCCATCGAGGCCACCACCGGCTTGCCCGCTGCCCGGGCCTGCTGCACCGCTCGCCAGATGGTTTCGGACCCGGTGACCGAACCACCCGGGCTGTCCACCCGCAGCACGATTGCGGCGACCTCATCATCGGCCGCGGCCTCACGCAGCGCGGCGGCGATCGTATCGCCACCGACATTGCGGTTGCCCAGCGGCGACAGCTGCGGCCCGCCCGAGCCACTGACGATCGCCCCGGACACCGTCACCACCGCGACCGCCGGCTTGGGTTTGCGTCCTGGCAGGGTTGGTCCCGACCCGCCGGCCGTGGCGTGGGCATAGCGCCCCAGGAACAGCCGCGGGGGTGCGCCGTCGTCGTCGGCGTCGGTGGTGTCCTCGGCTCCGGCCAATGCGGCGATCCGGTTGTAGGCCTCGTCGCGGAATCCGATCCGGTCGATCAGGCCCGAGGCCACCGCGTCGTCACGCAGCAGCGGTGCTTTGTCGGCCAGACCATCGACGGCATCGGCATCAAGCTTGCGGGACTCGGCGACGGCCGCGCGTACCTGAGCGTGCAGGCTCTCCACCAACGCGGTGTCGGCCTCACGGTGCGCGTCGGTGTAGGAGTCCTGGGTGAACAGGTTGGCCGCCGACTTATATTCGCCGCGGGCCACGAACTGCGCCTCGATGCCGGCCTTGCCCAGCGCACTGCGCAGGAAGGTCGCATTGGTGGCGAAACCGATCAGCCCGACCGTCCCCGACGGCTGCATCCAGACCTCGCCGAACGCCGAAGCCAGGTAGTACGACAGCGTGCCCGGGTAGGTTTCGGCCCACGCCAGCGATGGTTTGACGGCGGAGAACTCGGCGATCGCCGCCCGCAGCTCCTGCACCGGCCCGGCGGCCGCCGACGACAGCTGCACGCGGGCAATCAATCCCGCGACGCGCGGGTCTTCGGCGGCACGGTGGATCGCGGCGACCACCTCACGCAGCACCGGCGGCCGGCCACCGGATCGGATCAGGGCCAGCGGGTCGAAAGCCCCGGTCTCGTGGGGCAGCTCCTGCAGGTCGAGTTCGAGGATGACACCGTCGGGCACGCCGTGGTGCCGGGCGGTGTCGATACGCCGCGCGACGCCGCGCAGGTCGTCCAGGCCGGGCACGCCGGTCAGCAAGGAGAACATGATTTTGAGCCTACCGGCGCCGCCCGACATGACCGGAGCGCACGGCGGGCCGGCGTATCTGCCCCCAGATGCAGAATCGCACCCCACCTGCTGGTGGAGTGCGATTCTGTAGCTTCTCGCGGCGGGACAAGCCCTACAGCTCGGTGGCGGTGCCTCCGGCTGCGGTGATCTGGTCCCGGGCGCTGCCGCTGAACTTGTGGGCGGTGACGTCGACCTTGACGGTCAGCTTTCCGTCGCCGAGCACCTTGACCAGCGTGTTCTTCCGAACGGCACCCTTGGCGACCAGCTCGTCGAGGCCGATGGTGCCACCCTCCGGGAACAACCGGTTGATGTCGCCGACGTTGACAACCTCGTACTCGGTACGGAACCGGTTACGGAAGCCCTTCAGCTTGGGCAGCCGCATGTGGATCGGCATCTGCCCACCCTCGAACCGGACCGGCACGTTCTTGCGTGCCTTGGTGCCCTTGGTACCGCGGCCCGCGGTCTTACCCTTGGAACCCTCACCACGACCGACGCGGGTCTTCTTGGTGTTCGACCCGGGCGCAGGGCGCAGGTCGTGCAGCTTGATGGTCATTCTGCTTCCTCCACTTGCACGAGGTGGTGAACAACCCGGATCAGCCCACGGGTCTGCGGGTTGTCCTCACGCACCACCGACTGGCGGATCTTGCGCAGGCCCAGGGTGCGCAGGCTCTCGCGCTGCTTCCAGCGTGCACCGATGATGCCGCGGACCTGGGTGATCTTCAGGTTAGCCATGATTACGCCGTGCCTTCCCGCGCCGCGGCGGCAGCCAGAGCTTCGCTCTCGCGACGAGCCTTGAGCATCGCGGCCGGCGCAACGTCTTCGATGGGCAGGCCACGACGGGCCGCCACCTCTTCGGGACGCTGCAGCATCTTCAGCGCGGCAACGGTGGCGTGCACCACGTTGATCGCGTTGTCGCTGCCCAGCGACTTGGACAGGATGTCGTGCACGCCCGCGCATTCCAGCACGGCACGCACCGCGCCGCCGGCGATCACACCGGTACCCGGGCTGGCCGGACGCAGGAAAACCACACCGGCGGCGGCTTCACCCTGCACCGGGTGAGTGATGGTTCCACCGATCAGCGGCACCCGGAAGAAGCCCTTGCGAGCCTCCTCCACGCCCTTGGCGATCGCGGCAGGCACTTCCTTGGCCTTGCCGTAGCCGACGCCGACCAGGCCGTGGCCGTCACCGACGATCACCAAGGCGGTGAAGCTGAACCGGCGGCCACCCTTGACCACCTTGGACACCCGGTTGATCGCGACGACGCGCTCCAGGTAGTTGCTCTTGTCGCCGTCCCGGTTGTCACGGCCGCCGCGGCCGCCATCGCGGCCACCACGTCCACCGCGGTTGTCACGGTTGTCGCGCCCGTCACTGCGGGGGGCACTGCCCGTGTCGGGACCTGCCGAAGAGGCCCCTGTCGGCTGCTCCGCCATCATGCGGTCCTTCCAGTCATCTTCACGTCAGTCATCAGAAGTTCAATCCGCCCTCGCGGGCCGCGTCAGCCAGCGCAGCGATGCGTCCACCGTAGGTGTAGCCACCGCGGTCGAACACCACGTTCTCGACGCCGGCGGCCTTGGCACGCTCAGCGATCAGCTGGCCGACCCGCACACTGTGGGCCTTCTTGTCGCCGTCCACACCCCGCACGTCGGCCTCGATCGAGGACGCCGCAGCCACCGTGTGACCAGCGAGGTCGTCGACCAGCTGGACGTGGATGTGCCGCGAGGAGCGGTGCACGACCAAGCGGGGACGCTCGGCGGTGCCGGACACCTTCTTGCGCAGCCGCGCGTGCCGACGAATCCGGTGCGCACGCCGAACCTCGGAGATGTTCTGCCCGACGGGTTTGCGGTCCGGGGTGCCTGTTTGTGATTGCGCCATGACTACTTACCTGTCTTTCCGACCTTGCGGCGAACCTGCTCACCCTCGTAGCGCACACCCTTGCCCTTGTAGGGGTCGGGGCGACGCAGACGGCGGATGTTCGCCGAGATCTGGCCGACCTTCTGCTTGTCGATGCCCGAGACCGAGAACTTGGTGGGCGTCTCCACCGCGAAGGTGATGCCTTCCGGAGCCTTGATCAGCACCGGGTGGCTGTAGCCCAGCGCGAACTCCAGGTCGCTGCCCTTGAGCGCGACGCGGTAGCCGACGCCGAAGATCTCCATCTTGCGGACGTAGCCCTCCGACACACCGGTGACCAGGTTGGCCAACAGGGTGCGGCTCAGGCCGTGCAACGACCGGTTGCGCCGGTCGTCGTCCGGCCGGGTCACCACGAGGGCGCCGTCATCGTTGCGAGCAACGTTGATCGGCTCCGCCACGGCGAGCTCCAGGGTGCCCTTGGGCCCCTTGACCGATACGTTCTGACCATCAATGGTCACGTCGACCCCGGCGGGAACCGGGACCGGCTGCTTACCAATACGCGACATGTCTGCTACTCCCTCACCACACGTACGCGAGGACTTCGCCGCCCACGCCCTGCCTGGCCGCCTGACGGTCGGTGAGCAGACCCGAGGACGTGGAGATGATCGCCACGCCCAGGCCGCCGAGCACCCGTGGCAGGTTGGTCGACTTTGCGTAGACCCGCAGGCCCGGCTTGGACACCCGGCGCAGACCGGCGAGGCTGCGCTCCCGGTTCGGGCCGTACTTGAGGTTGACCACCAGCGCCTTGCCCACCCGGGCGTCTTCGACGTGGTAGTCGGTGATGTAACCCTCGCGCTTGAGGATCTCGGCGATGTTCGCCTTGATCTTCGAGTGCGGCAAGGTCACCTCGTCGTGGTACGCCGAGTTGGCGTTACGCAGACGGGTCAGGAAGTCCGCGATCGGATCCGTCATAGTCATTTAGGCTGCTCCTCCACCCTCACCAGCTGCTCTTCTGCACACCGGGCAGCTCGCCGGCGTGCGCCATTTCGCGCAGGCAGATTCGGCACAGGCCGAACTTCCGGAGCACCGCGCGCGGGCGGCCGCACTTGTTGCAGCGGGTGTAGGCGCGCACCGCAAACTTGGGCTTGCGGGCCGCCTTAATAACCAACGCCTTCTTAGCCATGGTCAGTTCTCCTTGAACGGAAAGCCGAGAGCCCGCAGTAGCGCTCGTCCTTCGTCGTCGTTGGTCGCCGAAGTGACGACGGTGATGTTCATCCCCCGCGGGCGGTCGATGGAGTCCACGTCGATCTCGTGGAACATCGACTGCTCGGCCAGCCCGAAGGTGTAGTTGCCGGAACCGTCGAACTGCTTGGCCGACAGTCCGCGGAAGTCGCGGATACGCGGCAGAGCGATCGAGGTGAGCCGGTCCAGGAACTCCCACATCCGGTCACCACGCAGGGTGACCCGGGCACCGATCGGCATGCCCTCGCGCAGCTTGAACTGCGCGATGGACAGGCGGGCCTTACGGATCTCCGGCTTCTGGCCGGTGATCGCGGCCAGGTCGGTGACCGCGTTGTTGATCAGCTTGGCGTCCCGGGCGGCTTCGCCAACACCCATGTTCACCACGACCTTCACCACGCCCGGGATCTGCATCACGTTGGCGTAGTTGAACTCTTTGTTCAGCGCGTCCCGGATCTCCTCGCGGTAGCGCACCTTCAGCCGAGGCTGGGTCTTCTCTGCAGTCGTCATCTCTAGATGTCCTTGCCGTTGCGCTTGGAGACGCGAACCTTCTTGCCGGACTCGGCGTCCACCCGGTAACCGATCCGAGTGGGCTGTCCGTCGGAGTCGACGACCATCACGTTGGAGACGTGGATCGGGGCCTCTTGGGTGACGATTCCGCCCGAGGAGGCACCGGCCTGGTTGGCCGAGTTCGCGACGTGCTTCTTGATCCGATTGACACCCTGGACCAGCACGCGGTTGCGGGTGGGGAAAGCCTGCAGGACCTTGCCCTTGGCGCCCTTGTCCTTGCCGGCGATGATCAGGACGGTGTCGCCCTTATGGACCTTCATCTACAACACCTCCGGTGCCAGCGAGACGATCTTCATGAACTTCTTCTCGCGCAGCTCGCGACCGACCGGCCCGAAGATGCGGGTTCCGCGCGGGTCGTTGTCGGCCTTGATGATCACGGCCGCGTTCTCGTCGAACTTGATGTAGCTGCCGTCGGCGCGGCGACGCTCCTTGACGGTGCGCACCACGACGGCCTTGACGACATCACCCCGCTTGACGTTGCCGCCCGGGATGGCGTCTTTGACGGTTGCGACGATGACATCACCGATGCCTGCGTATCGCCGCGACGAGCCGCCGAGCACCCGGATGCACAAGATCTCCTTGGCGCCGGTGTTGTCGGCGACCTTCAACCGCGATTCCTGCTGAATCACCAGATCTCCTAAATTTTCGAGTCGACGCCCGGCACGCCAAGTGGCATGCCGGATTCTCCCCGGTAGTGCATTGTCTTCTTCATTGCCGAAGTGCACGCAGGGCCAGCTTGCGCTAGCCGAGGTCTGCTGACGGCAACCCCTAGAGCTTAGGCGACGGAACCCCCAACACCAAATTGCTGGCCAAGCCGGGCTCAGTCGTCCCCTTGCCGCACCCAGGCGTAGATGAACAGACCCATCGCCGCCGCCAGCGCGATCAACACCCACTGGACAATTGCCTGGTCAATCCAGGAGCCCGGCGGCGGGGCGCCGGGGAGGATGTTGCGCAGCGGGATGATCGCGAACAGATTCGCGGCATACCAGGTAGCGAATGGGGGCAGAAATTTCCGCCGGCCCATCGCCATCGGCACGGCCACGATCAGAGCCAGGGTGGGCAGGCTGATCAGAACCAGGCAGATTCCGAGGTCGAAAATCAGCGGCCCCCGAGCGCGCTGGATCTTCACCACCACCGCGGCATCGGCATCGCCTCGCTGGTTTCGGGTCCGGCTGGCGTCATGCACCCGGGCGACGCTGGCGTCCCAGCCGTCGAGCGATCCGGTGACCTCCACTCGGGCGGGGATCCGTTTGCGGTCTTCACCGGTCCCGACGAACACATCTGCCGACAGCTCTTCGGTGGTGTAGGTGTCGAAGGGCCAGTTTCCCGGGGCGCCGTACGCCTCGATGGTCGTGCTGACCCGCGCCGGCGCGTCCCCCGCGGGAAAATGCAGGTCCCCCAAGTCATTCGGGGGATACAACCGCACCGCAAGCTCGGTGTTCAGTACATCGAACCGCTTGTCGTACAACGACTCTCCGGGATGAACGAGAACATCGACCGCGAGTCGGTTGGCTACCGGGTTCAGCTCGTGAAGCCGCACCTGCACGATGGTGTCCTGCGGGTTCGCCGTGCTCAGGTCGAGCGGCGGGAGCGGACTGTCCGATCCCTGCAACGCGTGAACACCGAACAGCGATGACACGTAGGCCACCACGATCGCGACCAGGATCACCGCGCCGGTCAAGTAGCGCGGTCGTTGGCGCCGCTTCGCCGCCGCAGTGCCGGCCGCGCCTGATTGGGGCTCAGTGGTCATCGGCAGTCAGGGTAGCGAACCGCGGAGCCGGCCGCGCCGAGCAGAAGATGTCCCCAAACATGCTGGCCGGCAAGCGTATCGGAATCCGATCTAACTCGCTCAGACGTCACTCTCCGCCCGCACCCCGTTTACCTACTGTTCGACAATATGCGAGTTTCGGTTGTTATACACACGGCCATGAATCGTTTTCGGGCTGTCGCAACCCGAACGCCGGCCGTGGCCGCCGGCATCCTGCTCGCTGCGGGCCTGACACTGTCGGCGTGCTCCGTGCCCCATATGACACTGGCGTACGCCAGTGAACTCGTGACGTGCGGGGGCAAAACAGATCTGAAAGCCAGCGGTTCGACCGCGCAGGCGCACGCGATGGCCGAGTTCGTCGGTGTCTATCGCTCCGCCTGTGTCGATCGCACGCTCGACTACACCGCCAACGGTTCGGGCGCCGGCATCGCCGACTTCCTGGCCGGGGACACCGATCTCGCGGCGTCCGATTCGCCGCTGAACGCTGAGCAGCGGACGTTGGCCAAGCAGCGCTGCGGCGGTGCGGACGCGTGGCACCTGCCGATTGTGTTCGGGCCGATGGCTATCACCTATAACCTTCATGAGGTCGAATCGCTGGTACTCGACGCTCCCACCATCGCCAAGATCTTCAACGGCAGCATCAGCCGTTGGGACGATCCGGACCTCGTCGCACTCAACGGGCCCATGCCGGCTCAGGACATCCGCGTCGTGTACCGCAGCGACTTGTCCGGCAGCACCGAGAACTTCCAGGCCTACCTGCGGGCCGCATCCGGCGGAGTCTGGGCCACCGAGGCGGACAAGACGTTCAACGGTGGCGTCGGTATCGGCGCCAAGGGCAACGAGGGCACCGCGGCGCTGGTACGCACCACCGAGGGTTCAATTAGCTACAACGAGTTGGCTTTTGCCATGGACCAGGGACTTTTCGCCGCCGAGATCAAGACCCCGGCCAGCCGCAAGTCCAAACGCCCGGTACGCATCGGCACCGACTCGGTCGGCAAAACCATCGCCGGCGCGAAGATCACCGGAACCGGCAATGATCTCGTGGTCGACATCTCGTCGTTCTACAACCCGACCCAGGGCGACGTGTATCCGATCGTGTTGGCCGGCTACGAGATCGTCTGCTCGAAATATCCCGACCCGATCGTGGGTCAGGCGGTCAAGGGTTTCCTGCAGGCGGCCGCCGGCCTGGGCCAGTCCAACCTCAACAAGCAGGGCTATATCCCGCTGCCCCCCGACTTTCAATCGCGGGTCTGGACCGCGATCGACGCCATCTCCTGATCGGTCGCGCAACGAAATCCGATATGGCTCGTTGCCGTGTCCTGTGACTGCGGGGACCGGGCCGCGGGGCGATAGCGGTGGCAGTACTCCGGCGCGCACAGATGCGAGCCACCTTTGAGGGTCTGGCTGATGTCGGGGTGCGCGGGGCCGGCCGGCGCGCAACAGGCCTTCGGCTGCGCTGGCCGGTCCTGGAGTCGATGGTGGGCCGAGAACTCGGTGGTCGTCCACTCCCAGACGTTGCCGATCATGTCGAGTAGCCCCCAGGCGTTCGGCGGAAACGTTCCCACCGGTGACGTCCCGGCCCAGCCCAGTGCGCCGTCGTTGCGGTAGGGAAAGTCGCCCTGCCAGGTGTTGGCCAGCAACGCACCGCCCGGCCTCTCCTCCTCGCCCCACGCATACGTGCTCACGCTGCCGGCCCGGGCGGCGTACTCCCATTCGGCCTCGGTCGGCAACCGCCGCCTGGCCCATCGGGCAAAAGCCGCCGCGTCGGGATAGGCCACCTGGACCACCGGGTGATCCGGTTTATCCTCGACGGTGCTTTCCGGTCCGAACGGGTGCCGCCAGCTGGCGCCGGGGATCCATCGCCACCACTGCCGCCAGTCGCGCAGGTCGACCGGCCCGTCAGTGGGATGAAACACCAGGGCGCCCGGTTCGGCGTCGCCGTACAGTGCCGGATCGAGTTCCTGCTCGGCGAGGGTCACGTAGCCGGTAGCGTCGACGAACGCGCCGTACTGCGCGTTGGTCACTGGATGACGCTCCAGCGCGAACGGCTGCACCGCCACGCTGTGGATGGGCGCCTCTTCGGGATAGAAACTCGTCGAACCCATCCGGAAAACCCCGGCCGGGATCTCGACGAGGTCCGTCAACATCACATCAGTCCCGCGAGAATGCAGCAGCGATAGTCTTTTTCACATCCAGGTACGGCTCACCGCTGACATCCACGGCGACGTCCGCGATGGTCCCGCCGGTGAAGGCGAACGGAGCACGGTACGCCGACGACACCGCCTGGCCGGTATTGCGCCCGACGCTGACTCCACCTCCGGCCAACGCGAAGGCACCCGGCTGGGCGACCATGTCGGGCAGGGTGGCGACTACTTCGTCGTCGATGTACAGCGCGGCCGAGCCGAGAGGCGTGTGACTGCCCTCGACCGTTCCGGTGCGCTCGAATCGGACGCCGAAAATATGCTGCCCCAACGGAACCGGGCCGGGCGAGGACAGCCACTGTTCGCGCTCGCCGAGGAAGTTGTAGACGTAGTGCAGTTTGCCGCCCTGAACGAACAGCGCATGACCGCCGTGTCGGGCACCCTGCTTGAACAGCAGCCCCTCCGCAGCAGTGGAATCCACCGTAACGCGGGCCAACACCGAGAAGGATCGACCGCGAAGCTCCACGCACGCCCCCAACGGCACCTCAGCGGTGTTCGGGTAATAGGTGTAACCGGTACGGTCGCCGGCCAGGTACGGCCGCTGGCGGGTGGTCATCTCGAAGATATTCAAGTCCGCCAACGGCAGACCGTTGTACTTCTCGGCCTCGGCGAACCACATCGCCTGGAGTTCTTGGACTTTGTCCGGATGCTCAGCGGCCAGGTCGTGGCACTGACTGCGGTCCTCGGCGAGGTGGTAGAGCTCCCACCGGTCGTCGTCGAAGTGACTCCAGCCCGACGGGGTTGCCGCGTGCACTGTGTTGGCGAACCAGCCACGGTGCCAGATCCCGCGGGTGCCCAGCATCGTATAGAACTGGGTGTGCTTGCCGGTATCAGCGGCCGGGTCAATCAGCGCCGCTTTGAAACTCACACCTTCCAGCGGCCGCTGGGCAATACCGCGCACAGTTTCCGGCGGTGTGATGCCGAGCAGGTCGTAGACCGTCGGGGTCACGTCGCACACGTTGACATAGGTGTCGCGCACCTCGCCGCGCGCGGCGATTCCCTTGGGCCAGCTGACGATCGCGGGGTCGGCGATGCCGCCTTCATGGGAGGCATAGCGCTTGTAGAGCTTGTAGGGCGTGTTGAACGCCATCGCCCACCCGACCGGGTAGTGGTTGTAGGTTTCCGGACTGCCCAGCTCATCGAAGAGTTTCATCGCCTCTTCGACGGAGTCGATGTAGCCGTTGAAGAACTTGTTCTCGTTGGGCGACCCGTTCGGACCGCCCTCGCCGCTGGCTCCGTTGTCGGAGATCACCACGACGATGGTGTTGTCGAGTTGCCCCGACTCTTCCAGGTAATCCAAGATCCGCCCGATCTGGGCGTCGGTGTAAGTCTGGAAACCCGCGAACACCTCAGCCATCCGAGCGAACAGACGCTTCTCGGAGTCATCGAGACCGTCCCACGGACGGACCATGTCCAGCAGTGGCCAGGGCTGGCCGTCGGCACTGGTGACGCCCGCGTACGGGTTGACCTCGGACAGCTCAGTGTCTTCCGGCACCAACCCCAGCTTCTTCTGGTTAGCCAGCACGATCTCTCGGTACTGTTCGTAGCCCATGTCGAAACGCCCGGCATAGCGGTCGGCCCATTCGGCGAACACATGGTGCGGGGCGTGGCCGGCACCCGGGCAGACGTAGCCGAACCAGGGCTTTCCGGGCGCGATGGTCTGCGCATCGCGGATGAATTCGATTGTCTTGTCGGCGATGTCCTTGGACAGGTGATAGCCGTCCTCCGGCGTGGCCGGCGGCGCGACTGGGTGGTTGTCATAGACCAGGTCCGGGTACCACTGGTTGGTCTCACCTCCCATGAAGCCGTAGAACCGTTCGAATCCGCGCTGGGTGGGCCAGTGCCGTCGGGCGCCGGCCATGTTGGACTCTTCCAGCGGGGTCAGGTGCCACTTGCCGACGCAGAAGGTGTTCCAGCCCTGTTCGGCGAGAACCTCACTGAGCAGGGCGGTTTCGAAGGGGATGCGTCCGCTGCAGTTGGGGAAGCCGTCGGTGAACTCTTCGATGGTGGCCATGCCGACGCTGGTGGCGTTACGTCCGGTCAGCAGCGAGGCCCTGGTCGGGGAGCACAGGGCGGTGGTGTGGAACTGGGACAGTCGGACACCGCGCTCGGCGATCCGACTCATCGTGGGCATCTCCACCAACCCGCCGAAGCAGTCCCAGGTGGCGATGCCGGTGTCGTCCCAGACCAGGTACAGCACGTTGGGCGCGCCTTCGGGGGCGGTCGGCGCCGCGAACGGCCCCCAGTCCGGTTCGGAATCCCGGATATCGAGACTGACCTTGCCCGTGAATTCCACCATTGCTCACTCCGTCGTCGGCCCCCGGAACGGATGAGACACTACCGGCCCGGCGCGCAGGCGGCAGCGTTTGAAGCCTGGGGCCGCGCACGCGTAGCCGATAGGCGGTTGTCGCCGATGCCGGCCGACACCAGCTCGCCGAGGAATGCGGCGGCCGCCGGCGAGGGCGCCCGCTCCAGCGGGGTGATCAGCGCCAGCTCGCGTGGGATCGCCGGGTCGGTTGCCACCCCGACCAGCTGATCTGACTTCGCCACCAGCGACGGCGGAAGAAATGCCACGCCCACGCCGGCAACAACCAGGTCGACCAGGTCGAGCGGACTATTGGATTCGGCGCAGACGGTTCGGACAAAACCGAGTTCGGCGCAGATGCCATCAATGTGCAGGCGCGTTCGAAGGTCCGCCCGGCGCTCGACGAACTCACGCTCACGCAGGTCAGTCAGCGGGACGGCATCGCTGGCCGCGAGCGGATCGTCGCGGCGTACCGCCAGCACCAGCGGCTCGATTCCCAACGACAGGTCCTTGACCCGGCTCCCGTCGTAGGGTCGACAGACGAAGGCCAGGTCCACGTCGCCGTCGGCGGTCGCCTGCACCAACGTGTCGATGGAGTCGTGTCGCAGCGTGATATCGATGCGCGGAAAATTTCGGTGATAGCAGGCCAGCAACCCCGCGAGATCGACGGTTCCCAGCCCCTGGATCACCCCGATACTCAGCCGCCCGCACAGCACTCCCCTGACCGCGTCGACGGCGGCCCGTGCGTGGTCGGCCGCAGCCAGGGCATTCTGTGCGTCCGGCAGCAGCGCCAGTCCAGCCGTGGTGAGGTCGACGCGGCGATTGTTGCGGACCAACAACGCGGTTCCGAGCTCCTGCTCCAGGCTGCTGATCGATGCGGACAGGGTGGACTGCACCACGTGGACCTTCGCAGCCGCCCGCGTGAAGTGCAGCTCTTCGGCCACAGCGACAAAGTGTTTCAGCTGCCGCAGCTCCATAGCGATCAGTGTGACGCCCGACGCCGATTGGTCAAATCGAATGTTGGCTTGTGCCAACACGATTACTTTGAGACTGCTGAGACCAACCCGCGACGAACGCTGATTTTTGCCACAGGTCCACTGCCGCAATGCCTTACATCGACGCCCCCACGTGCGTCGATCGACATGGGCGATTCTCTACATTGAGATTAACTGTTGAAATATCCGCTCACAGGGGTGGTGACGGCGCCGTCCACCCGTTAGCGTCTGACGAGGACGCCGAGGGGGGTTGAGGCAAAGTCCCTGGCATCCGGACATCCGTTGTCGCACACCATCATCGCTGCTACTACGACGCCTGGACTGGAGCTGTGGTGCGCGCGAGAGGGAGCGAACGCCGGTGTTCAGCACGCCCGGCACGTTCGAAGGGGAACGCACAGGACCGGGGCCACCCAAGCACGGAAGGAACGCACCAAAAATGAATCGTCGGATCATATTGTCGGCCGGTGGGGTCACCGCGGGTCTACTCTCGACCACATTCCTGCCCGCGACAGTCGCTTTCGCCGACAACGGTGTTGGCGCGGCCGGAAATGTCGGCAGCACCGCGATTCCGGTCGACCTGGCAAGCAATGTCGCCGGTACCGGCGGAGCAGGAGCCCTGGGCGACGCCGGCGCCCTCGGCCCGGAGGCTTCAACGCCCGCCCCACCGCCGTTCGGCGATCTGGGCGCACTGACGCCCACGGCGGGTACGCCCAGCCCGTTGCCGCTCGGTGACACCGGGGCGATACCGCCGATCACCGGCACACCGGACACCACGACGGCAGGCGCCCCCGATGCCGTGCCCGGCGCCACTCCCGATGCCATGCCCAGCGCCACTCCCGGCACCGGCGATGGCTTCACCATCGGCGACACCACCTTCAATCCCGTCCTCGCCGACGGATCGGCGGGCTTCTCCCCGGTCAGTCCGCTGTTCAGTGCACCGCCGTTGTTCCAGGTCGGCGAGGGTGATCAGTCCTTCGACGTGTCCAGCGGCACGGGAACCGGCGCTACCGATCTCGGTAACGTCACCGCCAGTGAGAACGTCACGAACCTGTTCGGCGGTATCCACAACACGGAGTTCACCATCACCGACGTGGCCCCGGCCTCCGGTGCGACCGCTTCCGACCTGCCCGCCGTGGGAACGGTGTACGACGTGATGAACTTCGGCAACGGGTTCGAGAACGTCTATACCGATATCCCCGGGGCCGACGGTGCCACCAATTCCATCACCGACACCCTCACGACGCCGTTCGGCGACTTCAACATTCCGACCGATTTCGATGCGGCCGGGCTGCTTGATCCGGGCGAGGCCTTCGGCCTGTCGGCGATGGGCGCAGATACCGCAGGCGGTGCGGCCGACGCCGCCAGCGCCGCAGCGGGCGGCGCCGCTGATGCGGCCAGTAGCGCCGCGGACGCCGCCGGCGGTGCGGCCGACCTCACCGGTGGTTTCCCGGACATCTCGGGAATGTTCGATCCGACAAGCCTGTTCGGCATCTGACGCGCGTAGCAGGTCAGATCAACCGACCCCCAAACATCCCAGGTCACCCCGCACCAGGCCTGGGATGTTTGGCCCGCGCACACAACGGGTAGCCCGGTCACCGCACACTTCATGGAAGTTCTGGGGGGAAACCATGAGTTGGATACATCGATGAGGGCGCAGCATTCCTTCGGGCTCAATCTGTCCTGGCTGCGCGTGACCACGGTATTTCTGATCGATATCGGCATCTTATGGATCGCCGGTCATTGGCCGGCCCAACTCGGGCCCGCCGAGCGCGCTTGGTGGCCGGCGGTCGGCGTTGCCGCGGTGCTCTCGACGGCTGCGTTGATCACCCACCGTCGGGTACCGCTGACGGCGATCGTGTCGGCTCGGCTACTCGATCGCTTCGCGACCCCTGCGGCGTTTCTCACCGAAGGCTGCACGCCCGGCTTCGACCACCGCCGTCGATACAGTCGCGACGTCGTCGGAGTACGCGAACATCGCGGGCGACTGGTATCGGTGATCGCCGTACCGGCCGCGCCAGTCGGAGCTACTGGGCGGCATCGCCGGGTCCCGGCGCCGGTACCGACGCTCTCCGCAGAGCTCGTCGCCGCCGGCCTGCGCCAGTTCGACGTACGCCTGGATGGGATCGACATCGTGTCAGTACGAACGTGCGACTCCCCCACTGATGCTCCCGATGACGAACGCGGGAACGACGCGACGGCGGTCAATGGGCCCGACTCCTGCGCACCCCAGGACAACTGGTTGATCCTGCGGATGGATCCGATGCACAACACCGAGGCGGTGGCGGTCCGCGACTCAGTCGCCGCGACCCTGGCCGTAGCCACCGAACGACTGGCGCGAGACTTGTGCGAGCGTCACCTGGACGCGCGCATCCTGTCCGCCGACGAGTTCGACCAGGTCGACACGGCGCTCCTGGCCGGTCTGCAGCCCACCCGTCTCCGCCGACGTCGCCGCCGCCTGAAGCAGAAAGAGAGCAAGGGCCCCAAGCAGTTCGCGGCCACATTATGGATGTCGCCGCGCGACATCAACACAGAGAATCTAGAGCGGCTGTGGCTGCCGGAGACCGATACGACCGCGGTGACGGTGCGCCTGACGCCGCAGCAGCGCCACACCGACGTCGCGGTCCTGGTGCGCTACCACACCGCGAGCAGATTGCCCCGGAACGCCTCGGCAGGCTTGAACCGTCTCAACGGCCGCCAACTGACGGCCTTAAGTACCAGCCTGCCGACGCCGACCCAACGCACGCTGGCGGTCCCGGCCCGGGTGCTCAACGGCGAGGATTCGTTGCAGGTTCCGCTCGGCCCGACTGCGCCGCAACCGTTGGCGCGGGTCAAAGTTCCGGCATGACCCGGTCACGACCCCAAACACGACCCCAAACAGGACCCCAAACACGACGAAGCCCCGCGACACAGGTCGCGGGGCTCGGTCGCTACTACGGCGTAGTTACTACGCCGTGAAATTACTTGGCCTTTTCCAGGATCTCGACCAGGCGCCAGCGCTTCGACGCCGACAACGGACGGGTCTCCATCAGCGACACGCGGTCGCCGATGCCGGCCGTGTTGTTCTCGTCGTGAGCCTTGACCTTCTTGGTGGTCCGGATGATCTTGCCGTACAGCGGGTGCCGCACACGGTCTTCGAGCTCGACGACGATGGTCTTCTCCATCTTGTCGCTGACCACGTAGCCGATCTGGGTCTTGCGGCGGCCCCGCACCGTCTCCGTGCGCGGGGTGTGCTTGGCACCCTTCTCCGCGGCGTTAGCCTTTGCAGCCTGTGCCATTACGATGCCTCGCCTTCAGAACCAGCGGGACCGGACGCCAGGCCCAGTTCCCGTTCGCGCAACACGGTGTAGATGCGCGCAATCTGGTGGCGCACCGTGCGGAGCCGACGGTTGTTGGTGAGCTGCCCGGTCGCCATCTGGAAACGCAGGTTGAACAGCTCTTCTTTGGACTCGCGCAACTGCTCGACGAGCTCGTCGGCGTTAAGCTCGCGCAGTTCGCCAGCGGTAACTCCCACTGCCATCAGAACTGCTCCTCTCGGGTGACGATTCGCGCCTTGATCGGCAGCTTGTGGATCGCCCGGGTCAGTGCGGCGCGGGCAATGGCCTCATTCGGGTAGCTCAGCTCGAACAGCACCCGGCCCGGCTTGACGTTGGCGACCCACCATTCCGGCGAACCCTTACCGGAACCCATACGGGTCTCGGCGGGCTTCTTGGTCAGCGGACGGTCCGGGAAGATGTTGATCCACACCTTGCCGCCACGCTTGATGTGCCGGTTGATGGCGATACGAGCCGACTCGATCTGCCGGTTGGTGACGTAGGCGTGCTCCAGTGCCTGGATGCCGTACTCACCGAACGTCACCGCGGTGCCGCCGCTGGCGATACCGCGCTGCTTGGGGTGGTGCTGCTTGCGGTGCTTGACCTTACGGGGAATCAACATGATTAGCTCTCCGTGCTCTGCGTTTCCGCTGCGGCGGGAGCGGTCTCGGTGACCGTTTCCGCAGCAGCGGCGTTGTCAGTGCTCTCAGCGGCCCGCCCGGCGTCGGTGCTGGTCGCGGTGGTACCCGAGGCGCCGCTGCGGCGCGGGCGGGTGCCCGTCGGGCGCTCGCGGCGCGGACGGTCGGCCGACGGTGCGGCAGCGGCCAGCTCGCGCTTGCCACCGACGATGTCGCCCTTGTAGATCCAGACCTTCACGCCGATCCGGCCGAAGGTGGTCTTCGCCTCGTACAGCCCGTAGTCGATGTCGGCCCGCAGCGTGTGCAGCGGCACCCGACCCTCGCGGTAGAACTCCGAGCGGCTCATCTCAGCACCGCCGAGGCGGCCCGAGCACTGCACCCGGATGCCCTTGACGTTGGGCTGACGCATCGCCGACTGGATCGCCTTACGCATCGCGCGGCGGAAAGCCACACGGTTGCTCAGCTGCTCCGCGACGCCCTGGGCAACCAGCTGCGCCGTCGATTCGGGGTTCTTGACCTCGAGGATGTTCAGCTGTACCTGCTTGCCGGTCAGCTTCTCCAGGTCGGCACGGATCCGGTCCGCCTCGGTGCCGCGGCGACCGATGACGATGCCCGGTCGAGCCGTGTGGATGTCCACGCGGACCCGGTCACGGGTGCGCTCGATCTCGACGTCCGCGATGCCGGCGCGCTCCAGGCCACTGGACAGCAGCCGGCGGATCGCCACGTCTTCCTTGACGTAGTCCGCGTACTGCTTGTCGGCGTACCACCGCGACTTCCAGTCGGTGGTGATCCCGAGCCGGAAGCCGTGCGGGTTGATCTTCTGGCCCATTACTCCGAGCCCTCCTTCGCGTCGGACGTCTCAGGCGCCTTCTTGGCTGCCGCCTTCTTGGCGGGCGCCTTCTTCGCCGCAGCTTTCTCAGTCGTCTTGTCGGCAGCCTTGGCTGCGGAAGCCTTCTTGGCCGGCGCCTTCTCGGTCGCCTTGGCCGCCGAAGCCTTCTTCGCCGGGGCCGTCGCACCCGCCTGTCCGGAGGCGGCCTTGCTGCCCTGCGCACGACGCGCCCGTGCAGCGCTGGCCGACTGTGCCGAGCCACCGCCGGAGGACGGCCGGCTCTCCACGATCACCGTGATGTGGCTGGTGCGCCGACGGATCCGGTACGCACGCCCCTGGGCGCGCGGCTTGATCCGCTTAGCGGTCGGGCCCTCGTCGGCGAAGACGCTGGCCACCACGAGGGTGGACGGGTCCAGGCCGTCGTTGTTCTGGGCGTTGGCCGCCGCGCTGGCGATGACCTTGGCCACCGGCAGGCTGGCCTGCTGCGGTGCCCAGCGCAGGATGTCCAACGCATCGGCCACCGACTTGCCACGGACCAGGTTGATCACCCGGCGTGCTTTGCTGGCCGAGATACCCACGTGGCGGGCCTTGGCGACAGCAGACGGAAATTCAGTCGTAACGCTCACCGGCGCTTAGCCTTCCGGTCGTCTTTGATGTGTCCCTTGAAGGTGCGCGTCGGAGCAAATTCGCCGAGCTTGTGCCCGACCATCGACTCGGTGACGAATACCGGAACATGCTTGCGGCCGTCGTGTACGGCGAACGTGTGCCCGATGAAGTCCGGGATGATCGTCGACCGACGTGACCAGGTCTTGATGACCTGCTTGGTGTTCTTCTCGTTCTGAACGTCGACCTTCTTGAGCACATGCTCGTCGACGAACGGACCCTTCTTGAGGCTGCGTGGCATCGCTTTCCCTCCGATTCCTAGCGCTTCTTGCCGGTGCGCCGGCGTCGGACGATGAGCTTGTCGCTGGGCTTGTTCGGCCGGCGGGTGCGACCCTCCGGCTTACCCCACGGGCTGACCGGGTGGCGACCACCGGAGGTCTTGCCCTCACCACCACCGTGCGGGTGGTCCACCGGGTTCATAACCACACCACGGACGGTCGGGCGCTTGCCCTTCCACCGCATACGGCCGGCCTTACCCCAGTTGATGTTGGCCTGCTCGGCGTTGCCCACCTCGCCGACGGTGGCGCGGCAGCGCACGTCGACGCGGCGGATTTCACCCGACGGCATACGCAGCGAGGCGTAGGCGCCTTCCTTACCCAGCAGCTGAATGCTGGAGCCAGCGGAGCGGGCCAGCTTGGCGCCACCACCGGGGCGCAGCTCCACGGCGTGCACCAGGGTGCCCGCGGGGATGTTGCGCAGCGGCAGGTTGTTGCCAGGCTTGATGTCGGCGTTGGCACCCGACTCGACCACGTGACCCTGAGCCAGACCCTGCGGCGCGATGATGTAGCGCTTCTCGCCGTCCAGGTAGTGCAGCAGCGCAATGCGCGCGGTGCGGTTCGGGTCGTACTCGATGTGGGCGACCTTCGCGTTGACGCCGTCCTTGTCGTGCCGACGGAAGTCGATCACGCGGTAGGCACGCTTGTGACCGCCACCCTTGTGCCGGGTGGTGATCCGGCCGTGGGCGTTACGCCCACCGTGGCCGTGCAGCGGCCGAACCAGCGACTTCTCCGGGTGGGAGCGGGTGAGCTCAGCGAAATCGGAGACGCTGGCACCGCGACGACCGGGGGTCGTCGGCTTGTACTTGCGGATTCCCATGTCAGTTAGATCTCTCTCTCACGCCGGTCAGGCCGGTGCGGCGAACAGGTCGATCGGCTTGCTGCCGGGCGCCAGAGTCACAATGGCGCGCTTAGTGTCTTTGCGCTTGCCGTAGCCGGTCTTGGACCGCTTGCGCTTACCCGGCCGGTTCGCGGTGTTCACCGACGCAACCTTGACCGCGAAGATCTTCTCGATCGCGATCTTGATCTGCGTCTTGTTCGTGTCGGGGTGGACCACGAACGTGTACACGTTGTTCTCGATCAGCCCGTAGGACTTCTCAGAGATGACCGGCGCGAGGATGATGTCGCGGGGGTCGGGGATGGTCGCCATTAGGCCGAAACCTCCTCGGTTTTGGCGGTGTGAGCCTCGATGTAGGAGTTCAGCGCTTCGACGCTGAACACCACGTCGTCGGCCCGCAGCACATCGTGGGTGTTGAGCTGGTCCGGGGACAGGATGTGCACACCCGGCAGGTTGCGCACGCTCTTGGCACCCGTCTCGTCGGCCCGGCCGATAACCACCAGCACCTGCTTGCGGTCAGTGATCGAGCCCAGGAACGTCTTGGCGTCCTTGGTCGACGGGGTCTGTCCGCTCACCAGCTCGGTGATTGCGTGGATCCGGCCGTTGCGCGCCCGGTCCGACAACGCTCCGCGCAGGGCGGCGGCGATCATCTTCTTCGGGGTGCGCTGGCTGTAGTCGCGCGGCTTGGGGCCGTGCACCACGCCACCACCGGTGAACTGCGGCGCCCGGGTCGAACCCTGACGGGCCCGGCCGGTTCCCTTCTGCCGGTAAGGCTTACGGCCACCGCCGCTGACCTCACCGCGGGTCTTGGTGGAGTGCGTACCCTGACGGGCCGCGGCCAACTGAGCGATCACCACCTGGTGCATGAGCGCAATGTTGGCGGGAGCGTCGAACAGCTCGGCGGGCAGCTCAACCGAGCCACTCTTCTTGCCGTCCGGAGTCTTGACGTCAATCTTGATGCCGGCCATTACTTCTCACCCTTTTTGATCGCGCTGCGGACCAGAACCAGCCCACCGTTGCGGCCCGGAATGGCGCCCTTGATCAACAGCACACCGTTCTCGGCGTCAACCTTGTGCACCACCAGGTTCTGGGTGGTCACACGGTCGTTGCCCATCCGGCCCGACATCCGGGTGCCCTTGAACACCCGGCCGGGGGTCGAGCAGCCACCGATGGAACCCGGACGGCGGTGCACCGCCTGGGCGCCGTGACCGGCGCCCTGGCCGCGGAAGCCGTGCCGCTTCATGGTGCCGGCGTAGCCCTTGCCCTTGGAGGTTCCGGTGACGTCGACGTAGCTGCCGTCTTGGAAGATTTCAGCGGTCAGCTCCTGGCCGACCTCGTACGCGGCTGCGGCGGCCTCGTCGTCGAGTCGCAGCTCGGCGAGGTGACGGCGGGGGTTCACACCCGCGGCGGCGTACTGACCGGTGACCGGCTTGTTCACCTTGCGAGGGCTGATCTCGCCGTAGGCGAGCTGCACGGCGCTGTAGCCGTCGCGCTCGGGGGTACGGATGCGGGTGACCACGTTGGGTCCGGCCTTGACGACCGTGACCGGCACGACCTTGTTGTTCTCGTCGAACACCTGCGTCATGCCCAGTTTGGTACCCAAAATACCTTTGCGTGCCATGGTTTTCGGTGCTCCTACTGGATGTTGACGTCGACGCTGGCCGGCAGATCGATGCGCATCAAAGCGTCAACGGTCTTCGGCGTGGGATCAAGAATGTCGATCAGCCGCTTGTGGGTGCGCATCTCGAAGTGCTCCCGCGAGTCCTTGTACTTGTGCGGGGACCGGATAACGCAATACACGTTCTTTTCGGTCGGCAGCGGCACCGGGCCGACTACGGACGCACCGGTACGAGTGACCGTCTCAACGATCTTGCGCGCCGAGGCGTCAATCGCCTCGTGGTCGTAGGCCTTGAGCCTGATGCGGATCTTTTGTCCCGCCACGCTTCTGCTACCTCACTCCTGCAAAGGGGGTCCGTTTTTCGAACCCTTCGTGCCCCAGCTCGCCTGCACCTTGTCGGACCCGTGGGTCCGGTGTCGACACTGCGCTGGGCGCTGCCGCCGCTGTTTACCTGTCCTGGTCCACCGGTCCCCGCGGTCGGGCGTGTCGCCCGCACACGTCCCCGTGCACGGTGAAAAAGCTCCGTACAGCGAGGATGGGACCGGATGCGCCCGGGTGGGCGCTGGTCGTATGCCCAGCCAGGGACAACCCCGGCGCAGGCGAACCTGAATAGTATGCCCCAGATCGGGTCAGCGGCCAAATCCCCGCGGTTTAGCGAGGCTCGACGAAGGAGAGGCGACGCTGGAACCGTGGCATCAACCCAGCGATAGCACTTTCGGTGCTCGGGACCGGCAGCCCTGGAGCCGCCCGGCAACCCATCTTACTTGTCGGTAAGGTAGGTCATTGTGACCGCATCGACCAGTACCTATCAAACATGGCGACGCCTGGCGGGCATCCCCGGCGGCACGCGACTGTTCTCCGCCGCGGCGATGGCCCGGGTCCCGTACTTCGCCTCGGTGCTTCCGCACGTGGTCCGGATGGAGCCCGGGCTGGCCGAGGTGCTGGTGCCTAAGTGGCCGTTCGTCTACAACCACCTGCACACCGTGCACGCGATCGCATCCTGCAACGCGGCCGAAGTCGCGATGGGGATGCTGATGGAGGCCACCGTGCCGCGCAGCCACCGCTGGATCCCCAAGGCGATGAACGTGGCCTACCTGGCTAAGGCGACGACGTCGTTGCGGGCGACGGCCCGGCTGGACCCGCCGGACTTCGGTTCGATCACCGAAGGTACTGAGGTGGTGGTGCCGGTCAGCATCACCGACAAGTCCGGCGTCGAGGTGGTGCACGCCGACATCACCACCTGGGTCACGCCGGCCTGATCACGGGCGAGCCTGCCCGCTCCCCCGTCTCCCCGCCGAAAGGTCAGCCGCGGATCGTCGCCCAGAAGTCGCACTGGTGCTCGGCGGCGTAGTCGGTGATGATCCGACTGCCGTCGGTGCGCAGTGACATCCACCGCCGGTCGGCTCCGGTTCCGATCGCGGGCCAGTCGGGTTGATCGACGGCGATCGGCGCACCGGTGACCACGAACCCGGTCCAGTACTCGATCATCTGGTCGGACAGTCGGCGCTGGGCGGGGTCCAGCGGCGGGGCGCCGCCGATGTCGAAGAGATAGCGCATCTCCAACGAGTGGGTGGCGCCGATCGGGAACGGCACCTGGTCGTACAACTCCGGGGCCGGTGCGTGCGGGTCGTCGAATTCGTAGCCGTAGACGGGCGCGCCGCCAGCCAGGCCGCGGGCCATCCGGTCGGCCAGGCAGGCGAAGATGTCGTCAGTGGCAGCGGCCGCGTAGGCCAGCGAGACGCTGCCGTCGAACCGGCCCGGCGGATAGTGCTCAGCCACCGCGGCGGCCGAGTCGCGACCGAAGGTGTCCCCCAGCTCGTCGGGGTATTCCGCGGCGGTGATCTCCTGCCCGACACGCAGATAGCGCAGCGCGACGAACATGGTGAACTCGTCACGGTTGACCCCCAGCAACACCGGCTTGCCCGCGGGGCCGCCCGCTGCCGGGGATTCCCGGAACACTCGGACCGGATCCTTGGGCAGCAGCGCGCCGCCGACCACCGGCCCGCTGAGGTGATCGGTGCCGAACCGCGAGTACCACAGCGGCTTGGCCAACCGGTCGGGCGGCAACGCCCGCAGACACGACGCAGTCTGCTCGTCAGGGTCGTGCGGCGCCGTGGCCCGCTCGCCGCATCCCAGAGATTCGGTGTATTCGCGGCTGACCCGCTGCGCCTCGGGCACCTCGACCTGGGCCTGGCACGGCCCACTCTGGATGATGGCGGCACGGAACAGGCCAGCCGAGTCCGGGGCGGCCAGGTGGTCGCAGACCGACATGCCACCGGCGGATTCGCCGGCGATCGTCACTTTGTCTGGGTCGCCGCCGAATTCGTCGATATTGTCGCGAACCCAACGCAGGGCCGCCTGCTGGTCGGCCAGGCCATAGTTGCCGGGTTCCCCGAGCGCCGGGTCGGCCAGGAAGCCGAGCGCCCCCAGCCGGTAATTGATCGTGACGACGATGATGCGTCCGCGGACGGCAAGCCGTTGCGCGTGGTAGATGTCGCCGGCCCCCCGCATGAAACTGCCGCCGTGGATCCACACCATGACCGGTAGCGGCTCGGCGGCCGAGCCGGTGGGCGTCCAGACGTTGAGCGTCAGGCAGTCTTCGCTGATCGGATCGACGTCGGCGGCGTCCGGCTGGATGCACCAGGGTCCGCGTTTGACCGCGTCACGTACACCCGGCCACGCCAGCATCGGCGCCGGGCGTTGCCACCGCAACGGCCCGACCGGCGGCGCGGCGTACGGGATCCCCTGAAACAGCCGGTGATCCGGACCGACGGTTCCCCTCAGCAGGCCAGAGCCGGTCCGCACCACGTCGGCGTTGAGCGCGACCGCCCGGGGACCCACGCTCGGGTGCGACGCCGCCCCGTCCGAGCGCGCGCACCCGCCGGCCAACACCGCAGTCAGCGCCAGGACGACGGCGCCGACCCGGCGACCCCACCGGCACGATCCGATCGACATGACCGAAGAGCCTAATCGGGGTGGATCAGCCCAAAGCGCCGCCACGGCGGCCGGCGATCCGCAACACTGGGCTCAAACCTGACACGTGTCAAAAATATCGACGAGGAGCAGGGTATGAGCACACCGATTATCGACCAGGCCGCCCAAGTGTTCGTCGACCCCAGTGCCTATGCCGATGAACCCCGTCTGCACGCAGCCCTGACCCATCTGCGCGCACACGCACCGGTGTCCCTGGTCGATCGTCGGCCCTACCGCCCGTTCTGGGCCATCACCCGCCACGCCGACATCATGGAGATCGAACGCGACAACCAGCTGTGGATCAACGCGCCGCGTCCCGTGCTGGCGCCCGCCGACGCCGACGACCTGCAGCACTCCCTGCTGGAGTCCGGGATGGGTCTGCGGACCCTGATCCACATGGACGATCCGCAACACCACAAGATGCGCTCAATCGTCTCAGATTGGTTCCGCCCCAAGGCAATGCGAATGCTCAAGACCCGCATCGACGAGCTCGCCCAGCAATACGTCGAGAAAATGGTGCAGCTCGGCCCGGAGTGCGACTTCGTCCAGGAGGTCGCGGTCAACTACCCGCTGTTCGTCATCATGTCGCTGCTGGGCCTACCGGAGACGGATTTCGGCCGCATGCTGCGGCTGACCCAAGAACTGTTCGGCGGCGACGACGAGGAGTATCGCCGCGGCTTGACTCCCGAGGAGCAGCTGCCGGTGCTGCTCGACTTCTTCTCTTACTTCGGGGCGCTGACCGCGGCGCGACGAGCACAACCCACCGAGGACCTGGCCTCCACGATCGCCAACGCGACCATCGACGGCGCACCGCTGTCGGATGTGGACACCGCCTCCTACTACGTCATCATCGCCACCGCCGGCCACGACACCACCAGCGCAGCGATCAGTGGCGGCCTGCGCGCACTCGTCGAGCACCCTGATCAGCGCGAGCGGCTCCGCTCCGACCTGCGCCTGATGCCGACTGCGGTCGAGGAGATCATCCGCTGGGTGACGCCGGTCAAGGAGTTCATGCGCACCGCCACCGCCGACACCGAAGTGCGCGGTGTGCCGATCGCCGAGGGCGAATCCGTTTATCTGTCCTACGTTTCGGCCAACCGCGACGAGGACGTGTTCGACGACCCGTTCGCGTTCGACGTCGGCCGCGACCCGAACAAGCATCTGGCGTTCGGCCACGGCGTGCATTTCTGCGTGGGTTCGGCCTTGGCGCGCATGGAGATCAGCAGCTTCTTCAGCGCCTTGTTGCCGCGGCTGGAAGCCATCGAACTGGCCGGCGAGCCGCAGTTGGTGTCGACGACGTTCGTCGGCGGCCTCAAGCACCTGCCGATCCGCTACCGGCTGCGCTCCTGACCTGACAGCAGTGTCGCGGCCCGATGCGCGAGCATCGCGATCGTCGCGTGCGGCCCGCGACTGGTGATCCGGGGCAGCGCCGAGCCGTCGATCACCCACAGCCCGTCAATGCCACGCACCCGACACTGCGCGTCGAGCACCGCCGCCTGGTCGCCGTCGACTCCGATCGGTGCACTACCGCACAGGTGCTGGGATGTCGACCAGCGCGGTTCGCCACCACCGCCTCTCAACCCCAGCATCTGCTTGACCAGGTCCACTCCACGGCGCAACGCCATCAGATCTTCGGGCTCGGTGTCATAGCGGTGTTCGATGCGTGGTGGCACCTGCGGATCCGCCGAGATCAGGCTTATCCGGCCGCGAGCTCGCGGATTCATCAGCGCCACCCCGATCTGCGGCTGATCGGGCGTGTCGCTCTCGCCGACCATCGTGGCGAAACCTGCTGTGTAGGGCCGGATCTCCAAGTCCTCATGGTGCAGAACGGCCTCCAACACCGGGCGGCCCGGCGTGCCTGGCCATTCTGCTGCCACCAGCCATTCCGGGTGATCCGCACAGTGCGCGCCGACTGGAAGCGCTGCCCTTACCACGACACCGGCATCGCGCAGCATTGCCTCTTCACCGACACCGGACAGCATCAACAGATGTGCTGATCCGATCGCACCGGCGCATAACACGATTCGATCCGCAGTCAGCTTGATGGGACCCTGCTCACCAATCGCTTCGACGGCGATGGCTCGATCGCCTGCAATGGCAACACGGACCGCTCGGGTCTGCGTGAGCACAGTGAGGTTGTCCCGCGACAGCGCGGGCCGCAGGTATGCGACACCCGGTCCGGTACGCACGCCGTCGGGGGTGACGTTGAGCGGCACGGCGCCAGCGCCGGATTGTGTCGTCAGCGTCGCGTCGTTGAGATCGTCTATCCAACCAAACCCTGCTCGCTGAACCGCTTCATTGAATTGTTTTGTGTTATCGCAGATTTCACGGGTGCGACGAACGGGTATCGGGCCCGCGTCGCCGTGTTGGGGGCCCTGGAAGTCAAGGTCGGTCTCGACAGCCCGAAAGGACTCCAGCAGCTGCGGCCACTCCCAGCCCGCGGGGTAGCCGGCGAAGTCTGCCGGGAGCCCCCGACAGAAATACCCCCCGTTGACCGCGCCGGAGCCTCCGACGGTCGCACCCCGCACGATCGTCAGCGCAGTGTCGGCTCTGGTGATCAGCTCCGCGCGATACCGCCGCACCAGCCGGCTGGCCGGGCCGATCGGCAACGTCAGCGCATCGGCGGTCTGCGCAGCTAGGACCGGATCCTCCAGACCTGGACCCGATTCGACCACCGTGACGGCGTACGAAGGATCCGACGAGAGCATGGCCGCGACAATCGATCCCGCGCTTCCAGCCCCCACCACCAGCGCATCGCTGTGTATCACCGGAACGGTCAAGGCGACCTAGCTGCGAATCTGCGGCTTGAGTGCGGCAAGGTTGCGTTCGCGTACCACCCCGGTCCACAGACCGGCGCCATATGCCAGATCGTCGACTCGCTTGAGCAGCAGATAGGCCGGCAGCCCCAGGGGCCGAGAATCGTCTTCACTGCGCGCGTGCCGCAGCCAGTCCACCACCCCGTCGGCGACCGCCGCCAGCAGTAGCGCCCTGCGGCATCGCTGTGACACGCATGCCGCCAGCAGGGCGACCGGCCAGTAGTGCCGGCACAGCGCCGAGGCGAGCTGCAGCCCGGCGCTCGCCAATCCGCGCAACGTCACCATCAGCACGTCTGCCGGCGCGGTGTCCGGGCCGCGCATGGACCGGGCAACCCGGTGGCCGGTCATCGCGGCGATCACCAACGAGACCAGATAGCCCAACGCCGAGCCGAGGGCCATCAGGGCCCAGCCCGCCAGCGCCCAGCCCGAGATCACCATGGGCGCGGCTTTGTCGGGGTGACGGGCCGACAGCGGCGCCGCCGAACCCCCGTAAAAAGCCTTGCGCGCCACCCAATCCCGCAGCTCTATCCGATGATCGTGGGCGACCTGCGCAATCGGCTCGTAGCGCAACCTGCTGCCGGCGTCCACCAACCGCCAGCACAGGTCGACATCTTCACCGGAATGCAGCGCCTCGTCGAAGCCGCCCAGCTCCCGTAGCGTGCCGGAGCGGCAGATGATCGCCGCGCTGGGGACGTAGGCGACCTTGCCGTAGGGCACCACCGGCGCCTCGCAGCCGCCCAGGTCCAGCGACGAACGGATGGCCTCGTACCGCGCGACCAGGTGTCCGCTGTCGGCCATACCGACGATGCGGGGGGCGACCAGGGCCACGGCCGGGTCGCAGAAGTGCCCCAGCAGTGCCTCCAGCCAGCCCCGGCGCGGCACCACGTCGGAATCCAGGAACGCCACGAAATCTGTCGTGCAGGCCATCAACCCGGTGTTACGCGCGGCCGCCGGCCCCCGGTTCTCCGGGTGGCGCAGTACCTGCACCTCGCAACAGTGCGCAGCGGTCAGATCCTCTTGGCGGATCGGGACCTGCGACCCGTCATCCACCACCACGACACGCAGTCCGCGCAGTGCCGTCACCAGCCGTTGCAGCCCGACGATGTTGTCCCGCACCGGGATAACCACCGTCACGTCTCGATACGATGGCCCGCCTGCGGGCCGCGGGTGCGCGACAGTAGCATCGAGCAGGGTTCGGGCCAGTTGTGCGCTGACGGCGTCGCGTACTTCCAACCGGCCGTCGGACAACATTCCCTGAGCAGCCGGGGCCAACCGGAGCAGCCGGGTCGGTGAACCACCCAACAGCGTCGATCCCCGCCCCAGGACCCGCACCTTCCGGTCCACCTGCACGGCGAAACCGTCCGGCAGCCGAGCGGCGGTCATCGCAGCATCCCGTCGGGCCCGGGCGCCCAGGCGCCGATGGCCGCCAGGCCGGCGTCGGCCATCTCGCCGAAGAGTCGGCGCCCTTCGGCGGCGGTGGCGGTGGTCGGGTCCCCCAGCACCCCGATGGCGCTCACCGCGGCGACGCCGCCGTCGCGCATTGCGGGCAGCAGCTGCACCAGCGGCGCGCTGTTGCCCGGCAGTGCCCGGTCGAACCTCACGCTGTCGGGCGAAAGATGCAGCAGCAGAGACGTTTCAGTGTGACCAGCATGGGCATCGGCGCACGGAGCGGCGCACGGAAGCCACGCCACGTCGCGGCCTTCGAAGCGCAGCCGGCCTACCGCCTCGATTAAGGCGGGCACATTGCCTCCATGGCCGTTGACGAAAACCACCCGCTGCGCCCAGCAGCAGGCGGAACGGCCGTACTCCAGCAAAAGCTGGATCAGCGCCTCGGTGCCGATCGAGATGGTGCCGGCAAAGCTCTGATGCTCGCCGCTGGCCCCGTAGGCGATGGCAGGCGCGACCGCCCAGCCCGGCCCCGTCGCGGAACCCGCCGACCGCTCGGCCAGCTCCTGGGCGAGCGCGCGCGCGACCCGGGTATCGGTGTCCAGAGGTAGGTGCGGGCCGTGCTGCTCAGTCGACCCGACGGGGACTAAAAGCATCATCCCGCGCCCCCGCAGCTGACCCTGTAGCCGGTTCTGCAGCTCGCTCCAGGTCGAACCACCGAGCTCGCCGCCAACCGCCATCGGACGATGGTAAGCGAATTCACCTGTCGTACACCAGTTGTTGACGAGTACGACCGGCGTAAATTTTTCGCGCCAGGGGCCCGAAATGCCCCCGGCTGATCACGTCCGTCCCGTCCGCCACGGGCGTATCAGGATTGAGCCTGATTTAGCAGGTGGGCGCTTCCGGTCCGACAAGCGGCGGACCGGGGCCATCCGACTAGACCTCGGCGGCGGGCACGCCCAGCGCCCGGGAGAATCCGGCCGGAATCAGGATGTCGTCCGTCGACAGATCGTGCACCGAGGCCCGGCCGAGGCCCATCAGGGCCGAGTCGATGCCGCCCCGGAGGATGTCCAACACGTTCTCCACCCCGGGCTGTCCGGCGGCGGCCAGGCCCCACAGGTAGGCGCGTCCGATCATCACGGCACGCGCTCCCAGCGCCACCGCCTTGACGACATCGCTGCCCCGCCGGATACCACCGTCCAGCAACACCTCGATCTGGTCGCCCACGGCCTCGGCGATGGCCGGCAGGGCCCGGATCGCCGCCGGGGTACCGTCCAGGTTGTTGCCGCCGTGATTGGAGACTGAGATCGCCGAAACACCGGCATCCACAGCACGTTTCGCATCGTCAACCCGCATCACGCCCTTGAGCATGAACGGCCCGCCCCACAGCTCACGCAGCCAGGCGATGTCTTCCCAGGTGGGCGGCGGGGTACCCATCCACTCCCCATAGGCCTGGAAGAACGGCGGCCCGGCCTCGCCGCGGCCCGCTTGGTTGGGCACCCGCAGGGTCGGCGGACGCATGGTCTTGGCCCACCGCAGGAACCATCCGGGCCTGGTGAGAGCCTCCGGCATCATCTTGACCATGGTCTTGAGGTCCATCTTCTCCGGGATGGTGGGGCTGCCCCAGTCCCGCCCGTGCGAGAAGCTCCAGTCGGTGGTGGCGATCATCCCGACGGCCCCGGCCGCCCGAGCGCGCTCCACCCGCTCGGCAATCGCGTCGCGACCGCCCAGCCAGTAGATCTGAAAGAAGGTCTTGGGGTTGGCCGCGATGACCTCTTCCATCGGCTTGCTGGCAAACGACGAGAGACCCATCGCGGTCCCGCGCGCCGCCGCCGCTCGCGCGACGGCTACCTCGCCATCCGGGTCGACCGCCTGCACCCCGGTCGGCGAGATCATCACCGGCATCGAGATCTCTTGCCCCATAACCGTTGTCGACAGTTCGCGACTGGCCGGCGCACCCACCACGTGCGGGGCGAATCCCAGTTCGCTGAACGCCGCCACGTTGTCGCTGACCGTCAGGCCCTTTTCGCTGGCCGAGATCAGCGAGGAGTAGGCAGACTTCGGGAGCCGCTTTTTGGCTCGTTCCTGGGCAATAGCAACCGTTTCGAACCAGACATCACGAGCCATTATCAGATGGGACTTTCATTGCAGAGGCGGGCCGGCGGACGCATGGACAGCGTCAACGGCACCACATTGGTGATCGGTTTGCCGCGGGAATGATCCGCGGCCGGGCGGGGCTTGCTGCGATCGGCAGCCAGCGCGGGTGCGCCGTAGCCCTGGACGCATTCCGGATCGGGCCCATCCAGCGGCAGGCCGGTGAAGAACTTTGCTGCCATGCAGCCGCCCCGGCAGCTGTCGTAGTGGTCGCAGCTTCCGCAGGCGCCAGCGGACTGCGGCTCCCGCAGTTCACGAAACAGCGGAGCGTGCTTCCAGACGTTGTCGAAACCGCCGTCGGACAGCACGTTTCCAGCCAAGAAACGGTCGTGGATGGCAAATGGACAGGCGTAGACATCACCGACGGGGTCGATGAGGCACACCACGCGCCCGGCGCCACACATGTTCAGCCCGGCCAGCGCGCCGGGCGCGCCAAGTCCGGACAGGTGGAAGAAGGAGTCACCGGTGAGCACCCGTTCCCCGTTGGCCACCAGCCAGTCGTAGAGCTGGACCTGCTGGTCGGCGGTCGGGTGCAGGTCGTCCCAGACGTCGGCGCCTCGCCCCGACGGCCGCAGTCGGGTGATCCGCAGCGTCGCACCATAGCGGCTGGCCAACTCGGCGAAGTCGTCAAGCTGGTCGATATTGTGGCGGGTCGCAACGACCGAGATCTTGGCGTCGGAGAATCCTGCCGCGGCCAGGTTCTCCAGCGCCCGGATCGCCATATCGAACGAGCCGGGACCACGGATCGGGTCGTTGACCTCTGCGGTCGCACCGTCCAGGGAGATCTGGACGTCGACGTAGTCGCTGGCCGCCAGCTTGGCCGCCACCTCGGGGGTGATCCTCAGACCGTTGGTGGAGAACTTCACGCCGACGTGATGCTCGGTGGCGTAATCCACCAGCTCCCAAAAGTCCGAGCGCACTGTGGGTTCCCCGCCACCGATGTTGACGTAGAACACCTGCATGCGTTCCAGCTCGTCGATGATGTCCTTGCACTGTTGCGTAGACAGCTCGCGGGGATCGCGCTTGCCCGACGAGGACAGGCAATGCACGCACGCCAGGTTGCAGGCGTAGGTCAGCTCCCACGTCAGGCAGATCGGAGCGTCAAGCCCGTGCTCGAATTGTTCGATAAGCCGGGGCACCGGTGCCACGGATGTCATTGGCCCTCCCTGGGCATCAGCATCTTCGAATCCGCCAGCACGCGCAGCGCGTGCAGGTAAGGACCCTGATCGGCATCGTCGACTCCGGCTGCGCGGCAGGCGGATCGGACATTGTCGTGGTCCGGAAGAGACCGCACCACTTCGACGATGGTGCGGTTCTTCAGGAACGACAACTTACGGGTGCCGAAGTGGTACAGCAGCGCACCAAACGGCTCCGGGCGGAGCGCCACCTGCGGGTGCAGCTCCCAGCCGCGGTCGGGGTCGAACGCTGTTGCCTCCGAGGCCACGGCGACCTCCGGCATGGTCAGTAGACGCCGCACATGCCGTCGATGGACACCTCTTCGACCAGGCTTTCGGTCACGAGCTCTGAATTCGATGTCGCCGACGAAGCGGCTCCGGCCGTGCTATCGATCTTTTGGTTCTGGTCCATGACGCGGGCCTTTCTCACGTTCGGGTTCGACAAAGGACTGTCGTGTCGGTCACAATCTCGCACAGAATATGGCATCGAGTGCCGTAAAGGAAGTGGGGCTGTCAGATGGGCGGTACGCCGGATCCCCACCCCCGCGCCGGGCGGCGCCGCTCCACCACTCCGCAGCACATCACCGACGTGGCGATCGACTTGTTCGCCGCTCGCGGATTCGGCGAGGTCAGCGTTGATGACGTGGCGCAGGCCGCCGGTATCGGCCGTCGCACGGTGTTCCGGTACTACGCCTCGAAGAACGCCATCCCGTGGGGCGACTTCGACGCGCACCTGCACCAGCTACGGGAACTGCTGGACGGTATCGAACCCGGAGCGCCACTCGGTGACGCACTGCGTGCGGCACTGTTGGCGTTCAACACGTTCGGCGAGAGCGAGATGGCGCGCCACCGCCGGCGGATGCGGGTGATCCTGCAGACCGATGAGCTGCAGGCCTACTCGATGACGATGTACGCCGGCTGGCGCAGCGTCATCGCGGAGTTCGTGGCACACCGGGCGGGTCTGGCCCCGGATGACCTGCGGCCGCAGACGGTGGCGTGGATGATGCTGGGGGTGGCGCTCAGCGCTTACGAACGGTGGCTGGGCGATGAGTCGCTGGTATTGCCACAGGTGCTCGGCGACGCGTTCGACGCGATCCGCGGCGGCCTGGACTGAGCGTCAGCATCTACCCCGCGATATCGCGATAGGCGGCCACTACCGGCTCCAGCTCGTCGGGGGTGGCGCCGTGCATGATCAGCGCGTCGGCGCCGTAGTCGAACTCCTGGCGGATGCGCTCGGCGCAGCGCCGCGCCGTACCGGTGGCCGCCGGCTGAAGCCACTCGTCGGGGATCAACGTCGCGATGTGCTCGATCTGCGCGGCGCTGGCCTTGTGGTCGATACCGCCTGGAATCGACGTCACCACCGGGTCCTCGCGGAAGCGCTGCAGCACCGCCGGGTCCCAGTTGTTGGTGCGCACCAGCAGATCGCCGTAACCCTGCAGGTAGGTGGCCAGCCGCGCCACGGTCTTTTTCAGCCGCAGCTCTTCGGGCAGGTGATCGCCTACGGTGGCGAAACACGACCACACCCGCACACTCGCCGGGTCGCGGCCGGCTCGTTCCGCGGCGTCCTTCACTGTTTTCACGCTGCGCTGCAAGGTTTCCGGGGTGAAATAGGCGTGCAGGATGACGTCGTCGAAAAACGCTCCGCCCAGCTCGAGCGTCTTCGGCCCGAATGCCACCAGCGCCAGCCGGATGTCTTCGGCGAAGTCCGGGTCCAAGAACAGCACCTGATACCGGCCGATCGGCCCATCGTGGCCCAAGATCACCTCGCCGTTCCAGAGTCGGCGCATCACCTGCGCGAAGTCGGCCATCTGCGCGGTGGTGACGTTCGGGATCCCGAACGCGGCGTACATGGCGGCCACGCCGCGGCCGATGCCCAGGGTGAACCGTCCCCGCGACAGTCGGTGCATGGTGGTCGCCCAGGACGCGGTGATCAACGGATGGCGGGTGTTGTGATTGGTTGCCGCGGTGGCGATCTGCATCCGGTCGGTGACCGCGCACGCGGCCCCGACCAGCGAGGACGCCTCCTTGACGTTCCAGCGTTCGGAGATGAACGCGGTACCGAACCCGAGTTCCTCGCCGCGGCGGGCTTCATCCATCAGCGCGGCCGGGCCTTCCCCGCCGGCGCCGGCCAGCAGGTAGTAGCCCAGTTCATCGAGAACCCGTTCAGTCATGCCCAGACCCCTTACTTGTCGCCGCAATTGCACACCTCGGTGATCCTGCCGTCGATCACGCGGAACACTTCCATACTGGCGATGGTCAATTCGGTGCTCGCCGTCGTCGCCGGCACCATCAGCCACCTCCGATCGCCTCGCAAAGGAACCGTTCTGTCTCCGCCTGCACCCGTCGCGAAAAGATATGCCCGACATGGCCGCCCTCGTGCCAGAACAGCCGGCCGCCCCACCGCTGCTGTAGCGCCACCGCGGTTTCGGGGTAGGCCATCGCATCGTGGCGCGCGGCCACGATCAGCCGGCGATCGGCGGGCGGAGCCGGGTCGGTAGCCAACGGGTCCACCACCGACATCAGCGCCGCGGCGGTCGGCGATCGCAGGGCTTCGCCGACGGTCTCACCCCCTGCGCCCCAACGCCACAGGTGACGAGCGACCATGGCGTTGAGCCCGGCGATCGGGGTGTAGACCGCGACCGCGTCGACCCCGGTCTCCAGGTGCGACACCAGCGCGGCCACCGGACTGCCCAGTGAGATGCCTGCCACCGTGACGGAGGTGGCCTGCGGCCGCAGCCACCGCACCACGGCACGCACTTCGGAGATGGCCCGCATCGTGCCGGCCACGTTGGCGAGCGGGTCGTGGCCGGGGTAGGCGGGCCAGGCGTCGCGGCGCACCCCATGACCGGGCTGAATCGGCAGCGCCACATTGAAACCCAGGCGGTGCAGCCGCTGCACCCGCGCCACCATCAGGTCCGAGCCGTTGCCCTGACCCGCCCCGTGCACCCAGACCAGCCAGGGCCGTGGGGCGCCACGGTGGCGGCACAGGTGCACCGTCGCCCTCGCCGGTCCGCCGAGATGTTCGGCCTGCAGCGACGGCGGCAGCAGCGGGTCGTGATCGAACGTCAGCCGCTCATAGCACACGCGGCCGAACCGATGCCTTCCGATTGTCCTCGTCTGCAACGGTTCCGGCTCAGCATGGGCGGCGTCGATACCCAGCGCGGTGAGTTCCTCGGCGGCTGGGGCGCAGGCGCTCAACGGTCGCGCGAGGATGGGCGCCGGGGCCAGCAACGTCATCGCCGTCAGAGTGAGCTCGTCGACCATGATCTCGCCGAGCTGTCGGGCCGCGGCCGGCGACGCCCCGTGCCACTCGGCCGATTGCCGCAGCGCATCCAGAGACCGAGGCAGCACCGAACCCAGGCCGCGGACGATCCGAGGTAGCCGTTGGGAAGTCGCCATCGGTTATCCGAGCCTGAAGCCGGTGTAGCCGGCGGCGGCGATCTCGTCACAGCGGCGGCGGTATTCGGGGATGCCGCCGGTATAGCCCATATACATCCGCTTCTTGCCGGGAACGTTGCCGCCGTTGTACCAGGAATTGCACGTCGGGTGCGCCAGCACGGTCGCCGCGACCAGCGAGGTGGTGTGTTCGATCCACTCGGCTTGTGCGGTCGGCAGTGCCTCGATGGTGCGCATTCCTGCTGTCCGCAGGTAGGTGATGCAGTCCCCTATCCATTCCACATGCTGTTCCAACGCGGTGACGAAGTTGGTCGCCGCGCTGGGGCTGCCGGGCCCCTGGACGGTGAACAGATTGGGAAAACCGGCCACTTGCAATCCCAAATAGGACACCGGTCCCTGCTCGGCCCAGGTGTCGCGTAGCGACTGTCCGTCTCGGCCGCGGACGTCAATGCGGCTCAGGGCGCCGGTCATGGCGTCGAATCCGGTGGCGTAGACGATCACGTCGAGGTCGTAGTCGCCCCGGCTGGTTCGGATACCGGCGGCCGTCACCGTCTCGATCGGTTCGCGGCGAAGATCGACCAGGGATACGTTGTCGCGGTTGAAGGTTTCGTAGTAGCCCTGGTCGATGATCGGGCGCTTGCAGGCGAACGGATAGGTGGGCACCAGTGCGGCCGCCGTCTCGGGGTCGTGCACGATCCGGGCGATGGCTTCGCCGTAGAGCCGGGTGGCCATTCGATTCGCCTCGATGTCGAAGAACAGATCGCCCCAGTTGAGCGCGCCCAGTACGCCGTGTTCGGAGATCGCACGCAGTTGCTCGTCGCGGCTCGCCGACTTCAGCGGCGGGCGGCTGAGCATGTCCAGCAGCACCGAGAACGCCGAGAGCCGTGCGGCGCCCACCGGGTGAGCTCGTTGCGCGGCCCGGATCTGGCCGTAGTTCGCCTTGAGCTCGTCCAATTCACCCGGCGCGAATTGCCGGACCTCCCAGGGCAGCGTGTACGCCGCGGAACGCTGAAAGACGTACAGCTGGCCCACGTCTCGGGCGACGACCGGGATCAGCTGGACACCGGTGGACCCAGTGCCGACGACGCCGACGCGCCGTCCGGTCAGGTCATGGCCTTCCTTCGGCCATCGGCCGGTGTAGAGCGTGGTGCCGGCGAAATCATCGATTCCGGCGATATCGGGTTGCAGCGGCGCCGACAGGATGCCCGAGGCGGCGATCACGAAGCGGGCGCGCAACCGCTGCCCCGCCGCGGTGTCCACCACCCACTCGGCGGCCGCCCCGTCGAAGGTCATCGCGGAGACCGTCGTGTTGAACGCAATGTCGCGGCGCAAGTCAAGCCGGTCAGCGACGAATCGCAGGTACGCCTCGATCTCGGGTTGGGCCGGCATGGTTTCGGTCCACGTCCACTCCTGCTGGATCTCCTCGGAGAAGCTGTAGGAGTACTCGATGCTTTCGATGTCGCAGCGCGCGCCGGGATACCGGTTGACAAGCCATGTCCCACCGACGTTTTCGGCGGTCTCCAACACGCGGGCGTGGACGCCGCGCTGGCGCAGGTAATGCAGCGCATACAGGCCCGAGAACCCGGCGCCGACGATCAGCGCGTCGAGAACCTCGGGCTCATCGGCGTCAGTCATCGTCCGGCCGCCTTTCGTCGACACTTCCGCAGGGTTGCCTATCGATGGGTTTACGGTACGGTATTCAGTTGGATGGCGTGGGAGGAAATGCGATGAAGGTTCCGTTCACCTGGAAGGTCACCGGCTGGTTCATGATCGGCTGGTCACCGGAGTTCGCCACCGGAACGACCCGCGCACTGCACTACTTCGGCGAGGACCTGGTCGCCTACCGCGACGCCGACGGCGAACTACATGTGATGGAGGCGCACTGCAAGCACATGGGCGCCCACCTGGGCCACGGCGGCACGGTGGTCGAAGACCGCGTCGAGTGCCCGTTCCACGGCTGGCAGTGGGGCCCCGACGGCTGCAACAAATTCATCCCCTATCAGCCGGACCGGCCGAACAAGGCGTTGCGCCTGCGGGTCTACCCGGTCCGCGAACAGCACGGCTGCGTATTCGCATGGCACCACCCCGACGGCGCCGAACCCCACTGGGAGATGCCCGACATCTTCGGCAAATTTCCCCAGTTCACCGCCGGCCCGCAGGACTACTACCGGGCCTACCCGGAGTTCTCCCGACGCCTGGAGGGCGAACCGGTTCACCCGCAGATCGTCGCCGAGAACGCCGCTGACAGCGCACATTTCCAGTACGTGCACCACGCCACGGTGACGCCGAGAGTGCTCGATTGGAAGATGGCCGACCAGGAGTGGCAGTTCGTCGCAGGCTGGCCCGACGAGCGCGCCGACGACCCGGAACAGATGGCGTTACGCTTCCACAGCCATCTGTTCGGGCTCGGCGGGGCGATCAGCATCTTCGAAGGCGTACAGCAACACCGGCTGATCTTCACCTGCACCCCGGTCGACGAGGGCCGCTCAGACCTGTTCTATTCGATCTGGTGGCCGCGGATTCCCGGTGATGACTCCGACGCGCCGCCGGATGACGTGCGGGCGCGCGTCGAGGAGCAGTTCCTGACCACCGTCGAAGACGACCTGGGCATCTGGCGCTACCAGCGCTACATCCAGAATCCGGCGCTGTCCAAGGTCGACGCGAAACCATTTATGACGCTGCGGAAATGGGCGGCGCAGTTCTACGATGTGCCGCCCACCGAGGCCGTCTTGACATGACCGCCGCGCTGGCGGACCTAGTAGCGCCTGCGCACACCGCACTCATCACCCAAGAGTTGCAGGGCGCGGTAGTCGGACCCGACGCCGGCTTGGCGGCCCTCGCCGACGAGGCGCGCCGTGAGGCACTGCCCAACATCATCCGGCTGCTGCCGGCGGCGCGGTCGGCCGGCGTTGCGGTGGTGCACTGCCTGGTGCACCGCCGCCCGGACGGCTTGGGCTCCAACCACAACGCGCGACTGTTCGCCGCCGGCCGCCGCGCGGTGCGCATCGATCCGGGCAGCGCCGGCGCCACCCTGCTGCCCGAGTTCGGGCCGGAGCCGTCTGACCTGGTGCTCAGCCGCTGTCACGGCCTCGGGCCGATGGGCGGAACCGATCTGGATGCAGTCCTGCGCAACCTGGGAATATCCACCGTCGTCGCGGTGGGGGTCTCGCTGAACGTCGCTATCCCCAACCTGGTCATGGACGCGGTCAACGCCGCCTACCGGGTGGTGGTGCCCCGCGACGCGGTGGCCGGTGTCCCAGCCGAGTACGGTGCTGCCATCATCGACAACACGCTGTCGCTGCTGGCGACGATCACCACCACACAGGAGCTGATGGACACGTGGCAACCCTGACCCAGTTCACCGTGCCGGAGGTCACCGACGCGGTGGCCGCAGCGATTCCCGACCGCGACATGATCATCCAGGGCGACCGGCGCTACACCTATGCGCAGATCCTCGAGCGGTCCAACCGGCTGGCGTCCTACCTGCACTCCCGCGGGCTGGGCTGCCACACGCCGCGGTCGGACCTGTCTGCGCACGAGACCGGCCAGGATCTGCTGGGGATCTACGCCTACAACGGCAACGAGTTCGTCGAGACCCTGCTGGGCAGCTTCCGGGCCCGGGTGGCGCCGTTCAACGTCAACTACCGCTACGTGCGCAAGGAATTGGCATACCTGCTGGCTGATTCCGGCGCCACCGCGCTGGTCTACCACGCCGCCTTCGCCCCCACCCTGGCCGAGGTACTCCCCGAGCTTCCGCAGCTCAAAGTGCTCATCCAGATCGCCGACGACTCCGGCAACGCCCTGCTCGATGGGGCGGTCGACTACGAAACGGTGCTGGCGGAGAGCTCCCCGGAGCCGCCACCGGTGCAACCCTCACCCGACGACCTGTATGTGCTCTACACCGGTGGCACCACCGGGATGCCCAAGGGCGTGCTCTGGCGTCAGCACGACATCTTCATGGGCTCGTTCGGCGGCCGCAACCTGATGACCGCCGAAGAGGTCAGCTCCATCGACGACATCGTGGGGCCGGCCCGGGAGAACCCGGGCATTAGGCTGATGATCCTGCCGCCGCTGATCCACGGCGCCGCCCAGTGGGCGGTGATGACCGCGATCAACACCGGCCAAACCCTGGTCTTCCCTTCGGTTGTGGACCATTTCGACGCCGACGACGTGGTACGCGCCATTGAGCGGGAGAAAGTGCTGTCGGTGACCGTGGTCGGCGATGCGATGGCCCGGCCGCTGCTGGACGCGATCCGCAAGGGCAGCGCCGACGTGTCGTCGCTGCTGGTGGTGGCCAACGGCGGCGCCCTGTTGACGCCGTACGTCAAGCAGCAGATCGTCGAGACACTGCCCGGCGCCATGGTGATCGACGGGGTCGGATCATCGGAGACCGGCGCCCAGATGCGTCACATGTCGACCTCGGGCGCCGTGTCCACCGGAACCTTCGCCGGCGGACCGGACACCTGCGTGGTGGCCGAGGACCTGGTGACCGTCCTGCAACCCGGCCACGACGGCCTGGGCTGGCTCGGCCAACGCGGCTACGTCCCACTGGGCTACAAGGGCGATGCAACCAAGACCGCGGCGACGTTCCCGGTGATCGACGGGGCGCGCTTCGCCGTTCCCGGCGACCGGGCGCGGCACCTGGACGACGGTTCGATCGAGCTGCTCGGCCGGGATTCGGTGACGATCAACTCCGGTGGGGAGAAGATCTTCGCCGAGGAAGTCGAGACGGCGCTTGCGTCGCATCCGGGCGTCGTCGACGTGGTGGTCGCTGGCCGGCCCAGTGAACGCTGGGGCCAGGAGGTGGTGGCCGTGGTGGCCCTTGCCGAGGATGCCGCCGTCACGGCCGCCGAACTCATCGAGCACGCCGGCGGGTCACTGGCCCGCTACAAGCTGCCCAAAGCAGTCGTGTTCCGGTCGACGATCGTGCGCAGCCCGGCCGGCAAGGCCGACTACCGGTGGGCGCGCGAACAGGCCGAGCAGGGCTAGCGCCGTCAGCCGCGTTTGATCCGGCGGCGAGTCCGGTTGCGCGCCGAGCGCAGCATCGCGTCGGCGTAGACGCGCATCGCGGGCCGAAACGGCGGCGCCGCGCTTCCGGTCATGCTGAACGGCAGGTCGGAGCCCACCACGGTCCGGTAGTGGCTGAACGCGTCGAAACCCGCCTTGCCGTGGTAGGCGCCCATGCCGCTGCGCCCCACCCCGCCGAACGGTGCCCCCGACGGAATCATCTGTGCCGCAAAATCGTTGCGGGCCACTCCACCGCTTCGGGTGCGCCGCACGAAGTCCCGAAAGTTCTTGCCGTCTGGACCGAACCAGTAGGCGACCAGCGGAGCGGGGCGCGCGTTGATCGTCTCGATCGCTTCGTCGAGGGTGCCATAGCCCTGCACCATCAGCACCGGACCGAAGATCTCCTCGTCGGCGATGCGCATGCTCTCATCGACGCCGCGCACCAGGGTGGGGGCGATCTTGCGGGAAGCGCGATCCGGCAGCGCCTCCCCGTCGGGCGCGACGGTCTCCACCACGGCGCCGCGGTCGCGCGCGTCGTCGATCAGGCCCAGCACCCGGTCGAAGTTGGCTTCGTTGACACTTGAGCAGTAGTCGCCATTGGTCAGGATCGTCGGGAACATGTCCCGCAACGTTTGCCGGGCGACATCGACAAATGCGTCGATGTCGCGCTCGGGCACCAGAACATAGTCCGGGCATACGCAGACCTGGCCGCCGTTGACCATGCGGGCCGACGCGATCCGCTTCGCCGATCGCGCGATATCGGCGCCGGGCGCCACCACGACGGGGTTCTTCCCGCCCAGTTCCAAGGTCACCGGGACCAGGTTGTCCGCGGCGGCGCGCTGCACCAGCGCACCTACCGACGGCGAACCGGTGAAGAAGACGTGATCGAACGGCAGACCGGCGAACGCGGCCGCCACATCAGCGCCGCCGGTGACGACGGCGAATTCGTTTTCGTCGAAGTACTTCGGTGCCAGGTTCGCCATCAGCTCGGCGGTGTGCGAGGTGATCTCGGACATCTTGACCATCACCCGATTGCCCGCCGCGAAGGCTGCCGCCGCCGGCACCACCACCAATTGCAGCGGGAAATTCCACGGCCCGATGATGCCCACCACGCCAAGCGGACTGGGTCGCACCTCGGCGCGCAACCCTACCAGCCGGGCCGCACGCAGCAGCTTGCTGGGACGCATCCATTGTCGGACATGCGATCTGGTGTGCTCGACTACGGGGACGATGCCGATCATCTCGGTGGCCAGTGAGGCCGCGCGCGATCGGGTACCGAAATCTCGCGCCATCGCCTCGGTGAACGCGTCGATGTTGTCCAGCACCATCGCCAGCAGCCGATCGATACGGTTGCGCCGGACCGCGGCGCCCGGCGGCCCGTCATCCACGAAGGATCGCCGCTGCTTCTCCAGCAGCCTCGCCAGCTCGGCGGTCACGACAAATCCAGCGGCCCGTTTTGTGCCACGGTCTGCAGCTGGCCCAGTTCTACGCCACGGTCGGCGGCGGCCTCGATGCAGGCCGCAACGTCCTTACGCATAAAGGGCGCAACGACTTTGGCGAAGCTATCCACCCCACCGGCCGATTGCACGTACCCCGCGGCCCGGCTGCCGCCGCTGCACTGCGCCAGCGCCTCGAACAGGCTGGTATCGCGCACGCCGAGGCTCTTGCCCAGTTCGACCGCGGCGGCGACCAGTTGCGCATTGGCGGCGAACAGCACGTTGTTGATCAGCTTGAGGTTGAGCGCGGTGCCCAGTGCCCCGGTAAGGATCACCGGGTCGGCGTAGGCCGCCAAGACCGGCTGCGCGCGGGCCACCGCGTCGTCGGGGCCGCCGAGCAGCACCGTCAGCGTGCCGGCCTCGATGTCATGAGCGCCGCCGCTGACCGGAGCGTCCACCAGTGCCGGGCCGTTCGGGAACTCCGCCGCCAGAGTGGTCAGCGTGCTCACCGTCCCGGTGGTGTGAGACACCACGACTGTGCTGGAGTCGGCATTGGCCAGCAAGCCGTCGGCGCCGGTGGCGACCTCGAGCAGTTGCGCGTCGGAGAACAGGCAACTGATCACGACTCCGGCGTCGCGAGCGGTCGCGGCGATTGACTCCACTGGCACGGCGCCGACGGCCGCGAGCCGTTCGCGCACCTCGGGCCGCCGGGCGTAGACCTGAACGCGATGCCCTGCGGCGACCAGGCGCGCGACCATCGGTTCGCCCATCTGGCCGGCTCCCACGAATCCGACGACCTGGCCCGTTGTGCTCATTCTCGGCTCCTCAAGGCAGCTTTCGGCTATCCGGTAAGGGCAACCGTAGCATTGTCCGCGAGCGCCGAATTCGTTACAGTCGTGCTTACTGTCGACTTTTCGGGTACACCAGAAGGCTGGCGAGGATGACCAACCCGCAGCGCAAGGTCGTGGTCGTGGGCGCGGGGTCGGGAATCGGCGCCGCCACCGCCGCGCACTTCTACATGCGTGGTGATTTCGTTCTCGCCGTCGACGTGCACCCCCACCACACGCCGGCATCGCAATACGCCAACTGCGACCTTCGGGATGCCGCGGCCATCGCGGAGTTCGCCGCCGGGGTCGGTGACGGCTGGGATCTGCTGGCTCATGTCGCCGGCGTACCGGGCACCGCATCGGCCGCCGATGTGCTGACGGTCAACTACCTGGGTATGCGCCTGATGACCGAGGGCCTGCTGCCGCGGCTTCGTCGCGGCGGGGCGGTGGTCGCGGTGGCATCGACGGCGGCACTCGGGTGGGAGCAGCGCATCCCGTTACTCAACGGCCTACTCGAAGCGACAGACGCGCCGGCCGTTCTGCGCTGGCAGGCCGGCCAGGACCCGGCCTATCCGGTCTACAGCACCTCCAAGCAGGCCATGATCCTGTACGCCAAGCGGCGCGCCGCGACCGCGCACGCCGAGTACGGCGTGCGAATCAACACCGTGAGCCCGGGCCCCGTCGAAACGCCGATCCTGCCCGACTTCGAACGGTCGATGGGCAAACAGACGCTCGACACCGTACGCGCCACCGTCGGACGGCACGCCGGCGTCGACGACATCGTCCCGGTGATCGACTTCCTGGGCTCCGCCGCCGCCGGCTGGATCACCGGCCAAGACGTTCTCGTCGACGGCGGCTTCATCAACGCGATCACCGCCGGCACACCCATCCCCGCGTAGGGCCAACCTTCCGAGAGGAAACCATGACAATCGACTCGTCACCTGCCGCACCGATTTCCCCGCACCCCTACCATCGCCTCGACATCTCTGAAACCGAGTTCTGGGGCAAGGATTTCCGGACCCGGGACGAGACGTTCGCGACGCTGCGCAACGAACCGGGCCTGACGTGGCACCGGCCGATCGACGCCGTGTTCCCCCACCAGGAGACCGGCTACTGGGCGGCGACCCGGCACGCCGACGTCAAGTTCATCAGCCAGCACGAAGAGCTGTTCTGTTCCCGCGAAGGCGTCAGCGTCGACCCGATGCCGGCCGAGATCCAGCGCAACATGACGTTCTTTCTGGCGATGGACCCGCCGGAGCACACCCGGTACCGCAAGCTCATCAGTTCGGGCTTCACACCGCGGCAGGTCCGACGCATCGAGGATCAGATCAAGGCCAACTCCCGCAGCATTGTCGACGACCTGTTGACCCAATTGCGCAGTGGCGACCAGATCGACTTCGTCGCAAGCTGTTCCGGCCAACTGCCGATGCGCACGGTCTCCGACATGATCGGCATCGACCCGGCCGACCAGCAGAAGGTCGCCTACGCCGCCGAATGCCTGTTCAGCGGGAGCGACGACGAGTACGCCTCACTGGAGGAGCGGGCGGTGCACGTCATGACGCAGCTGGGCGTGCTGGCCGGCTCCGGCGTCGAACTGGCGCAGCGCCGCCGCGCCGAACCGCACGATGACCTGATGACCGAGTTGGTCAATGCCGAGGTCGACGGCCATCGTCTCGCCGACGCCGACCTCGGATCCTTCATGGTGCTGCTGGGCTCTGCGGGCAACGACACCACCAAGCAGGCCACCACGCACGCATTCAAGGCCCTCGTCGAACATCCTGAGCAGCGCGCCTGGCTGTTGGACGATTACGACAATCGGATCGGCGGGGCGGTCGAGGAATTCGTGCGCTGGGCGACACCGGTACTCGCCTTTGCCCGCCACGCGGTGGTGGACACCGAGGTCGCCGGGACCGAGATCAAGGCCGGCGAGAAGGTGGCGCTGTACTACTGCTCCGCCAACCGCGACGAGTCGGTGTTCGACCGGCCGCATGAGTTCGACATCACCCGTGCCGCCAACCCGCACCTGGGCTTCGGCGGCGGTGGCGCGCACTACTGCCTGGGAACCCACGTCGCCCGGATGGAGCTGCGGCACCTGTTCTACGAGCTGCTCACCCGGTTGCCCGAGGTCACGCTCGGCGAGCCCGAATACCTGCAGAGCACCTTCGTACACGGCATCAAACGGATGCCGATCAGCCTGGCCTGACGCTGGCGCGATACTTGCTTAATCGTTTACTGTAACGTTTACAGTACGTTGCTATACCCGACGGGAGATCAGCCGTGGAGAGCCAGGTTGACGACATCGCTGCCGCACTCGATAAGCCGGCCGGCTACCTGAAGAACCCCTACCCGTACTTCCAGAGCAAGCGAGAAGGACCCGGGGTCTTCCCCGGAACGGTCATGGACTACTCCAAGACCCCGGCATCGCTTCGGCCCAAGACCCAGTTCGCCGCTGTCTCCTTCGAGGCGGTGAATCAGGTCTTCCGCGAGGCGGATTCGTTCAACTCGCACATCTATGACGTCACGATCGGCCTATTCATCGGACCGACCATCCTGGCGATGGAGGGCGAGCCGCACCGCAAACATCGCAACCTCGTCTCATCGGCGTTCAAACGTAAGTCGTTGGTGCATTGGGAGCCGGAGGTGGTGCGGCCGGTCTGCACCACCCTGATCGATGAGTTCATCGCCGACGGCACCGCCGATCTGGTGTCCGGCTTTACGTTCGAGTTCCCCACCCGAGTCATCGCCAAGCTGTTGGGCTTGCCCGAAGAGGACCTGCCTTGGTTCCGCCAGCGGGCGATCGAGCTGATCAGCTACACCGTCAACTATGAGCGGGCGTTCGCCGCTTCGGCAGAGCTGAAGGACTACTTCCTGGCTCAGATGGAGAAACGCAAATCCCAGCCGACCGAAGACATCATCGGCGATCTGGTCACCGCGGAGGTCGACGGCGAGAAGCTCACCGACGAAGCGATCTTCTCGTTTCTTCGCCTGCTGCTGCCCGCGGGCCTGGAGACGACTTATCGGGCCACCAGCAACCTGCTGTACCTGCTGCTCACCCATCCCGACCAGTTCGCGGCGGTGCGCGCCGACCATGATCTGATCGGCGCCGCCATCGAGGAGGGGCTGCGCTATGAGACGCCGCTGACCACGGTGCAGCGCACCGCCATCCGCGACACCGCGGTGGCCGGCGTGGAAGTTCCCGCCGGCGCCGTGGTCGACGTCTGCATCGGGTCGGCGAACCGTGACGAGGCACGATGGGAACGGCCGGAGGAATTCGACATCTTCCGCAAGTGGATTCCGCACATCACGTTCGCCGCCGGCGAGCACACCTGCATGGGGCTACATCTGGCTCGAATGGAGATGCGGGTCGCGATGGAATGCCTGCTGGACCGCCTCGGCGAGATCACCCTGGTCGCCGATGACAACCCACACATCTATGGGCAGCCGTTTCGCTCCCCGCGGTCGCTGCCGGTGAGGTTCACCGGCAAGTAGCTGTGACTCCTCACGCCCCGCGGGGCTTGCGGTAGCCGATCGTCTTGGTCTCCAAGTACTGCGAGAACCCCTCGATCCCGCACTGCCTGCCCCAGCCGCTGCTCTTGTAGCCGCCGAACGGTGCGTCGGCCCCGTAGTACATGCCACCGTTGACGCCGATCGCGCCGGTCCGGATCCGGCGCGCCACGCCCAGTGCCCGCTCGTTCGATGCCGAGACCACGGCTCCGGCCAGCCCGTAGGCACTGTCGTTGGCGATGCGCACTGCCTCGTCGTCGTCACTGAACGGCAGCATCACCAGGACCGGCCCGAAGACCTCCTGCTGCGCGATGGCGGCGCTGTTGTCGACCCCGACGATCACGGTCGGCTGCACGTAGTGTCCGCCCGCCAGCGCGTCCGCCAGGCCGGTGACTTCGCCTCCGCCGGTGGTGATCTCGGCCCCATCGCGGCGAGCCTGCGCGTAGGCGTCGAGCACGCGCTGCTTTTGCGCGGCGCTGATCAGCGGGCCGACCAGGGTCTGCGGCAGCGCCGGGTCGCCCACGGCGACGGCAGCGAAGGCCTCGGTGACCGCGGCGACCAACTCGTCGAAGAGGCTGGTATGCACCAGCATCCGGGTGGTGGCCGCGCAGGCCTGTCCGGCGTGCACGCACACTCCTACCGCACCGGGAATCACCTTGGCCGGGTCGGCGTCGTCGAGCACGATCAGCGCCGACTTTCCGCCCAGCTCCAGGAAGGTCCGCTTCATGGTGTCGGCGCTGGTGCGAGCCAGCAGCTTGCCGACCGCGGTGGATCCGGTGAAGGAGATCATGTCGACCCGAGGGTCGGTGCCGAGCAGTCCGGCCACCTCGTTGGACGGCGTGGGCACCACGTTGACCACCCCGGCGGGGATGTCGGTGTGCTCAGCGATGAGGCGACCCAGCCGGGTGGCGTTCCACGGGGTGTTCGGGTCGGGCTTGAGCACGACGGTGTTGCCCGCCGCCAGGGCCGGCCCCAGCTTGTTGAGGATCACCTCGATGGGAAAGTTGGACGGTGTGATCGCCGCGACCACACCGACCGGATCTTTGACGACGGTGCGAATGTTGCGGTCGCCAAACAGTCCGCCGCCGTCAAGTAGCCGCTCCCAGTCGAACTCATCGATCAACCGACTCGGGTAGCGCAGCCCGTCGACGAGCGGCCAATCCAGCTGTGCCAGTTGGGTCGTCATCACCGGGCAGCCGACCTCGGCGATCAGCTCGGTGCGCAGCTCCTCCTTCTCGGCCTCCAGCGCCGACTGCAGTTGCGCAAGGCAGCGTTTGCGCAGTTCTCGGTTGGTCGACCAGTCGGTGTCGTCGAACGCTCGCCGGGCAGCACCGATCGCCTGCTGCATGTCGCGGCGGTCGGCGGCCGCGGTGGTCCCCAACAGCCGTCCAGTGGCCGGACTGTGATTGTCGAACTGCGCACCCGAGCCCGCCGCCACCAACTTGCCGTCGATCAGCAGGCGCGACTCTGCCGCCGCGGCAGCCCGTTCGCCGATCTCGATGCTGCTGACCCGCTGTCCGACGTCGCTCACCTCGCCCCTTTCGGATGCCCAACCGTAACCATTACAGTAGAATACTTCAATTGGTTCTCGATGGGTTCACACGGCGGCAGGAGCGCGCTGAGTTGATCAAGGTCATGGACGGCTTCCGGGTGCTGGAGGTCGCGCAGTTCACGTTCGTCCCGGCGGCCGGGGCGATCCTGGCCGATTGGGGGGCCGACGTCATCAAGGTCGAGCACCCAGTGCGCGGCGACACCCAGCGCGGGTTCATCCGGATGGGCGGCTTCGAACTCGACCCCGACCGGCATCCGCTGATCGAACATCCCAACCGCGGCAAGCGCAGCGTCGGCATCGACGTCTCGACCCCGGACGGTCAGCAGGTGCTCTACGAGCTCGCCGCCTCCGCTGACGTATTTCTGACCAACTACCTGCCGCGGGCACGGCAGAAGAACAAGTTCGATGTGGAACACATCCGCGCCGCGAATCCGAACATCATCTATGCCCGCGGCAGCGCATACGGCGACAAGGGCCCCGAGCGCGACACCGGCGGCTTCGACGGCACCGCGTTCTGGACCCGCAGCGGAGTGGGGCACGCCCTGAGCCCGGAAGAGCTCGGTGCGCCACTGTCCCAGGGAATCCCGGCGTTCGGCGACTCGGTCGGCGGCATGAACATCGCCGGCGGGATCGCTGCCGCACTGCTGCATCGCGAACGCACCGGGGAAGCCCTCGAGGTCGACGTCTCGCTGCTGTCCACCGCGTGGTGGGCGGCCGGCGCCAGCGTGACCCAGGGCATGGAGACCGGCGAGGCCATGCGTGCACTCATGCCGCAATCCGGTGGCTCACCGGCGAATCCGTTCCTGGGCAACTACACCACCTCCGACGGCGGCACCATCAATCTGTGCATCGTCAGCCCGACCGGATACATCCGGGACACCTTCGAGCATTTGGGCATTCCCGATGCGGCGGACGACCCCCGCTTCTCCGACGTGCTGCCGCTGATGCAGAACGCCGAGGCAGCCAGCGCACTGATCGTCGCCGCGATCGGCTCCAAACCGTTCGAATACTGGCGTCAGCACCTCAAGACCATGAAGGGCCAGTGGGCGCCGTTCCAGAGCCTGGTCGACTTGGGCTCCGACGAACAGGCCATCGCCAACGACATGATCGTCGAGGTCGAGGCGGGCGACGGCGGGCCGGCGTTCAAAGTGGTCCGCGGTCCGGTCCAGTTCAACCATGAGCCGCTGGAGACGACCCGCGCCCCGCAGGCATCCGAGCACACCGAGATCGTGTTGATGGAGCTCGGAATCGACTGGGAACGCATCGAAAAGCTCAAAGAATCGGGCGCTATCGCCTAACCGTCGTTGAGTCTGCGGCCACGGAGCTGCCTACTCGACCCTTTCCGCCACCAACGCAGAGTCAACGGAGGACCGATGCAGAAAGCTCTAGCACCCGACATTTCGACGTGGCCGGACGCCAGCCCGCAGCTGATCGGCAGCCGCTGCGGCGGCTGCGCCGCCACGGTGTTCCCGGCCCAGCCACGCTGTCCGAGCTGCAGCGGCGACCAGATGAGCCAGGAGCTGCTGCCGCGCACCGGCACCCTGGTGGCCTGGACCACTCAGGGCTTTCCGCCCGGGGCGCCATATCTGGGTCCAACCGGTAAGGACTTCGTACCGTTCGGTGTCGGTCTGGTGCAGCTGGGCGACGTCATCCGGGTCGAAGGTCGCCTCACCGAGAACGAGCCGGACAAGCTGGAATTCGGCATGCCGGTGGAGCTGGTCATGATTCCGTTCACCTCCGACGCCGACGGCAACGAGGTCATCACCTTCGCCTTCCGGCCGGTATAGGAGACCGCGATCCCATGACTCATGACGTAGCGATCATCGGTGTCGGCCTGCACCCGTTCGGCCGATTTGAGGGCAAGTCCGCGATGGCGATGGGGGTCGATGCGATCTTCGCCGCGGTGGCCGACGCGGGGGTGGACTGGAAAGACATCGGCGCCGCGACCGGTGGCAGCTGGACGGTGGCCAATCCCGATGCGATCGTCGGGATGGTCGGGCTGTCGGGTATCCCGTTCACCAACGTGTTCAACGCATGTGCCACCGCTGCCAGCGCGGCCAAGGTCTGCTCCGACGGTATCCGGCTGGGCGACTATGACATCGGCATCGCCGTCGGCCTGGACAAGCACCCGCGCGGGGCGTTCACCGAAGACCCGGCGCTGGTCGGAATGCCGCGGTGGTATGCCGAGAACGGTCAGTACCTGACCACTCAGTTCTTCGGCATGAAGGCCAATCGCTACCTGCACGATCACGGCATCTCCCAGCAGACGTTGGCCAAAGTCGCGGCGAAGAACTTCCGCAACGGCGTGTTGAACCCGAATGCGTTCCGGCGTAAGCCGATCTCCGAGGAGGAGATCCTGGGCTCGGCGATGCTGAACTATCCGCTGACCCAGTACATGTTCTGCGCACCGGATGAGGGCGCGGCGGCGGTGGTCATGTGCCGCGCCGACATCGCGCACCGCTACACCGACAAGCCGGTGTACCTGCGCGCGGTGGAGGTCCGCACTCGGCACTACGGCGCCTACGAGGTGAACACCACCTTCGCCCCGGTGACCGAAGACGTGGCGCCCACGGTGTACGCCGCCCGCGCTGCCTTCGAAAAGGCCGGTGTCGCGCCCGAAGATGTCGACGTTATCCAGTTGCAGGACACCGACGCCGGCGCCGAGATCATCCATATGGCCGAGTGCGGCTTCTGCGCCGACGGCGACCAGGAGAAGCTGCTGGCCGACGGCGCGACCGAGATCACCGGATCACTGCCGATCAACACCGACGGCGGGCTGATCGCCAACGGTGAGCCGATCGGCGCGTCGGGACTGCGCCAGATCCACGAGCTGGTGCGCCAGTTGCGCGGCGAAGCCGGCGACCGCCAGGTGCCCGGCGAACCCAAAGTCGGGTTCGCTCAGCTCTACGGGGCACCGGGCACGGCCGCGGCAACCATCCTGACCACCTAGCGACCGGGAGACACCCATGAGCCAGTTCCGTGACGCACCGATCTTCGATGCCGACCAGCACATGTACGAGACCCCCGAGGCGCTGACCAAGTACCTGCCGGAGAAGTACTCGCGGGCGGTCCAATTCGCCCAGATCGGCCGCCAGACCCGGATCATCATCAACGGCAAGGTCAGCGACTTCATCCCGAACCCCACCTTCGAGCGGGTGGCCGCACCGGGCGCACACGAGAAGTTCTTCGCTGGGGAGAACACCGAGGGCCTGACCCTGCGCGAGATGCAGGGCAGGGCGATCGAGGCGCCGCCGGCAACCCGCAACCCCGCGGACCGGGTCGCCGAACTGGACCGCCAGGGCGTCACCGAAGCGTTGAACTACCCCACGTTGGCCAGCTTGGTGGAGCATTCCAGCGCCGACGACCCGGAGCTCACGCTGGCAATTGTTCACGCCCTGAACCAGTGGATGGCCGAGCACTGGACCTATGACTACGACGGCCGGGTGTTCTCCACGCCGATCATCAACCTGTCCGAGGTCGAGGGCGCCCAGCGAGAACTGGAGTACATCCTCGATCAGGGCGCAGCAGTGGCGCTGATCAAACCCGGGCCGGTCAACGGCATCCACGGTTGGCGCTCCCCGGCGCTGCCGGAGTTCGACCCGTTCTGGCGTGATGTCCAGGCCGCCGGTCTGCCCATCGTGTTGCATGCCAGCTTCCCGCCGCTCGACGCCTACGTCGGCCGCTGGGAACCGCCTTACACACAGAACTTCATGACGCAGAGCGCTTTCCGCTGGATGGTGTTGGGGCACCGGGAGATCGCCGACATGATCACCGCGCTGATCTGCCACGGCACCCTGACCCGCTTCCCCAAGCTGCGCATCGCCAGCGTGGAGAACGGCAGCTCCTGGATCGGGCCGCTGTTTCACGACTTCGGCGACCTGTACAAGAAGATGCCGCAGAACTTCCCCGAGCATCCGCATGAGGTGTTCCGGCGCAACATCTGGGTCAGCCCGTTCTGGGAGGGCGCCGTCTCCGATGTGGTGGACACCGTCGGCTGGGACAAGGTGCTGTTCGGATCGGACTATCCGCATCCCGAGGGTCTGGCCGAGCCGAAGGGATTCTGGAAGTACGCCGAGGGCATGGACGTTCGGCGCACCTATGACTTCATGGGTGACAACGCCCGCCGGTTCATGGGGCGCCCGATCGCGAATCCGGACCCGGCCGCGCTCAAGCCACCGGCATTCGCCGACGCCTAGTGTTGACTCTGCGGTCAGGGCTGCGACACACCGCAATTCACCACCCTGGCCGCAGAGTCAACGCAGGGTCACTTCGGCGCGAAGCGCTGGCCGGCGTCCAGACGGATGCACTGGCCGTTGAGCATCGGATTCTCGACGATGGCGGCCGCCAGTTTGGCGTACTCCTCCGGGCGGCCCAGCCGCTTGGGGAACGCCGCATCCTTGGTCAGCACGGCGGCGAACTCGTCGGGGATGCCCTCGGTGAGGCCCGTGGCGAACAGACTGGGCGCGATCGCCAGCACGCGGACGCCGACACTGCCCAGATCGCGGGCCATCGTCAGGCACATTCCGGCGATCGCGGCCTTGGACGCCGTGTAGGCGACCTGCCCGATCTGGCCTTCGAACGCCGCGATCGAGGAGGTATTGATGATCACGCCGCGCTCGTCGTCTTCGGGCTCGTTGGTGCTCATGTGCCAGGCCGCGAGCCGGCTGACGTTGAAGGTCCCGACGACATTGAGATCCTGGGTGCTGCGAAAGGCCTCCAGGTCGTGCGGTCCATCCCGCTTGATCGTTCGTTGTCCGATACCGCCACCCGCGGTGGTGACCGCGATGTGCAGCCCGCCCAACGCCTCGACCGCCTCGTTCAGCACCCGCTCGGTACCAGCGAAGTCGGTGATGTCGGCTTCGAAGAAGAGGCCGCCGATCGATTCGGCCACTTCCTTGCCCTTGGACTGCGGCCGGTCCAAGACAGCCACTTGGGCACCGCGTTTGGCCAACAGCTCCGCTGTCGCCTTACCGAACCCCGATGCACCACCGACGATGATCGCGCGCTTGTTTTCGATCTCCACGAACACTCCCCTTGTTTGGACACGACGACCCGGGGCCGCCCCGGCGCCTATACTATAGCTATTCCCGTAATACATTCAGTATGGCGTATGAGGGTCCCCGCGATCGAGCCGGCGATCGGCCCGGACAGCCAGCGTCAAGCACTCAATCGATGAACCGGCCGACGACTCTGGCCAGCAACGATCGAACCCGCGGCGAGAGATAGACCGCGAACAGCCCGTTGAAGATGTCCTCGCGCAGCCTGGTCAGCGTCGAGGTCTTGATCCGCCAGTCGCCGTCGACCTTTTCGTAGGTCTCGGTGTAGTGGCCGTAGCCGCGCAGGTTGACGCCGGGGCCGAATCGCACCACGTCTTCCAGCGCCCACACTCCATGTGCCGTGGTCGGTGAGTCCAGCTCGATGTCGGGCGCGTGGACCTGGTGGACAGTGGGCTCATCTCGCAGGCTTTTTCGGGTGAAGGCCACGAATTCGTCGGCGCCAGTGATGACTTTGCCACCCGCACTCGATGTATCGCTGACGAAATCATCGGTGAACAGCGCGCGCCAGGCCACCCAGTCTTTGGTGTCCAGATACCGGCAGTAGCGCGACTTCAGGCGTTTGATCGCCTCGATCTGCGCCGCGGTGTCGTCAGCCACGACTCGGCGCCGGTTCGTAGCGCAGCATCGTGACGTCGTGGTCCGGGTAGTCGCAGAACACCGGCTGCACCCGCATTCCCACCGCCAGATCAGCGGGATCAACGTTGACCAGTTCGGTGGAGAACCGCGGTCCCTCATCCCATTCGACGATCGCCAGCAGCTGCGGGACGGCGTCGGCGAAGTGCGGCCCGACCGGGCGGCGGGCCACCGTGAAGGAGTACAGCGTGCCCATCCCGGAGATTTCGCGCCATTCCAGATCATCGGCCAGCGTGCGCGGAGCGCGGACTCGCGGATAGAACACGTAGCTCTCGGTCGACGGCGAGTACTGGATGACGATGCGGTGCTGCGCCAGCGCATCCCAGAACGGAGCGGTGGTGGGGGTCTTGACCGGCATCGGCCGTTCGAAAGTGATCATCTCCGGTCTAGTCCCCTTCCAGGATGAGCGTCGTCTGTTCCGACAGGATTCCGCCGTTGCCCGAGACGAAGGCCCGGTTGCAGTCGGCCACCTGCGCGGCCTGAGCCCGGCCCATGATCTGGCGAGTGGCGTCGCAGACGTGGTGCATACCGCCGGCCAGGCCGGCTTGGCCGAATCCGAGTTGACCGCCCGCGGTATTGAGCGGGAAGTCGCCGCGGAAGGTCAGGTCATGATCGGCGAGGAACTGCATGCCCTTGCCCTTCTCGCAGAACCCCGCGTCCTCCAGCGACAACAGCACGGTGATCGTGTAGCAGTCGTAGATGGAGACCATGTCCATGTCCGCGCGCGTCAGATCCGTCATGGCGAAGGCGGTGTCGGCGGCCTCGCGGATGGGAGTCGCCAGCAGATCGGCTGCGTACGTCGGGGTTTTGAACGGCACGTGTTCGCCGAATCCCTTAATCCACACCGGACGGTTGCGGGCTCGCTTGGCGATGTCGGCACTGGCGATCACCACCGCGGCGCCGCCCACACAGGGCATCACGATCTCCAGCATGTGCAGCGGATCGGCGATCACCGGGCTGGCCAGCACGTCCTCGACGCTCAGCGGGGTGTCGCGCCAGATGGCGCCGTCGGTGTGATTGGCGTTGGTGCGCTGATCGACGACCAGTTTGGCCATCGCCCGTTCGTCATAGCCGTAGACGGCGCCGTAGCGCGTGGCGACCTGGCCGTAGGGGCCGTTCTGCCCCAGGTTGCCGTAGGGAATCTCGAACTCTGCTTGCGGAGAACCGTATTGGTTGCTCGAGGACCCGAAGAACATGGCATCGACCAGTGGCTTGGGTTTACGTTCCGACATCGGGGTGATGTAGCGGGCCGGCAGCGCGCACAGCACCACATCACAGATGCCCAGTTCGATCGCCGCCGCGGCGCGCCAGACCATGGCCGCGGCACTGGCCCCACCCAAGTCGACGATCTCGGCGAACCGCGCTGGAACCCCGAGGTATTCAGCGATCGTGGACGGCACGAAGATCTCCGATTCGCCCAGGTGCGAGGTGACGATGCCGTTGACGAGTTCGCCCGGAAGGCCCGCGTCGGCCAGTGCTGCCGCGCTCAACTCGGCCCACTGCTCCAGGGTGAACGGGGCCGGGGTGGCCTTGTTCATCCGTTCCGGCGGCAGCTCGACATAGCCGACGATCGCGGCGTCTCCACGTAGTCCCATGCGGGGTGTCCTTTATCTCATTTGCGGGGCAGGCCGAGAATCATCTGGGCGATGATGTTCAGCTGAATTTCCTTGGTACCGCCGCCGATCAGCTCGGCCGGCGACAACAGATACGGCTCGACAACTGCCGGGTCGGAATCGGCGACCATCGCCAATCGCCCTACGGTTGCCAATGTGGCGTGGAAGGTGCGGCGCAGCAGCACGTTCATCGCCACTTTCGCGATGCTTGACGACGCCCCCATGCCTTCGCCGTCCAGCAGCCTGATGGTCTCGCGCACCCCGAGCGCCCTGATCGCGTTGGCGTATGCGTCGAGTTCGCCCAGTGCGCGCAGTGCGTCTCCGCGCGATCGGCCCGGGGCCGCGGCGATGGCCCGCAGCGCCACAGCCCGGTCATTCTCGACGTATCCGCTGATGGCGGTGCGCTCCTCGGCCATCGTGGCGATCGCCAGTTGCCAGCCTTCGGTGGGCTCCCCGAGCAGCATCTCGTCGGGTACGAAGACGTCGGCGAGGAACACTTCGTTGAATTCGGCTGCCCCGGTGGCCATTACGATCGGCTGGACTTCGATCCCCGGCGAGCGCATGTCCACGATGAAATAGCCGATCCCGCGATGCTTGGCCACCGCGGGATCGGTACGGGCCAGCAGTGCGCCGTAGTCGGCGCGCTGCGCTGCCGAGGTCCAGATCTTGTGGCCGCTAATGCGCCATCCGCCGTCGACCTTGACCGCGCGAGTGGTCAACGACGCCAGGTCGGAGCCGGCCCCGGGCTCGGAGAACAGTTGGCACCAAGCGAGTTCGCCGCGCTGGGTCGGGGGAATCAGCCGCCGCTGCAGGGCATCCGGTGCAGCGCGCACGAGCGAGGGCAGGATCCATTCGGCGATGCCCAGTGACGGCCGGACCAGCCCGGGTCGTTTGGCGAACTCCTCGATGATGATCAGCTGCTGCAATGGGGAGGCGTCGCGTCCCCACGGCGCGGGCCACTGCGGGGCGATCAGTCCGGCGTCGGCGATCAGCGTCCGCTGCGGGCCCGTTTCGAAGTGGGGGTAGTCGCCTTGGCGTCCCGGACCGTCGTTGGCCAGCGCTTGGGCGGCGTCGAGAGTCGTGGCCACGCCCGCCCGGAATTCGGCTTCCGCGCCGCCGAGGTCGACGGTGAAGTCCCGCTGCTGCCCGACGGTCAGCTCGCCGAGCCGGCGAGCCCAGTCGGTGGCAGCACCGATCGAAGCGGCGATGCTGGTGGCGCGGCGCCAGTACAGGTGCAGATCGTGTTCCCAGGTGAACCCGATCGCGCCGAACATCGTCAAGGTGTCGAACACGGTGTCCGGACACGGCGCGACCGCCGTCAGCGCGGCGGTGGCCGCGGCCATCCGATGTTGTTCGGGACTGTCGGTCGCGGCGCGCAGCGCGTCCCAGGCCGCTGCGCAGGCCAGTTCGGCGTTGACCAGCAGCATGGCCGCATTGTGTTGCAGGGCCTGGAAGGTGCCGATCGCGACGCCGAACTGTTCGCGGGTGCGCAGGTGCGCGGTTGCGGCCTCGACACACCATTCGGCGATCCCGGCACACACCGCAGCCACCAGCCCGACGGCGAGGTATTCGGCACGCTCGGAATCGATTCCGGTCAGGACATCGTCGGTGCTCACCGGGTGATCGACGACGGTGATGGTGGCCAGGTCGGTGAGCAGGTCGGTTCCGGTCACCGACTGGACGTCTGCTCGGTCGGTGTCGACGACCGCCCATACGTCCATACCGTCGTCACCGGTGGCGCAGACCAGCGCAAGCCGGGCCGCGCGGGCGCCGGAGATCACCTCGGAGGTACCGCTGATCGACCAGCCGTCATCGGTCCGTCGCGCGGTGAAGTCGGACTGTCCGGCCAGCACGACGGTGGCCGGGGCCCCGGCGGCGACCGCCCGCAGAAACTCCTCCCGCGCCGGCGTGGCCTCGGCGAGCAGACCGACCGCGCCGGCGGTCACCGTCGGCAGCAGTGGACCCGGTAGAGACACTGTTCCCGCGGCCTCCAGTACCGCGGCGACGTCCAGCAGCCCACCGCCCTGTCCGCCGCAGTTTTCGGGCAGGTGAATCGCGTGAAACCCGTTAGCGACCAGGTCATCCCACCAGGGTGGTAATTCTCCGTTCGCCAGCGCATCGAAGGCCTTTCGGGTATCGGTCATCGGCGCGCGCCGGCTGGCGAACTGCCGCAACGACTCGCCGAGTTGGCGTTGTTCGACGCTGAGCGTCACGCTCACGAGCTCTCCTCATGTTCTCCACGTGCAGTCCACTGCGATTGGATACGCGCGGCGGTTTCTCGTACGGCCACACCGAGATCGGCGACCTCCGCGGCGGTCAAGGCTGCGAAGGGGGCGACTCCCACCGACATCGTCACCGTCCCGTCGGCGTCGCGAACCGGCGCCGAGACGCTGGCGATCGGATGCCGCTCGGTGTCGCCGAGTTCGTCGGGCAAGTAGTCGACCTCGGTGAGATCGGCGAACGCCGTGGCCAACCGGGCGGTGATCTCGTCCGGCTCGCCGTCGGCCGCCAGCGCCTGCAGCGCCGAGTACACCCGGACGTATTCGCGGCTCATCCGGTCGATCGCGTAGCCGCGCCGGCCGACCTCGTCGAGCACGGCGGCCAGCCGTCGCCGCAACCGCGGCGATGGTGCGCCCAGCCCGCTGAGCCATTCCTTCTTGACCGGTTCGCCTGCGCCGGCGATGAATTCACGGCCGAACGGCGCCACCAGCGGAATCCGGAAGCCGGCACCCAACCGCAGACCGGCGATCGACTCCCCGACCGAATCGGTCACCACCACCGTCGCACCCTGGCGAGCACCGAGGATCACCTGTCGGCCGACCGCGTCGAAAAGCCGCTGCAGCTCCGGCCGGAAGGCCTGCCGGTTGATGGGGCGGGCGAGCGCGGCCAGCGCGGGGCCCCAGGAATATCCACCCTACTGGCGGTCGCGCACCAGCCACTGCCGGCTAGCCAGAGTGGCGAGGATCGCGTGGCAGGTGCCGTGACTGATGCCCAGGGTCTGCGAGATCTCCGACAGGGAGAAATGCCGTTCCGGGTCGGCGGCCAGCAGCTCCAGGATCCGCATCACCCGCTCGGTCGGCGGCGAGGAGACCGGACGGGCCGTGCCGTCCGCGTCCGTCGCTGCCGTCATACTTTCGAAAAATACGTCGAATAGTCGACGCACGCAAGTTCGCGGCGGACGTCAGTCGGAGGCCGCCACGCGCGCTCGCTCCCGCATCGACGCCACCACACCGCCGTCGTTGAGGATGTCGGTTCCGGTGAGATATCCCGCCTTGGCGCTGACGCAGAATGCCAGCAGCTCGGCCATCTCCTCGGGCGTTCCCCAGCGTGGGACCGCGGCGTCGGTGACCAGCGCCCCGGCGCCGGCCCGCTCCTCCAGCCGGCCCATCTCGGTGTCCACCGAACCGGGTGACACCGAGACGATGCGCAGCCCGCGCCCATTGAACCGCTCGGCCTGCGAGCTGGAGTACCAGCGTACGAACGCCTTGCTCACCGCGTAAGCGATGCCCGAGCGCACCTCTTCGGGAAACCCGCTGTAGCCGGCCGCCATGGTGTCCACGAACGCCGGGCCGTCCTGCAGTGCCAGCGGGAACTGCCCGGCCGGGATCAACTCCTCGGGCAGCAGGTGAGCCGCCATCGACGCCACGTTGACGATCGCAGCGCCCTCGGGTGCCGCACCAAAGAAGATCTCGTTGACGTTGACGGTGCCCACGGCATTGGTCCGCATGACATAGTCGGCATCCCCCATGCTCGGGCTGACTCCGGCGGTGTGGATCACCGAGGTGACGGGCCCGATGCCGGCCGCGGTGTCGAACAGCGCAGCGACCGCGTCGCGATCGGTGACGTCGCAATTGATCAGCCGGACGTCGAAGCCTTTCAAGGCCGCCGCGGCGTCCAGCCGGTCTTGCCGGACATCGCAGAGCACGACCGGCTGCTCGCGGCCGACGATCTTCGCGGTGGCCAGCCCCATCCCGCCGGCGCCACCGGTGATCACAGACACCATCGCGTCAGGCCTGCGCCAACTGCTTCTGCGCGTACCGCTGCGCCCATTCGGCCCGCGGCCGGATGGAGACGTCCACGTCGGTGGCCGTCGCCCGCAGCGCGCCTACCGTCGCCTGCGCACGCGGCGTGTGCGCGAACGGATCCCAGCCGAAGAACCGGCAGGAGTTCTCCCAGGTGATCTTGTTGATGTCGGAGTCGTCGGCGCCGGCGGCCTCCAGCTCGGCGAGCACCTGCTCGGGGGCATCCGGCCAGAAGCAGTCCGAGTGCGGGTAGTCGCACTCCCAGGCGATGATGTCGATACCGATCTCGTGCCGCAGCTTCAGCGACGTCTTGTCGGTGACATAACAGGCCAGCGAATGCTCGCGGAACACTTCGGACGGCAGCTTGTCGCCGAAGTCGCGGCGCAGCCACTTCTGGTTGGTGTAGTGCCGGTCGCTGCGGTCCAGATAGAACGGGATCCAACCGATACCGCCCTCGGAGAACGCGAATTTCAGGTCCGGGTAGTTGCGCATCGCCGGACCCCACAGCAGGTCCTGGGCGCACATCGCCGAGATCTGGGTGGCCAGGATGATCAGGTTATCGATCGGGGCGTTGGGGGCCATGCTGATCGCGCCGAAGCCGGTGCCGATGTGCAGGCACATCACCACGCCGGTCTCCGACAGCGTGCGGAACACCGGGCCCCAGTACTCGTCGTCGTGGTAGCTGGGCAGTCCCTCCAGGTGTGGCAGTTCGGGCATGGTGACCGCCCGGCAGCCCTTGGCCGCCACCCGGCGGATCTCGGCGCACATCGCCTCGGGATTCCAGGTCGGCAGGATCGCGATCGGGATGAAGCGGCCCGGATAGGAGCCGGCCCACTCATCGATGTGCCAGTCGTTGTAGGCCGACACCATCACCAAGGTGACGTCCTCGCGCGTCATGTTGAGGTGCCGCGCGGAGAACCCGGTGAAGGTCGGGAAGCACATCGAGGCGAGGATGCCGTTGCGGCTCATGTCGCGCACCCGCTCATGCACGTCGTAGACCCCGGGACGCATCTCGGCGAAACCGGCGGGGTCGCGGCCCCACTCCTCGGCGGGCCATGACACCACCGCATTGAGCCCGCTGACGCCTTGCGGGCGGCCCTGATACATCCACTGGTCGACGCCTTTTTCGTCGGTGACGACGATCGGTGCCTCCGTCTTGTACTTGGCCGGGACATGGTTGAGGAACATGTCGGGCGGCTCCACCACGTGGTCGTCGATGCTGACCAGGATCAAGTCGTCGATGTTCATGGCTCTACTAGTACCCTGGAAAATCGTGACCGTCTCCGCGCGTTCGGCCATAGATTTTGCAGAACCGGCCAACATCGATCTGCGCCGTGGCGGCCGCGCGCGGGCCGGCAGCTACCTCTACGAGGGACGGCAACTGGTCACCGGCTGGCATTCCCATGACTTGCACCAGATCGAGTACGCCGTCGGTGGCGTGGTCGAAGTCGAGACCGCCGCGGCGCACTATCTGTTGCCACCGCAGCAGGCGGCCTGGATCCCGGCCGGCCTGGAGCATCAGGCCGTCATGCGCGCCGAGGTGCGCACCGTGGCGGTGATGTTCGACCCTGAGCTGGTCGCCCACGCCGGCGACCGGGCCCGCATCCTGACCGTTTCGCCGCTAATCCGGGAGATGATGCTGCATTCGCTGCGCTGGCCAATCGAACGGGCCGACGGCGACGTGGTCTCCGATGACTTCTTCCGCACCCTGGGGCACCTGGTCTCTGCCGCATTGGACCACGAGGCGCCGCTGAGCCTGCCCACCTCGGATCACCCGATCGTCGGCGCGGCCATGGTCTACACCAAGGAACACCTGGCGTCGGTGACCGCGGCGGAGGTCGCCCACGCCGTCGCCGTCTCCGAGCGCACCCTGCGCCGTCAGTTCGAAGCGGTGATCGGCATGTCCTGGCGCACCTACCTGCTACACGCCCGAATGCTGCAGGCGATGGCGCTGCTGGCCGCCCCCGACCAGGGGGTCCAGCAGACCGCAACGGCTATCGGCTTCGACAGCTTGAGCGCGTTCACCCGGGCGTTCACCCGCTTTGCCGGCGAGGCTCCCTCGAGCTACCACCGCCGAATCATGACTACGACGTCTTAACCACCGGGGGCGAATAGTTCGGCTTGCCCAGGCCCAGTACGTATTGGGCGATCATGTTGCGGAACACTTCGAGAGTCCCGCCGTAGATGCCGACCAGCGGAGCGAACCGGAAGACGTAGTCGCTCGCCCCGCCGTCGATGGCACCGTCGGTGTCGATCGGCAGCGCCGACGCACTTCCGAGCAGGTCCATCAGGTCCGGCGAGACATCGCGCATCGCCTGCGCCAGTGCCACCCGTCCGAAAATGGATGGCGCCGACAGCGACGCCTCCACCCGCGCCGCGGCGCGCCCGAGCCGGTAGGCCACCGAACGATCCGCGATGCTCCCCGACCGCCCGGCCACCTCGCCCGCCTTGTCGACAGCGACGGCCATGAAGTTCGCCTGGTGCATCATGATCGAGACATCCTGCAATCCATCGGGATTGGCGTCCACAGCGCCGTGTTCGACGTTGAGCGGCTCACGCAGCACGGTCCATCCGCCGTTGACCTCGCCAAGGCGGTACTTGTCGTCGACGCGCACGTCGCTGTAGTAGACGATGTTGGTGCGGTCGCCGTCGACGGTGCGGAGGCCCTGGATCTCGATGCCCGGAGTGTTCAACGGAACCAGGAACATGGTGAGGCTCTTGTGTTTCCGCGCCTCTGGATCGGTGTTGGTGATCAGGAAGACGTACTGGCAGTTGTGGGCGCCGGTGGTGAACATCTTGGAGCCGTTAATGATCCAGTTGTCGCCGTCGCGCACCGCGCGGGTCTTGCAGGTTGCGACGTCGGAGCCGCCTTCGGGCTCGGTGTAGCCCAAGCAGAGTCGGATGTGGCCGCTGAAGACCCCGGGCAGAATCTCCTCACGCAGCTCGGGCGAGCCGAAGGAGGCGACCGACCGGGCCACCATCGCCGTGGTTCCCCAGGTGACCCAGGGCACGTGGGCGCGGCGCTTCTCCAGTTCCCAGATACGTCGGCGCACGCGGGGTAGGCCGCCGTCGGCCTCGGTTTTCCACTCCGCCTCCAGGTAACCCGCGGCGCCCAGCGCCAGGTGAACGACCTCGTCGAAGTTGTCCCCGGTCTCGCGGTCGCGGCGCTTGACGTCCTCAGTCACGTGAGTGGCCAGGAATGCGCGTACCTCGTCGCGGAAAGCCAAGTCATCGTCGGTCAGCTGTGGTTGTGAGAAGTCCATGATCGTTGGTGTCCTATTCGGCTGCGTGGGCGGCGGTTTCGCGGGCGGCGGTTTCACGAACGGCGACGAGCTCCCCTATGCGGCAGGCAGTGACTCCGGGATCGCCCCCGGCCAGGGGCCAGCCGCGGGCCCGGACCAGGTACGCGGTGGCCGCGGCTTCGGCTGACACGCCCAGACCCCCCTGGATGTGGACCGCCATGGTGGCGGCCTTGGCGGCTTCCTCTGCCATGAAGACGAAGGCCGAGGCCGCCAGCTCCGGCCGCTCATCGGGCTCGTTGTCCATGAACCATCCGGCGCGGTAGGCCAGGTTACGTCCGGAGGCGACCGTGATCGCCATATTCGCCAGTGGGTGCGAGATCGCCTGCAGGGTGCCGATCGGCACACCCAGGGTGTATCGGGTCTTGGCGAACTCCGCGGCGATGGTCATGGTCTGCTCCACCATCCCGACCAGCGCTGAGGCGGTCAGTAGTCGCCATTCATCCAGCGCCCGCTGATATTCCGCCAGCGCCTGAGGCCCGCTGGCCAGCACGGTCGCCGCGTCGGCTTCGGCCGGGTCGACCCATGCCATCGGCAACCGGCCGATGTTGTCGACGCGAACCGGCCGGGCTGCGAACGCCAGGCGCACCACCGCATCCCCGTCACGGACGATGATCGTGTCGGCGATCGAACCCGTCGGCAGCAGCCGCGGGCCGGCGGTGGCCTCCTGGTGCGGGTCGAACGCAATCAGTCGATTCCCGCTCACGATGTCGGCGGTGGCGTCGGCGTCCGGCGATAACCCACCGAGGCGGCCCAACAGGCGCGCGGCGCAGACTTGGTCGATCCAGGGAACCGGCGCCAGGGAGCGACCGATCTCCTCGGCGACCAGCGCAAGGTCCACCAGCGTGGCTCCGTCGCCACCGACCGATTCCGGCAGCGCCATGGTGGTGGCGCCCATCGCACATAGCCGCTCCCACAGGTTCTTGTCGAACCCGGATTCCTCTGCGGCACGTACTGTTTCGATCGGGCTATGCGTGGTGAAGAACTGTTTGTAGGCAGCCTGCAACGCGACGTGGTCCTCGGTCAGGCTGTAGTCCAGCCTGCGCAGTTCGAAACGATCCATCTCAGCTCTCCTGTTCGGGTACGGCGCCGCGTTCGGCGAAGAAGAAGTCGGCGGCATTGCGGTAGAGGTACTTGTCGAGCACGTCGGGTGGTAGGTCCAGAGCGCGCGCCTCGGGCACTACCCGGTCCATCCGCAGCACCGGCCAGTCCGAGGCGAAGATGACCTTGCCGGCGCCCCGGGTGCGCATGAAGTGCAGCAGGCTTTCCGGCAGTCGTTTCGGCGACCAGGCCGAGGTCATCAGCCGCAGGTTGCGGTACTTGATGAGCAGGCGGATCGCCACGTCCCACCAGGGGTCGGCGCCGTGGATCATGCACAGTCGCAATTCGGGAAATCGCACACAGACCCGGTCCAGGTGGATCGGGTGCTGCACCTCACCGGGGATCGGCGGCCCCGGAATTCCGGTGTTGACGCACAGCGGCAGATCCAGCTCGGCGCACTTGGCGTAGAGCGGATAGTAGACCGCGTCACTGGGCGGATACTGGCCATCGCCCCAGAAGCTCGGCCCCACAACGGCGTAGACCACCGGCAGGTCGCCCGCGACGGCACTCAATTCCCGAAGCGCGGGCACCGGACGCAGCAGGTTCATGCCGCCCATTGCCAGCGCGAACCGATCTGGCCGGGCTTCCACGAACTTTCGCGCGGTCACCGATGGTTTGACCAGGTTGTCCATCAAGACGGCCTTGGTCACGCCGTGGGTGTCCATCTCGTCGAGCAGCGCCGACATGTCGACCGGCGCGAACATCGACTCGGGTCCCTTGAAGTAGTCATCGCGAGTTCTGACCATCCAGGACGGCTGCTCGTTCTCGCCGAAGTGCACGTTTGCCAGACAATCGATTACTTGTGACTGCTCGCTCATGCCCGTCATGCCGTAGCCACCTCATTCACCTGTCGTTTGGCCCAGCGATAGTCGGCCTTGCCATTGCCCAGCCGGCGCACCTGCGCCACCATGACGTACGCCTTGGGCACTTTGAAGCCCGCCAGCACCAATCGGCAGTGTGCGTCCAACTGCTCCTCGACCACACCCGAATCCGGTTGCGGTACAACCAGCGCGACCAGCTCTTCGCCCCAGCGCTCGCTCGCACGGCCCACCACGAGCGCGTCGGCCACCGCCGGGTGAGCGCGCAGCACGTCCTCGACCTCCTCGACGAACACCTTCTCCCCGCCGGTGTTGACCACCAGGGAGTCGCGACCGAACAGCCGCAGCGTTCCGTCCTTCTCGATGCTGGCGCGGTCGCCGGAGATCACCATCCGCTGACCGTCGATCTCACCGAAGGTGCGCTGCGTCGCGTCGGCGTCGTCGAAGTATCCGAGCGGGATCCGGCCGGTCCGCACCACCCAACCCACCTCGGGATCACCGGGTTCCAGGAACCGGGTGCGGTCCTGCGACACCACCGACCCCCCGGTCCGCAGATCGAAGGTGTCACGCCGCGCGTCGCGCTGGCTTCGCCCGAAGCCCAGATTGCCGGTCTCCGAGGAGCCGTAGCCGTTGATCAGGGTGATCTGCGGGAGCAGTTCCAGCAGCGCCGCCTGGTACTTCGGATTGGTTGCGGCACCGCCGGTTCCGATCGAGTGCAAGGAAGACAGGTCATAGGGACCCCGGCGCAGTTCGGCGACCAGTGGCGCGGCGTAGGCGTCGCCCACCATGGTCATCAATCCGACCTTCTCCCGCGCTGCGATATCCAGCACCGAACGGGGATCGAATCTGGTGCGGGTGTCGTTGAGGATCACTGTCTGGCCGCTCAAAATCGCCGAGAATGCGGTCCACAGTCCGGCGGCGTGCATCAGCGGTGACAACGCGAACCAGGGCGCACCGGCGTACTGCACCTTCTGGTGGATCTCCGCCGCGCAGGCGTGGTCGTCACCGACCATCGACGACACGTAGATATCGCTTTGTCGCCACAGCACGCCCTTCGGGCGCCCGGTGGTTCCCCCGGTGCAGATCATCAGCAGATCGTCCGGGGACGGCGTCACCGCCTGATCGGTATCGCCCTGCGCCAGGGCATCGTCCAGCGATACCGCGTCGAGCCCGGGTCCGTCGGCGATGCTGTCGTCGATCCGGATCAGCAGCTCGGCGCCGGATTCGCGGAGCGTGTCAACGAATTTCGTCTCGAGGCTGGAGTGGTAGATCACCGCTCGGGGACGCAGATAGTCGAGGAGCTCACCGGCCTCGGCCGGGGTGTAGTAGTGGTTGACGTTGACCGGGACCGTGCGGGCCTTGAGGCAGCCGATCACCATGTCGGGGTACAGGTCGTTGTGCATGAGCAGCGCGACGCGGTCTTGGCCGCACTCCCAGTTGCGCAACTCCGAACGCTCACGCTGGACGCCGAGACCGCGACCGGTCAGGAAGTTGGCCAGTCGACGGCTGCGCTCGGCGGATTGCGCGAAGGTGCTACTTCGGTCCCCGCAGATCGTCATGGCCCGGTCGGGCACGGCCTCGGCGATCGCGTCGAGGACCGCGCCGAGAGTCCATTCGCCCACCGTCAGACCGAAGCTGTCAGGTGGGCGACGCCCGGTGCGCAGCGGTTCGGATCACCCAGCAGAGTCAATGCGTTGTCCCGCATTACCATTCGGGTATCTTCCACGCTGAACTCGGGGAACTGCGGGATGTCGGCGGTGAAGGTCGTCGGGTCGGCCAGGCCCTCACCGTGCGGCCAGTCCGAACCGAACAGGATCTTGTCGACGCCGATGGTGTCGGCCAGCAGCTTCACGTCGTCCTCGTAGTAGGGGGCAATCCAGACGTTGTTGCGCAGCTGCTCGATCGGATCTTCCTTGTAGTGGTACGGCGCGTTGTTGGCGGACTTCTTCAACCGCTTGATCAGCCGGTAGACGAAGTAGGAGCCGTTCTCGATGCTGACCACCTTGAGCTTGGGGTGACGGGTGAACACCTGATGCACGATCATCGAGGCGATGGTGTCGTGGATCGCGCGATCGTCCATGATCACCATGTCCAGCGGGTCGCGTTTACCGAATCCCTTGAACACGCCACTGCCGCCCCACAACGCCGGGATCGCCATGTAGCCGGAGTCGGACAGGTGGAAGACGACTGCGACGCCCGCCTCGGCGAGGCGCGCCCACACCGGGTCGTGCACGGGGTCACCGAGGGACCGGGCCCGAACCTCGCCGGGCACCGGCGCCGGGCGCACACACACCAGCTTGGCTCCGCGGCTGATCACGAATTCGACTTCCTCTACTGCTTTTTCGGGGTCGGCTAACGAGATGATCGGTGCGGATATCACGCGGCCGTCGGGACGGTCGAAGCCCCAGTCCTCGTCGAGCCACAGGTTGAACGCGTGCACCGACGCGATGGTGGCGGGGATGTCGTGCTTGAGCCCCTCCTCCACACCACAGGCGAAAGTCGGCAGCATGAACACCGTCTCCAGCCGCTGCCGGTCGAGCACCTGCACGCGGGCGTCGCGGTTCTGGTATTCGGGATGCTCGGAGAGCCGGTCGAGCTTCATCAACGACGCCGGCTCCACGCCTTCGGGAATCTCGCCGCGGAACAGCAGATCCAGGCAGCCGGGTTCGATGATCGGGTCGAAGTTCGGGTTCGGGATGAAATGGTTGACGACCCCGCCGAATACCGCCAGGGTGCGATTGCCGTCCTGCACCATCTGGACACCGCGGCTGCGGAATTCCTTGGGCAGGTGCCGAGTGAACGCGTCCAGCGGCTCGTAGTAGTGGTTGTCGACGTCGACGGCCAAGTACGGGAGCCGTTCAGGTGCGGTAGTCATGCGCTCAACCTTTCTGGGTGAGGGGCGGGAAGTTCGGCGGGCGTTTCTCGAAGAAGCTCGTGATGCCCTCGATGAGGTCGGGGCGCGCCAGCGATTCGTACATCAGGGTTTCGGCACGTGCACTGACCGCGGCGACGTCGTCTAGTGCGTCGCGGTAGACCTGGCCTTTGATCACCGCCAGCGACGCCGGTGAGCAGTGTGCGGCGATGTCACGCGCGTAGGCCGTCGCACGCTCCAGCATTTCTTCGGGTTCGACGACGTAGTTGACCACGCCGAGTTCGCGGGCTTCCTCGGCGAGGAAAGTGCGCCCGGACAACAGCAGATCCATCGCCGGGCCCATGCCGGCCAGTCGCGGCAGTATCCACGTGATTCCGTGCTCGGCGACCAGGCCGCGACGGGTGAAGGCGGTGGCGAATTTGGCACCGGCCGCGGCGAACCGCACGTCGCACATCAGCGCATGGGTCAGCCCGATTCCGACGCAGGAGCCGTTGATGGCCGCGATCACGGGTTTGCGCAACTCGGTCAGGAAATGCGGGGGGCGGTCCCCGACCAGTTGGGACACGTCGGTGCCGGATGCGTCGACGGCGTCGGGACCCGTTTGAGTGCCGCCACCCAGATCCGCACCGGCGCAGAATCCCCGGCCACTACCGGTCACCACGATCGCCCGCACCGCGGGATCCGCCTCGGCACCATCGATGGCGGCGTAGAAACCGGCGGCGATATCGGGGCCCCAGGAATTGAGCCGCTCCGGACGGTTGAAGGTGATCAGCCCGACGCCGTCATGCACGTCGTAGAGCACCGCGGTCATCGACCCCGCAACCTCCGCCTCGAAGCAACCGGATAGTTCTTACTGTATACCTTTCGGTAGCGCATTCCGCAACCTCCGAGGTTCCTGCCTCAAGCCACTATGCACGCAGGTCAGGAGCAAATTCGGGTCAGCCGATCAGGTGAAATCCGAGCCGCCGTCAACGTTGACGTTGGCGCCGGTCATGTAGGCGTTGCGACGGGAGGCCAGAAAGGCTGCGACCGCGCCCACTTCGTCCGGCAGGCCCGCCCGTGGCAGCTGCGCCGGGTGGCCGAAATGCTCGGCGATGGCCTCCATCAGCCGGTAGGGGTCCTCCCCGTCCACCCCGACCGAGCGAGCCCAGCCGACCAGCGCCTCGGAGGCGACGCTTCCGGGCGAGACCACGTTGACCAGAATCTCCTCGGGCGCCAGGAGCAGCGCCAGGTTCTTCGAGATGCTGTTGACCATCGCCTTGGCCGCGGTGTAGGCAACCAGGACTGTGCTTTGGCGCTGCGTCGACTGCGCCGAGAAATTGACGATTCGAGCCCATTCGGCCTTGCGCAGCAACGGCAGCGCCGCCTGCACGGTATGCACCATCCCCATCGCGCCCTGGTCGATCGCCCGGCGCCACTGCTCATCGGTGAGATCTTCGAAGGTGCCCTGCACGTCGGGGCCGGCCGCGTTGATCAGAATGTTGAGCTCGCCGCCCCAGCGCTCACCGAGGTCGGCGAAGGCCCGCTGGACCCGGTGCTCATCGCAGGCGTCGGCGACTATGCCGATCGCCTCCGGACTGCCGCGTCCCCTCAGGTCGTCACACGCGCGGTCCAGGTCGGCAGCCGAGCGCGCCATGACCGCCACCCGGGCCCCGTCGTCGGCCAGACAACGAGCGGTGGCCAGTCCCATCCCCCGGCCACCACCGACGACGACGGCGCGCGCGTTGCGCAAACCCAGATCCACGGCCGCAGACCAGTGTCAGGCGCCGGTCCAGTTCGGGGCGCGCTTCTCGGCGAACGCGATGGCACCCTCCTTGGCGTCATGGGAGGTGAACACCGGCGCGATCAGCTCACCCTGCTTCTGCCAGATCTCGTCCTGACTCCAGCCGGCGGACTTCACCATGATCTCCTTGGTCACCGCGACGGCCAGCGGGCCATTGGCGGTGATCCGTTCGGCCAGCGCGGTGGCCCCGTCCAGCGCTTCGCCCGGCTCGGTGAGCACGTTGACGAAGCCCCACTGGGCGCCCTGTTCGGCGGTGAAACTCTCACCGGTCAAAGCCAATTCGAGCGCCTTCTGATACGGAATGCGGTGCGGCAACCGCAACAGGCCACCGCCGGCGGCCACCAGCCCCCGCTTGACCTCGGGGATACCGAATTTCGCGCCCTGGGCGGCCACCACCAGGTCGGTGGCCAGCACCAGCTCGGTGCCACCGGCCACCGCGTGTCCTTCAACCGCGGAGATGAGCGGTTTGCGCGGCGGGCGCTCGGTGAAGCCGAGCCCACGCCCCGGCACATACGCCAACTCCCCGGCCGCGAACGCCTTGAGATCCATTCCCGCACAGAAATTGCCGCCGGCCCCGGTCAGCACCCCGACCGACAGTTCGGGAGTGTCGTCCAATTCGTCGCAGGCCGCAGCCAACCCCTCGGCGACCGCCTTGTTGGCCGCGTTGCGCGCTTCCGGCCGGTTGATCGTGATGATAAGAATCCGTCCGCGACGCTCGCGCAGTACCGCTTCTGACACGGCTCACCCTTCAGGCGTTGTGACAAGGTATATCAAAATGCTTACCATAGGCTTTACGGTAAGAGAAGCTCATTACCCCGCGCGAGCGAGCGGCACAGGTAGGTTTAACGGCGAAGAATCCGGCCGTGTCGACCAGAACTGGAGGTACCCGCAGTGGCAAAGCAGCCAGTCGCCGAGAAACGGCAACGGCGCGAACGCGGATCGATCAACCCCGATGACATCATCGACGGCGCGTTCGAGCTCGCCGAACAGATCGGGGTCGACAACCTGAGCATGCCGTTGCTCGGTAAGCATCTCGGCGTCGGCGTGACGAGCATCTACTGGTACTTCCGCAAAAAGGATGACCTCCTCAATGCGATGACCACCCGGGCCCTACGCCAGTACACGTTCGCCACCCCATACGTGGAGGCCAAGGACTGGCGTCAGACGCTGAGCAATCACGCACACAGCATGCGGTCGACGTTCCTGGGCAATCCGATCTTGTGTGATCTCATCCTGATTCGGGCCGCACTGAGCCCGCGGGCCGCGCAGCTCGGCGTCCAGGAAGTGGAGCGGGCGATCGCCAGCCTGGTGGAGGCCGGCTTGTCGCCGCAGGATGCTTTCGACACCTATTCGACGGTCTCGGTGCACATCCGCGGGTCGGTGGTGCTGCAGCGGCTCTATGAGAAGAACCGGGCATCGGATGCCGAGGGGCCGTCCGATTTCGAGGAGGCCCTCGTCATCGACCCGGCCGTGACCCCGCTGCTGGCAGAGACCACCAGGCAAGGGCATCGAATCGGCGCAGCAGATGACGCCAACTTTGACTACGGGCTCAACTGCATTCTCGATCACGCCGAGCGGCTGATCGAGCAGAACGCCAAGCCGGCGCGGCGTCGCGCCACGCCGGCTTCGGCCAAGCGCTAGCTAGACCTCGATCACCACCGCGCCGCCCTGGCCGCCGCCGGCGCACATGGCGGCCACACCGATGCCACCGCCACGCCGCTTCAGTTCGTAGAGCAGCGTGGTCACCATCCGGGCACCGGATGCGGCGATCGGGTGGCCGAGGCTGCAGCCGCTGCCGGAGAAGTTCACCAGCTCTTCGTCGATGCCGTATTCCTTGCACGCCGCGATCGGCACCGAGGCGAACGCCTCGTTGATCTCCCACAGCGCGACGTCGCCGACGGACAGCCCGGCCCGCTGGAGCACCTTGCCGATCACCTTGACGCCGCCGAGCCCGGTGTCACGCGGTGCGACACCGACCGAGCCCCAGGCTTTGACGGTGCCCATGACGGTCAGGCCCTTGTCGCGGGCGTAGTCGGAGTCGACGATCGCGACCGCGGCCGCGGCGTCGTTGGTGCCGCTGCTGTTGCCGGCGGTGATCGAGAATCCCTCGATCTCGGGGTGCAGCACCTTCAGGCCCGCCAGCTTCTCGGCTGTGGTGTCGCGGCGGGGGAACTCGTCGACCTTGAATTCAACTACCGATCCGTCGGGGAGCTCGACCTTCAGCGGGATGATCTCGTCGACGAACTTGCCGGCGTCGATCGCAGCGATCGCCCGCTGATGCGACCGCGCGGCCCAGGCGTCCATCTCTTCGCGGGTGATGCCCGCCGCCTGCGCGGTGTTCCACCCCACGGTGATCGACATGTCGCGGGTGGGCGCATCCGGGGTCTCCGGGTGCGTCGGAGGCATCCAGCGCTCCTCGAACTTCAGCTCGGGACCAGGGATGCGCCAGTTCGTCAGCGGCGTCATCGACAGCGACTGCACGCCGCCGGCGATCAGCACCCGCTCCATCCCGGAACCGATCTGCGCCGATGCGTTGCCGATTGCGGTCAGACTGCCGGCGCAATGCCGGTTGACCGACTGGCCGGGTACCGACTCCATGCCGCACGCAGCAGCCGCGTAGCGGGCGAGATCGCCGCCACCGTAGTGGGATTCAGCGAAAATGATGTCGTCGATCTCGGTCGGCTCGACGCCGGACCGGCGCACCACCTCGGGCAGCACCGTGGTGATCAGCGTCTCGGGGGGCGTGTTGACCAGTGTTCCCTTGAACGAACGTCCGATGGCCGTACGAACGGCGCCGACGATGACAGGTGTAGGCATTTTTCCGACCTTACATTATTCGCCGTTTTTGTAAAGTACGTGATCGCGCCCGCAGCGTTCGGCGTCGGCCTTCACGAAGTTTGCGGGCGGTCCGGCACCCAGATGACGCGGTAGCCTGCCCGCCATGACGCCGGACAGCGCGAATCAATGGCGGGGCACTTCGTCGGCCGAGCGCGCCGACGATCGACGGCAACGGCTGATAGACGCCTGCGTGGAGGTCCTGGGGCGCGACGGCGCGTCCGGACTAGGCGTCCGGGCCGTCTGCCGGGTGGCCAACGTCAGTCACCGCTACTTCTACGACTTGTTCCCCGACACCGACGCCTTATTGCTAGCGGCATATCAACAGGCCGTACAACAGTTGCTCGCCGAGGTCGGATCAGCCATCAATGCCAGTGGCACGGATATTCGCGAACAACTGCGCGTCGGTTTCGACGCGGCCACGGCCTTCTTGGAGGAGAACCCGGCATATGGCCGGTTGATCTTCCAGGAGGCACTGGCGAATGAGGCTCTGCGACGACATGCGGCGCCGGCCCTGCCGGCCTTCCTGCTCGCCGCACGGGAAATGGCCGAACCGGGTGGCACGTCGGCAGCCCATCCGCTTGAGACGGCCCTGATCTCCGGTGGGCTGGCGGCAATATTCATCGAATGGCTCTCGGGAACGGCCGCATTCAGCCGGTCGGAGTTGGTCGACTACTGCACGGACTCAATGATGGCAATCCTGTTCCTGGGCCGCCGGCCGCCTAAGTAGTTGACAGGCGTCAACCCATGGGACACACTCGTGTCCCATGTCGGTTAGTGGCTTACCGGATTACCCGGTGGCAGAGCTGGGACCCGAGGGCTTCTTTGGGCCGGATTCGTTGGCGTGGCAGGTTTTTACCGCCCCGGCCACAGCCCTGATGATCGCGCAGATCACCAATCTGCTGGAAGTACCGCACATCGACTTCCAGTCGGTTCTTGTCGATCACGACCCACTGTTCCCGACCAATCGCAAACGTCAGCGGGGGCTTGGTAGCGCGCGTAAAGATGGCTATTTCCATGACCGGCTCCGCCGAACGTTGAGCGTTCCTTTGCCGATTCTCTTTGCGGACAAGCAGTCCGCCGTCGCGTGCGCCGACCGCTTGATGCACTACCACCGGCCGATGACCGGCCAGCCCACCGAAGACGCCCCCGCGTATTCGGCGACGTCGCCGGAGACCATGTTGTTCGGCGCGGTCACGATCTCCCACGCCGCGCTGACGGCATACGAGCGGTTCGCGTTTCGCCAGGGGCGGCTCCCGCGGCGCTTGAGTGTGGCCGATCGTGACCGGTACTTCGCTGAGATGTCAACGCTGGCGATCATGATGGGTGTACCCGCCGCCGACGTGCCGATGACCGCAACCCAGGTGGACGCCTACTACCGGTCGATCGCCGCCAAGTTCAAGCTTCGTCGTCGCTTCCGCAGCGCTCAGTTCAAAGCTGCTGCCGCACTGGTTGTTCCTAGAGGGTGGCGTGATGTGCCGAAGACAGCTGGCGACATTGGGCTGATGGCCTCAGCCGCCGTCGCATGCGCGGCATTACCACGCCCGTCGCGTCGCCTGAACGGGCTGCCCGCCGTCGCAGATCCGATGCTCTACGCGCTATATGCGGCGTCCCTTCCGCTGTTCGCACTCTTGAGCTTGCCGGGAATCCGGTCGCTCGTCTTGCGCTGGTACCTCGGCGCTGCAGACACCGCCACGCTCACCGCGGCGCGGCGGACACTGTCACCCCCGAGCAAGCCCCGCAGCGTTCCAGGCATTTGCATGACCGACCCCAGCCCTCTGCCGGCGGGCACCGGGCCGATTGCAATGACTGAGGCCGAAGCGTTGGCATTGTTCGACTCGCTCGCATCCTGCCCGGTAGCGACACTTCGAGGTCGCTGGGCAGGGCGGGAGGTGCTGACCGGAGGTCCGTTAGACGGCGCATTGGCCAACGTGTCGTGGTACGGCAAACAATTCGACGGAATTCACGCGGTGCATCCGCTGATGGTCCGCGACAGGGCCGGACACCCCTTTGCATTGAAGCCGTCGGCGGTGCCGATGCGGTTGATCTCGCACCCGATCCCGGCGCCACGCTGGATACCGAGACTCGCACCGCGACTGGTAACTGCACTCAAGCCGATCCTGCGGGCGCGCACCTACGGAGCGGATCTGACAACCACAACTTTTCGTGGAGTTACCACGGCCGCGATGGCCTACCGCGATAAGCCCGTGGTCGACGTGTTCCGGTTGGTTGACGAAAGCACCGTACTGGGGTTGATGGATTATCCCGGCATGTCCAAGCCCTGTTTCTTTGTCCTGCACCGTGATCCACAGACATCGTGATCAAAGGAGACCGCAATGTTCGATGAAGCAAAATTTCAAGAAGCCCTAGCCCAGCCCCGCTTGCAGGGCCACGTCCCGGAGTTTCTTCACTCAAACCGGGCGGTTCCCATTCGGGTCATCCAGGAACCCGAACTCCAGGCGATGACCAAACAGTGGTTCGTCGACTTCGACCGCAAGCTGGACCACTACAGCACACACTTCAACACGGACCTGTCCTGGGTTATGACCTGGGCGAAGAAATACTGGTGGAGCTTTTTGGTCCGCGACATGGACATCAACAACGAGTTGTACGCTCCCGACGTCACCTACACCGACGTCACTACCTTCGGTCGAACCATCGTCGGTATTGATGACTTCGTCACCTACAACTTCGCGTTCTTCGAAGCGATCCCGGACTGGCGTTATGACCCGCTGCCCGACCAGGTCTATATCGACGTCACACCAGAGGGCAAAGTCCGTACCATGATCCGCTACATCGGCAGTGGCCACTGGAGCGGCGGGCTGAGGCTGCATCCCTACGATGAAACGGCCCCCGTCATCTACGGCGACGGCCGTTTCATCCAGGCTCCGGCCGTCGATCGGTACCACTTCAACGCCGACGGACTCATGGAGGAGGGCGAAACCCTCTACGACATCCTGGACGGCCTGCAGCGCGGTGGCGTGCTGCCCCGCGACGACAGCTGGGCGCTACGCACCCTGTTCTCCGCATCCAAAATCCCGGCCACGCTCAGTCGCGTACGCCAGCGCATCCCGATCCTGCGCAAGCACACCTAAGCCCGCGTCAGCGCTGATCGCGTACCGGCAATTCACGGCTCCGGGACGTGGAAGTGCTCGTCACGCAGCCGGAACGCCTCCTTGGTTCCGTGCTGCGCCCGGGTCTTGACGAAGTTGAACTCCCCCGGCGCGAACTGCAGGTTGGTGCCATAGGCGTGAAACAGATAGCTGGCCACCTCTTCGCCCTGATACGCCTGGCTCTGCTCGACGAGCCGAAACGCCTCCTTGGCGATGACGACCCCGTCGGCGGGCATCTTCGCGGCCTTGCACGCCCAGTACCGGGCCCGCGCGGTCACCGCCGCCGGATCGCAGGTCTCGGTGAACACCCCCAGATGTTCGACCGACGCGGCCTCGATGATGTCCCCGGTCAACAACAGCCGCCGCGCCAGCACGGGTCCGAGGCGGTGAAAGAACATGTGCAGACTGCCCAGCGCCGGGCCCAGAAACCGCGTCGCGGGCATGCCGATCTTGGTGTCACGCGCGACCACCGAGATGTCGGTCATCAGCGCCATCTCGAAACCGCCGCCGAGCGCATACCCACTGATCTCACCCACTGTGACCTTCGGGAAGCCCATCAGATTGTGATAGAAGCCGAAAGATTTGCGGTCCACGGTAAGTCGGCGTCGCTGGCTGGGCCTGCCCTTGTCCGCCGGCTGCGCGGTCTCCCCGCGCCCGCCGTACCAGCCGTAGGCGTTGTTCATGTCGGCCCCGGTGCTGAACACTCCTTCGGCGCCCCGCAGCAACACCACGACCAGATCGTCGTCCTCGGCGACCCGGTCCAGGCAGCGGGCGACCGCGTCGCGCATGGCCGCATCGTAGGAATTGCGCCGGCCCGGGTTGTTCAGCGTGATGGTCGCGATGCGCCCGTCGGGATCGACATCGAAGAGCACGCGATCGTCGGCGGTCTGGGCTGCGCTCATCGGTGGGACCCCTCATCTTGTCTGCGGCCGAATCGAATGGCACTCAATTTGTTCGGCGGCGCCGCCGCCGTGGTGACCTCGCCGGTACACAGCAGCTCGCCGCGATGCAGAAGCCGCGCAGTGGAAGCGATACCCCGCTCCACCTCGGTTCGCACGATGTTGAAGTCCAGCTCGGTGAGGATCGGCGTCGGGCGCCGGTAAGTGACCAGCAGTGAGCGGGTACGCCCGGCCGAGCCCGCCGCGCAGCTCTGATGCTGAGTCACGCAATCGAAGAACACCCCGAGAAAGCCGCCGTGCACCAACCCCGGGGGCCCTTCGTAGGGCAGTGGGAAGGTGACTGTGCCCGAGGCGGTATCGCCATCGAGGTGGTCGAATCGATACTCCGGGAAGCACGGGTTGAACGATCCGACGTCGAATGCGTGCGCCAGGTAGACCCGACCGACCGAGCCATCAGCCGATTCCAGGCGGGGCATGGCCTCCACCGGGGCCACTGCAGCCAGTTGCCGCTCCCAGTCGGCGAACTGCACCAGCATGTCGTCCACCAGCGGATGCGGGTGTTCCAAGGCGAGCAGCAGCCCGGTCAGGCGGCGCATGGCACCAGCAACCGCGACGGTCTGCCCCAGCGGCAGCTCGCCGAAACGGGCGGCATCGCCGGCCGAAACCACGAAGTTCCCCGAACCGTCCGCCATAGGCCTTTCTCCGCCGAATCGCGCTAATCGTATAGCCTACTGTAGCTATCACGATATAGCGTTGAAAGGTGGACACCACCGTGGCCGACTCCCCCGATTCCGGGTCCGGCTCAGCCCCCGAAGGCGCAGTGACGGCGCAACGTGACGGCACGCTGCTCCGCCTGACCCTGGCGCGCCCGGAACGCCGGAATAGCCTGAGCTCGTCGATGACCGATGCACTGGTCACGGCCCTGACCGAGGCGGCAAGCGACGACACGCTGCGCGCCATCCATATCCGGGGCGCCGGCGATGATTTCTGCGCCGGCGCCGACTGGGTGGCCACCAATGCCGGCGGCCAGCGACCCCGCACCGGAGATCTGGTGCGCCGCGTCCCGCACGCCGCGCACCGGGCGATCGAACTGCTGCAGACCATCCAGTTGCCCGTCGTGTGCAGCGTCCGGGGTTGGGCGGTGGGCCTGGGCTGCAACCTGGCGCTGGCCGCCGACTTCACGGTGGCCGCCACCGACGCGGTGTTCTGGGAACCGTTCGTGGCGCGCGGCTTCAGCCCCGACTCGGGATCGACCTGGCTGCTGCCACGGCTGGTGGGACTGGCTCGGGCCAGACGCATGCTGCTGCTGGGTGAACAGGTCAGCGGCGCATCCGCGCAGGATTGGGGACTGATCCACCAAGCAGTGGCGCCGGCGGACCTGGACTCGGCCACCGAAGAGCTGCTGGCCGCCTTGGCGCAGGGCCCCACGGTAGCGATCGGCCTGACCAAACAGGCACTGCATCACGCACAGCATGCGACGTTGCCGCAAGCCCTGAACCAGGAGCTGTTCAGCCTTGAACTCAGCTGCCGTACCGGGGATTTCAAAGAAGGCCTAGCCGCGTTCGCGCAGCGGCGACCACCTGGCTTCACCGGCCGCTGAGAAGGAAAGAGACGGCAATGCCGACGTTCGACACCATCGACTACGACGTGCGCGGGCACACCGCCACGATCACGCTGAACCGCCCCGAGGCGCTCAACGCGCTGAGCCCGCACATGGTCACCGAACTGCGGACCGCCTATGCCGAGGCCGAGAGCGACGAGGCGGTGTGGGTGGTCATCGTCACCGGCACCGGGCGGGCGTTCTGCACCGGCGCCGACGTGAAGGAGATCCCCGGCGACGGCAAGGTGATCAACGAACGGCCCTATCTGTCGACCTACGAGCAATGGGAGGCTCCGCAGGAGGGCACTCCCCCGTTCCGGACGATGGCCAAACCGGTGCTGGCGGCGATCAACGGGATCTGTTGTGGCGCAGGACTGGACTGGGTGACCACCTGCGACATCGTGATCGCCTCGGACCGTGCGACGTTCTTCGACCCGCACGTCTCGATCGGCCTCGTCGCCGGTCGCGAAGTGGTGCGGTTGGCCCGCGTACTGCCGCGCTCCGTCGCGCTACGGATGGCCATGATGGGCAAGCACGAGCGTATGGACGCACAACGCGCCTACGACCTCGGCATGATCAGCGAGGTGGTGGAGCACGACCGACTGTTGACTCGCGCCCACGAGATCGCCGACATCTTGAACTCGAACGCTCCGCTGGCGGTACGCGGAACGCGGCTGGCGATCCTCAAGGGCCTGGATCTGCCGCTGCACGAGGCGGAGATGCTCGCCGAATCGTTCCGGGAACGCAACCTGCACACCCAGGACTCACTGGAGGGGCCGCGGGCCTTCGTCGAGAAGCGTGCACCGGAATGGCAGTGCCGATGAGCAGCGAGTTCACCACGGTCCTGCTCGACTTCGACCGCACCGCACACGTCGCGACCATCACGTTGAACCGGCCGGACCGGCTCAACGCGTTCGACCGCACCATGTGCGAGGAGATGGCCGCGGCATGGCGGATCGTCAAACTCGATACGGAGGTCAACGCCGTCGTGCTGCGCGCCGCCGGTGACCGGGCATTCAGCGCCGGACTGGACATCAAGTCCTCCTACGGCCAGCCCGACAACGTCTGGAACCACGAAGATCCCGGCGAATTGCTTAGCCCCAAGTGGCAGAAGATGTTCAAACCGGTCATCTGTGCCGTGCAGGGCATGTGCACCGCGGGTGCGTTCTACTTCATCAACGAGGCCGACGTGGTGATCTGCTCGGACGAGGCCACGTTCTTCGACTCCCACGTCTCTGCCGGACTGGTCTGCGCACTCGAGCCGGTCGGGCTGATGCGCCGAATCGGGTTGGGCGAAACCCTGCGGATCGCGCTGATGGGCAACGATGAGAGGGTCAGCGCCGACACCGCGTTGCGCATCGGCATGGTGACGGAAATCGTTGCGCGCGAACACCTCTGGACGCGAGCGCACGAGATCGCCACCACCATTGCGGCCAAGCCGCCTTCGGCCACCCAAGGCACGGTGAAGGCGATCTGGGAATCCCTGGACAAGCCCTACCGCGCCGCCCTGGACCAGGGCCTGATCTACACCAGACTGGGCAACCCACTGGGCAAGGCCGAACTCGACGCGCAAACGCCGCGCCCCGCCGCACCGCCGCGGATCCGCTGATGACGCATCCGCTGAGCCGGCGCATCGCCGCCGTGCTCGATCTGGCGCCAGAGGCACCGGCATTGCAGTACGACGGCCGGTGGTCCTCCTGGTCGCAACTCGGAGCCCTGGCGCAGCGCATCGCGGAACTGACACCGCCTGGTGGACGAGTTGGGATCCTGCTGCGCAACCGCCCCCCGCAGGTGGCCGCCTTACTCGGGGTCTTGCTCGCCGGGGGCTGTGTGGTGGTGATCAACCCGTCGCGCGGCGATGACCGCACCCGCTCCGAGATCACTGCGCTGGAGCTGCCGGTGATCATCGGGCACGCCGATGACCTGGCCGCCCTGGTCACCGCGACACCGTGCACCACATTGGTGACGATCTCCGATCTCACCGCAGACCCACAGATCACCGCGGCCAGCGAGCCCAACCTCGATCCGGGGCGCCCCGGCGTGGCGGTGTGGATGCTGACCAGCGGAACGACCGGACCACCCAAGCGCGTCGACCTGCGGTACGACATGCTGGCGCACAGCGTGATCGGCCCCGACCCCGAGCATCTCCCCGCACCCACCCAATTGCGCCGCGGCATCGCGATCGTCAACGCCCCGCTGGTGCATATCGGAGGCGTGTACCGGGTGTTGCAGTGCATCGCCGAGGCACGATCCTTTGTGCTGCTGGAGCGATTCGAGCTGCAGCGCTGGGTCGAAGCGGTACGAACTTGTCGGCCGCGCGCGGTCTCGTTGGTGCCGGCCGCATTGCGCGCGGTGCTGCATTCGGACCTGAGCCGCGAGGATCTGGCCGGGATCCGGGCGGTCACCTCCGGGACCGCGCCGCTGTCCGCCGACGACGCCGACGCGTTCACCGCCAAGTTCGGCATACCGGTGCTCACCTCCTACGCCGCAACCGAATTCGGTGGCGGTGTCGCCGGCTGGACCCTGGCCGACTATCAGCAGTACTGGCAAGCAAAACGCGGCAGTGTCGGACGCGCGAGCCTCGGCGCGCAACTGCGCGTCGTTGACGACGACGGCGCGCCGCTCGGCGCCGATCAGCCCGGGCTGCTCGAGGTCAAGCCCGGCCAGCTGGGGCCCGCTACGGACTGGATGCGCACCACCGATCTGGCCCGTATCGACGCCGACGGCTTCCTGTGGATCCTGGGCCGGGCGGATCAGGCCATCATCCGCGGCGGATTCAAGGTGCTGCCCGACGATGTGCGGGTCGCGCTGGAAGCACACCCGGCGGTCAAAGGTGCCGCAGTCGTGGGCCGTGCCGACGAGCGTCTGGGACAGACGCCGGTGGCGGCCGTCGAGCTGCGTTCTGGAGCCTTCGCCGACGCCGGGACGCTGACCGAGTTTCTGCGCGGCCGGCTGGCCGGCTATGAGATTCCGACCGAGATCGCGATCGTCGACGTCATCCCGCGGACGCCGTCAGGAAAGGCCGACCTGGGCGCGGTTCGGGACCTGATCGGCATGTCGAGCAAGCATGCTCGCTGAGACCCTGCCGCAGATCCTGCGCACCCAAGCGCGGAGCCGCGGCACCCACCCGCTGCTGATCTGCGACACCGAACGGATCAGCTACGCCGACGCCGAGCAGCGCTCCGCGGTGTTGGCCCGCCGACTCGTTGCGCTGGGCGCCGGCAAAGGCAGCCACATCGGGCTGTTGTATCCCAACGGCCCAGCGTTCGTGGTCGGCATGCTCGCCGCGGTCCGGATCGGCGCGGTGGTGGTCCCATTCCCCACCCTGTCAACGGCTCCAGAGCTGCGCGACCAGCTGGCGCACAGCGACGTGCGGATCCTGCTGGCCGCCGAATCCTACCGATCGCACGACTACCGGGCGCGGTTGACCGAAGTCCTCGGAGACGTCGATATCGATGGCGCAGCAACGCTGTTCAGCGTCCACGCGCCGCAGCTGCGCCATGTGCTGTTCGACGCCGAACACGGTGGCACGACCGACGTGGACATCTTGGACGACTTGGAGGACCTGGAATCCGGGGTCGACGGCGGCGACTCGCTGGCGATCATCTACACCTCCGGCTCCAGCGGCACACCCAAGGGCACCGTGCACAGCCACGCCGCCCTGATAGGCCACCAACGCAATCTCAACGCGATCCGGCGACTCACCGCCGAAGACATCTTGTTTTGCAATTCGCCGTTCTTCTGGATCGGCGGGTTCGCGTTCGCGCTATTGGCCACGATGCTGGCCGGATCGACACTGCTGTGTTCCAACGCCGCCGACCCCGCTGCCACGCTGGACCTGCTCGAAGCCGAGAAGCCCACGCTGACCAATGGATATGTCGCCAGCATCGCCGCCCTTGCGCAGCACCCGAGCTTCGCCGGACGCGATGTGTCCACGCTGCGCCGCGGCAACCTCTACCCGATCATGGCGCCAGGCGCCCGCCCGGCCGATCCCGAGCTGCGGCACAACATGCTCGGGCTGACCGAGACCGGCGGCGTCGTACTGCTCAGCGGCGACGAGACCGACCAGCCCGAACACCGACGCGGAAGCTTCGGCATACCGGCCCCCGGCTTTGAGTGCCGGGTCGAGTCCGGCGAACTGTGGGTGCGCGGCCCCTACCTGATGCAGCGCTATTACAAACGCAGCCGGGAGGAATGTTTCGACGCCGACGGCTGGTTCCACACCGGCGATTTGGTCCGCACCGACGACGACGGCTACTTCTACTACCTGGGCCGACAAGACCGGGTGATCAAGACCGCGGGAGCCAATGTGTCTGCCGCCGAGGTGGAGCGAGCCATCACCAAGGTCACCGGCGGCGCCGTCGCGCATGTGTTCGCCGTGCCCGACCCGGACCGGGGTCAGCTGGTGGCCGCGATCATCGTGGCCGGCGACACCGATGTCGACGAGGGACAGTTACGCGCGCGGCTTGCCGCCGAGCTGTCCGCCTACAAGATCCCGCGCCGAATCACCTACGTCCCCGCCGCGCAGATCCCGCTGCTGTCCAGTGGGAAAGTCGATCTGCGACGGTTGGCGGAGGTGCTCGATGCCTGAGGCTCTGACTGTCGACACCGTGGTGCGCTCGCGCGCCTGCGCACATCCGGCCAAACCGGCGGTGATCGACCCGCTCAACCGGCTCAGCTACTTAGACCTCGAGGTGTCATCGCGTGAGCTGGCCGCGGTGTTGGTGCAGGCTGGTATCGGCAAGGGCAGCCGGGTGGGGCTGATCATGCCCAACGGTGTCGACTGGGTCCGCATCGCGGTCGCCGTGACCCGGATAGGGGCGGTGCTGGTCCCCCTGAGCACGCTGCTGACACCACCGGAACTGGCCGCGCAGCTGCGTGTTGCCTCGGTGCAGTTCCTGATCAGCGTCCAGGAGTTTCGCGGCCGCCGTTACCTCGATGGCCTTCCCGAGGATCTTGCGTCGCTGCAACGTATCTGGACAGCAGAACAGGTGGCCGACGCGGTCGCCGAAGCCGGACCCACTCGAATCGTCGACGCCCTGACCGCGACCGTGACGCCCGCGGACCCGATGCTGATCATGTTCACCTCCGGCAGCAGCGGCCCGCCCAAGGGGGTGCTGCATTCGCACGGCAGCGCGCTGGGAGCGGTCGCCTCCGGCCTGGCCACCCGCTGCATCGACGCCGATACCCGGCTGTATCTGCCGATGCCCTTTTTCTGGGTCGGCGGCTTCGGCGGCGGCGTGCTCTCCGCACTGCTGGCCGGGGCGACCTTGATCACCGAGGAGATCCCGAAGCCCGAGACCACTTTGCGCCTGTTGGAATCCGAGCAGGTCACGTTGTTCCGTGGCTGGCCGGACCAGGCCGAAGCACTGGCCCGCCACGCCGGGGCCACCGACCTCTCGGCGCTACGGCCCGGCAGCCTGGAGGCGCTGCTGCCGCCGGCATTGCGCGCCGAGCCCGGGGCACGAGCCAATCTGTTCGGGATGACCGAAGCGTTCGGGCCGTACTGTGGCTATGCCGCCGACACCGACCTGCCGCATTCGGCGTGGGGAAGCTGCGGTAAACCCTTTGCCGGCATGGAGGTTCGGATCGTCAACGCCGATACCGGCGTACCGGTGGCCCCCGATACGGTCGGAATGATCCAGCTACGTGGGCCGCACACACTGCGCGGCATCTGCGGTCGCACTCGGGAGGAGGTCTTTACCGTCGACGGCTTCTACCCCACGGGCGACCTGGGCCGCCTCGATCGCGACGGGTTCCTCTTCTACCACGGTAGATCCGACGACATGTTCAAGGTCAGTGGCGCCACGGTCTACCCCAGCGAAGTCGAGAAAGCCCTGCGCAGCATCGCCGGTGTTGCGGCCGCGGTCGTCACCAACGTGACCGACGGGGAACGCAACCGAGTGGGAGCGATGGTGGCCGGCGACGGGCTGACCATCGAAGCACTGCGCGATCGATGCCGCGATCGGTTGAGCTCGTTCAAGGTGCCGGCGGTATGGCTGATGGTCGCCGGACCCGATGCCATCCCGCACGGACCGACCGGCAAAGTGGACAAACGACGCGTACGAGACATGTTGACCGCTGAGTATCACGCCGATACACAGGCGTGAACCAACAACGGAGGGAACGGATATGACAGACCGACTGACCGACAAGGTGGCATTCGTCACCGGCGCAGCACGAGGACAGGGACGCGCCCACGCGGTACGGATGGCGAGCGAGGGCGCAGACATCATCGCGGTGGACGTGGCCGGGAAACTGCCCGACTGCGTGCCATACAACCCGGCAAGTCCCGAAGATCTGGCCGAAACAGTCCGACTGGTCGAGGCCACCGGGCAGCGCATGGTGTCCGCGATCGTCGACACCCGCGACTACGACGGCTTGCGTGAGGCGGTCGCCGACGGGGTCGCCAAACTCGGGCGCCTCGACATCATCGTCGCCAACGCCGGTGTTGCTGCCCCGCAGGCCTGGGATGCCATCTCCCCAGAGAACTTTCGCGATGTCATGGACATCAACGTGACCGGCACCTGGAACACCGTGATGGCCGGCGCCCCGCACATCGTCGCCGGGAAGCGCGGCGGCTCGATCATCTTGATCAGTTCGGCCGCCGGGATCAAGATGCAGCCGTTCATGGTCCACTACACGGCCAGCAAGCACGCCGTCACCGGAATGGCCCGCGCGTTCGCCGCCGAATTGGGCAAGCACGCAATTCGGGTCAACAGCGTGCACCCCGGCCCGGTCAACACCGACATGGGCACCGGCGACATGGTCAGCGCGCTGGGCCAGGCGATGGAGACCAATCCCCAGCTGTCGCAGATGCTCACACCCTTCCTGCCCACCTGGGTAGCCGAACCGGAGGACATCGCCGGCACCGTGTGCTGGCTGGCCAGCGGCGACTCGCACCTGGTCACCGCCGCGGCGATTGCGGTGGATCAGGGCTGCACACAGTACTGAGCACGCCATGGAACGGTTCAGCGCGGCGCTGTCTGCGAGCTTGAACAGCTACGGCGCGGCACCGTGCATCGAGTTCGAACGGCACTGGTACTCCGGCTACGACATCACCGGATACGTCGCTTCCGTCGAGGATCACCTGCGGCGGGCCGGAATCGGCCCCGGCGAACCGGTCGGACTGGTGGTGCGCAACCGAGTACCCCACGCTGCCGTCATCCTCGGGTTCATCGCCGCCGAGCGGCCGGTCGTGATGATCTACTCCTACCAATCGACGCAGGCCATCGCACGCGACATCACCGCGCTGCGGCTACCGGCGGTCCTGGCCGACCGGCAGGATTGGAGCAACGAGGCGATCGAGGCTGCCGGCGCCCGCGGATCCGCCGCGATCGCGCTGTCCGATCGGCCGCTGGATGTCGAAACACTCACCCCACGAAAACAGCTCGACGATAACCAGGCCGAGCCGCAACAGCGCCGCCCTGGCCTGCACATCCTGAGCAGTGGCACCACCGGACCCCCCAAACGGGTACCGGTTGACACAGCGGCGTTGCAGCACACCGTGTCGACCATGACGGTCGGCCGGACTCCGCTCCCCGACGATCCGCCGGAGTTGGTGTACTGGCCGTTCGGCAGCATCGGGGTCTGCCAACTCCTGGTCGGACCGTACCTGCGCAAGCGGGTCGTACTGCTGGAGAAGTTCACTGTCGAAGCGTGGGTGCGCGCGGTCAAGACGTACCGGATCCGGCGGACCGGTGTGCAGCCCGCGATCCTGCGGATGCTGCTCGACGCCGACGTCGCCAAGGAGGACCTCGCGTCTTTGGAGTACTTGCCCGGGGGTTCCGGGCCGCTCGAGCCCCAGCTGCGTGAAGAATTCGAGACCCGCTTCGGCATACCCCTGCTGTGGGCTTACGGCGCAACCGAGTTCGCCGGATCCGTCTGCGCCTGGACACCGGAGTTGTACCGCCGCTACGGTGCTGACAAGCTGGCCAGCTCCGGCAGGCCACTGCCCGGCGTGCAGGTGCGCATCATGGATCCAGACAGCGGCGACGAGGTGGCGGTCGGTGAGCGCGGCGTGCTGGAAGCCCGGATAGACGTGGTGCGTCCGGGCTGGATCCGCACCACTGACATCGCGTCGGTGGACTCCGACGGTTTCATCACCCTGCACGGCCGCGGCGACGGAGCGATCAATCGGGGCGGGTTCAAGATCCTGCCGGAAACCGTGCGTGCCGTGCTCATCATGCATCCGGCGGTTCGTGACGCCTGCGTGGTCGCTATCCCCGATCCCCGCCTTGGCCAAGTGCCGGCCGCCGCGGTCGAACTGCGGGAAGGCTTTCCGTCGCCGACCGCCGATGAGCTGATCGGCCTGGTGCGCGAAACACTGCCCAGCCATCATGTGCCCGTTGCCATTGCCGTCGTCGATGAGCTGCCACGCAACGCCGCGCTCAAGGTGCGCCCCGCCGACGTCGCCGCGCTGTTCGACACCGGCTAGGCCGCACGTGGGGCGCCGAGAGTCAGGCGGACGGCCCGATCCTTAACTGCAGCGTGGGCAGTGCGCACGTCGCAGACGGCCAGGTGATCTCCGGAACGAAGCCAGGGGCGAGCTCAAACTCAGGAATACGGGCCAGCCACTCCGAGACGATGAGCTTGAGTTCCATGCGAGCCAGGTGCGAACCCAGACAGCGGTGTGGTCCGCCACCGAATCCCCAGTGTTTGTGGACCTTTCCATCGAGGACCAGCTCGTCGCCGGAGCGCTCGTCGGACCCGTCGCGATTGATCGCACCGAGACAGAGGCGCACCTGGGCGCCCGCCGGAAGGTCGACGCCGGCAACCGTGACCGGGCGAGTTGTCGCTCTTCCGACGACCGGTGCCGCAGGTTCGAGGCGGATCATCTCCTCGACAAAGACCGCGATGCCGTCGGCATCGTCGCGCAACCCGGCACGCAACTCGGGCCGGCGAGCGAGTTCCAGCATCGTTGCGCCGATCGTTGCGGTGACGGTATCCAGACCTGCCAGCACGAACACCAGAGACAGCCCGATTGCCTCACTGTCGCTCAGCGAGTCCGCACCGCGCAGCAGCTCGGAGAGAACGCCGGGGAACGGATCCTTCCGTTGTTGCGCAACCGCTTCAGCGAGATATCCGTACAGTTCCACCGTTGGGGTCAGATCCACGCTCGAGGGGTCATTCGCGAGACTCAACGCAATGATTGCGTCTTTCCAGGCGACGAGGCGGTCTCGATCCTCGAGAGGTAGCCCGAACAGCGTGAGGAATACCTGCGAGGGATAGGGGGTGGCCAGCTCGGCCATCACCTCACACCGGTCACGCTCGGCGATCTCGGAGATGATCTGAGCGGCCTGCGCCTGCAGCGAGGGCAGCAGGGCGATCAGAGTCTGTGGGCTGAAGTAGCGATGCAGCAGCTGCCGATAGCGCGTGTGCTCGGGCGGATCGAACCCCAACGGCACCAGCGGGACCGGGCTGATCATGTCGTCGTAGGGGATCCTCGACGAGAACACCTCCCAATTGCGCAGTGCGGCGAGAACATCTTCGCGGCGAGTCAGGTAGTACCAGCCGTCGCCGGCCAACACCGGCCCGAGATCACGCAACGCCGCCCAACCTTCACCGCGATCGCGGGCCATCGGCAGGTCAGCGTAGGCGACGTAGGGCAGTTCGGGTGCTACGTGTCCATCGGTCACGGGCGCAGCGGTGCTCATCCGCCCGCCTGTTGTTCGGCATTCTGTTTGGCCTGGCGGGCCTGATACCGGTCGACCAACTCCCGGAAGCCCAGCCGGTGGTATTGCGGGACAGGCTGGATACCCCAGATGTCCTTGGCAGTGTCCTTGCCCTCGGCGCCCTCTGGAGGCCCGAGCGGCGGGTAGGGGTACTTGCACTCCAACGTGTCGTCGGAGAACCGGGTCTTCAGCAGTTCGCTGCAGATCTGGGTGAGACTCAGCGTCGGATAGCCGTAGTAGACCGCCATGAACGGCAGGGTGAATGCGCCCTCGATGACGAGCGCCACCAGGCACACCAAGGTGGCGCGCTTGATCCACTTGTGCATTCGCGCGTAGTACGCGGTGGTGCCCGGCGGCAGTACTTCGGCGGCAGGTGTTTCCATCATCGGCCCCTTTATCAGTCGGAGAAGATTTCCCGGTTGACGGTGTGCAGGTACGGGATCGCTAAAAACGGTGTGATGTAGAAGATGTCGTAGAGCCACCAGCCGATTACCGGGAAGATCACCCCGGCATAGCGCACGTCGGCGTACATGGTCATGTTGAAGACGTAGAGAATCCAGATGAGTACGCCCATCCAGCAGGTGACGATCATCCATTGGTGACCCCAGCGCTTCATCTGCAAAAAGCCGATCGCGGCGGCGCAACGCATCGCGAACACCGTGAGGATCATGCCGAAGACCATGGATTTCTCGCCCGGCCCAGCGGCGCCCCCGACCCACAGTTCGTTGTAGTGCCAGAAATAGCCGGCGTCGAACATGTGGCCCCAGCCGATCATCAGCACCCGGTTGATCAGGGTGTGATTGGCGACCAGGTCCAGCGACCAGCCCAGGCTGTTGAGCATGCCGTCGATCAGCACCAGATATCCGATCAGGGTGACGATCATGGGCCGCACCGCCAGACCCGCACGCTGGGCCTCGCGTTGCAGCCAAACCCCGCGTAGGAAGATCGGCAAACCGATAAAGCCGGGCACCCACATTCCCATCAACGCTGCGCCAGCAATCATCCAGCGGTCGGCTCGGCGCTGGGCGCCACGCGATTGCGTCTCATGATCTTCGAGCGCGACGAAGTTCGTCGCCGAGGCCGGCGCACTCACAGCTGCCACCAGCCCCGGGCGAAGGACATGTACAGCTGGATGCCGAACATGATGGCCAGATAGCCGTAGATGAAGACCTGAAAGACGATCAATGCTCGCTTGCGGTTACGTTCTTGCTGGTCCACGTCCGCTTCCTTTCCTAGGGGCGCTCGGTCTCAGTGGTGAGCACGCTGGCGGCCACTTCACGTAGGCCATCGTGAATTCCGCCGTCGGTGGTCAGCGGCGCCAGGATGCACGCTTCGGCGGCCTCGGGCTCGCTGGCGCCGGCGGCGACCAGTTGCGCGGCGTTGACCAAGGTGCGCGTCGAGGGCGGTTCGAAGTGCAACGCCTGGTCTGCGGTGCGCAGGGCGATGGCGCACTGCACCAGGCGATCGGCGATCTGCGGTTCGACACCGGTCTCGGCCACGATCACCTGTGCCTCGCGCTCCGGGGGTAGGTAGTGCATGGGCAGCGTGGCGAACCGCTGCCGAAAGGACGGCTTCAGCTCTTTGAGCGACCTCCGGTAGGCGGGGTTGTAGGAGCAGACCAGCATGAAGGTGTCTGGCGCCGTGATGGTTTCACCGGCCCGATCCAGGTACAGGGTGCGACGGTGATCGGTCAACGAGTGCAGCACCGCCAGCGAGTCATGCCGTGCCTCGACGACTTCGTCGAGGTAGCAGATCGCCCCGGACCGCACCGCTTTGGTCAGCGGCCCGTCGGTCCACACCACGTCACCGCCGGCCACCAGGAAGCGGCCCACCAGATCCGAACTGGTCAGGTCGTCATGGCAACTGATGGTGATCACCGGCCGGCCCAGCAGCAAGCCCATGTGTTCGACGAGCCGGGTTTTACCGCAGCCGGTCGGGCCGGTGAGCATCACCGGGATGCGGCGCAGGTAGGCCCTCTCGAACAACTGCACTTCGTTGCCGTTGGCGAAATAGACATCGCTGCTCATCGGGCTCCTCGCACGTCGTCGGTCATGCTGCGGTCAGTTCGCGGTGTACGTGGGCCAGTACGCGCGGTAGCTCCGCGACCCGCCGAATCCGTTGGGAACGAAGCGGTCCGAACACCTCGGGGAGTGGATCTACGCGCACGGGCCCGACGCCGACGTAGTACACGCACACGCCGGCCTGGTCGGCTTCTTCGACGGCATGCGCGACATCGGCCCAGGCGTATCGGCCTTCGTAGCCCTCGTCGGACATCAGTCCATCACCGATCATGATGAGCAGCCGCCGCTCGGAAGGCTGCGCCAACAGCCGGCTGGTCAGATGTCGCAGCGGTGCACCCAGCCGGGTGTAGCCGCCGGTGCGCAGTCCCAGACCGCTCGGCGCGACGAACTTGCGGTCGCCGAAGTCTTTGAGGCAGTGCACTTCCACGTGGTGGCGGGTGTTGCCGGTGAACGCGAAGATGCCGTGGCGCTGACGGGCGCTCGTCATCGCTGCCGAGAGCGCGTCCGCGCAGGCCAGCTCCAGGCCGAACAGCCGGCCACCATGCACGCCCAGCGACGAGCTCGCATCGAGCAGCACCGCGGTGGTCACGTCCCGGCCTGCCGGTAGCAACTCCCGGAAGATCCGCGGCTCCCCCGCCTCCCCGGCGAGCATGTCGAGGCGGTAGCTGACGTAGGCGTCGACGTCGAGATCGGATCCGTCGGCGAGCCGGTTGGTCATGGCGCGCACGGTGTGCTGCTCGAACCACTTACGCAGCTCGATCGCGGCCGGTGAGGGCTCGCCCGATGGTGTTCGCCGGTCGCGCTCCACCACCGCGACGTGGTCGGACAACAAGCTGCCGGTGTGCATGTTCCACTCCGGGTAGGGGATGCCGGCTCGCCGGTCGCGACCGAGAAAGCGATCGTCGTCTTCGGGTCGGCTCGGTGGCGGCATGGTGGTGTTGCGAACTCCCCCGTCACCACCGACCGGTACCGAATACGGGCGGGGGCGCCGCTTTTGGTTGCTGGACCACGGCATGCGGCCAAGGCGGCGCACCGAGGAGGTCAGGCGCCCCGGCTCGGTCCAGGCGGCCGGCAGCGTTCCGGTCAGTGGATGCCCGGCCAGCGGCTGCCGGGTGCGCGCCAAGACGGTCGCGCGGTCGAACATCTCGGCGGCCGCCATCTCGGGATCGGCGGGATCGAGGTCCGGCAGCACCCGCTGCAGCTCGGCCACCAGGCCCGGCCACCGCCCAGCCACCCAACCGAGTGCCACCTGCGACTCGACGAACGTCAGGGCCAGAAGCTCACGCGGCGATAGGTCGGCCAACCGGTACTGCGCGATTCGCTCCTTGGAGGGCGAACATTGCAGCGCCACCCCGCAGGTCAGCGTCCGTCTGGTCCAGCCCGGCCCTGAGGGATGAGGGGGGTGGGGCACGTAGACGGTCGACAGATTCGGGTTCAGGCTGAAACTTCTTCGGGCGCCGGTCATCAACCGTGCACCGTCGCGGCGTCGGTCGCTCAATGCGACTGCCGTCAGCGCACAGCTGGTCTCCAGCGCCAGGGGGTCCACGCCTACCCCGGTCAAAAGGTTCCGATGCTTGAGAACATCCAGTACCAGAACGCGATGATCAAACACGTTCCGCCCCACGCGGCGACGTAGCGGAGTATCTCCCAAAGCCAGGTCATCAGGGTTTCCTATCGTTGATCAGTCGGAGAAGATCTCCCGGTTGACGGTGTGCAGGTACGGGATTGCCAAAAACGGTGTGATGTAGAAGATGTCGTAGAGCCACCAGCTGATCACCGGGAACACCACACCGGCGTACCGCGCATCGGCGTACATGGTCATGTTGAACACGTAGCCGATCCAGATCACCACGCCCATCCAGCAGGTCACCACCATCCACTGATGACCCCACCGCTTCATCTGCAGAAATCCGATCGCCGCCGCGATACGCATGGTGAAGACGGTGAAGATCAGCCCGATCTCCCAGCCCTTCTCGCCCGGGCCGGCCGCCCCGCCGATCCACAACTCGTTGTAGTGCCAGAAATAGCCGGCGTCGAACATCGCGCCCCAGCCGTTGAGCAGCACGCGGGCCAGCAGGGTGTGATTGGCCACCATGTCCAGTGCCCAGCCCACGGCGTTGATCGCGGCGTCGATGATCACCAGGTAGCCCAGCAACGTCACCAGCATGGGCCGCACCGCCAGACCGTCGCGTTGGGCCTTGCGCTGCAGCCAAATTCCGCGCAGGAACAGTGGGAGGCCGAAGATGCCCGCCGCTGCCGTGCCGATCAGCATGCCGCCACAGATCATCCATCGGTCTGCCCGGCGCTGGGCGGCCCGTGACAGCTCCAGGTGCTCATCGAGACCGAGCCCGTCGCGCAGTTGCTGCGGTGCAGTAGGCAATAGCCGCCCCCTCGCCGTTTGAGGAACGCCTACGACGGTAGGGAAATCACTGACTTAAGTCAATGACTTTTGGCGAGTTCAGTGCGCAGCACCCAGGCCACGCAAGGTCCTGGTCACGTAGTCGGCGACCAATTCCGGACGAGATGGCCAGTCATGGGTGGTGATGAGCAGGGCGTAGAGGCCGAGCAGGAAGAACACCGCACTGTTCATCGCGACGACGTCGTCGTCGATCTCGCCGCGCTCCCGCGCCACTTCGATACGCTCGGCGATCAGCACAATCAGCGGGTGATGCTCGCCGTTCTCGGCAGGCGGTCGGGTCGGCGAGAAGTGCAGCGCCAGGAATTCGGTGAACAGCGGATCACCCAGACGTCGCTCCAGATCGATGATCAGGCGGGCGGACTCAGCCAAGATGTCCGAAAGCCCTTGGCGCTCACTAAGAAATTTCTCGAACTGCCTGGTGATTCGTTCTTCCTCCCGGCGCTCCAACTCCAGCAGCACGTGCTCCTTGGTGGGGAAGTGAAAGAAGAATGTGCCGTGCGCGACGCCGGCGGCGGCGACGATGGCCCCGACGTCGGCCTGGGCCATCCCGGTCCGCTTGAATTCGGCAGTCGCCGCACCCAGCAACCGCTCGCGCGTCTGCAGGCGCCGAGCTTCGCGCGCCGTCACCTTCGCCGGCTTGTCCGCCACCGCCATGCTTTGATCCCTCTGTCCACCGACCCTGCGCCATCCGCCGTCACGACAGTATCGCCTTCCGGCGGCCGCGCACATTAGATGACTTAAGTCAGCGTTTTGGATTCCTGCAGGGTGGTCGAGATCAGGGCCCGGATGTTGTTTCGGCAGCGTCCACACACCGTCCCGGCTCCGGTGCGCTCACCGACCTGCTTGGTGGTCGTGGCACCGGCTCGGGCCGCGTCGATGACCTGCTGACTGGTCACCCCGGCGCACAAGCAGACGTACACAGCGCGTCAGGCCCCGGTCTCGAGGGCCTTTGCCTCCAGCTGCACTTTGTCCACCTTGCCCGTGGCGTTCAACGGCAGCGCGTCGACGAAACACACCGAGCGCGGCACCTTGAAACCTGCCATTCGGTCGCGGCTCCAAGCGATCAGGTCGGTCTCGGAGAGCGGCGCATCCCCGGCACTTTTCACCACAAACGCCTTGCCGACCTGACCCATTCGCGCATCGGGCACGCCGATCACCGCAACCTGCGAGATCCCCGGATGCTCCAGCAGGAAGCCCTCGATCTCGGCGGGGTAGGCGTTGAAGCCGCCGACGATGAACATGTCCTTCTTGCGACCAACGATGCGTAATCGGCCGGCGGCATCCAGCGTGCCGACGTCCCCGGTGTGCAACCAGCCTTGCGCGTCGATGGCCTCGGCGGTCGCCGCCGGGTCGTCGAGGTAGCCGACCATCACGTTGTAGCCGCGCACCAGGACTTCGCCGTCAGCGGCAATGCTCACCTCGATGCCTTCGCAGGCCTGCCCCGCCGTGGTCGCGATGTCCTCGAACGAGTCGCCGCGCCTAGAGGCGGTTACGGTACCGGCTTCGGTGAGCCCGTAACCGGTCATGATGGATCGGAACGGCAACTCGTTGCGAATACGCCGGATCAGGTCCACCGGGATGTCCGCGGCTCCGGTGACCGCGGCACGCAGCGACGACAAGTCGTGCGTACCGCGCGCATCCAGCAGTGACTGATACAGCGTCGGGGGGCCGGGAAGCATGGTGATGCGTTCGGCTTCAATGAGTTCCAGGACGGTGTCGACCTCGAAGACCCGCACCGGAACCATGGTGGCACCGCGGATGCATGCGGCGATGCAGCCCGCCTTGTAGCCGAACGTGTGGAAGTAGGGGTTGACCATCAGGTACCGGTCGCCCTCGCGCAGGTCGGCCAGATCGCACCACTCGGTATAGAGCCGCAGGTTCTGTTGATGGGTCATCATCACGCCTTTGGGCCGGCCCGTCGTGCCCGAGGTGAAGATGATGTCGGCGATGTCGCCCCCGTCGACGCTGCGGTGCACCGGCGAACCCGTGCTCAGGAAGTCCGATTTCAGATCGATCACCGGCACACCGGGCGGGGCGCTGAAATCCAGTCCGAGAAAGCCCTTCTCCACCAGGACGAGCTTGGCGCCGCTACGGCGGATGATGTCCTCGGCTTCGCTCGGTTTGAACCGGGTGTTGACCGGAACCAAGACGCCGCCGGCGGTCAGCAGCCCGAAAGCGGCGATAATCCAATCCGCCGAGTTCGGTGCCCAGATCGCTACCCGATCGCCATTGGCGACACCGGCCGCGGCGAATGCTCCTGCCGCGCAACGGACCCGGTCGGCCAGCTTAGCGAAGCTAAGCCGTACCGGGCCGTCGGCGATCGCCTCGGCATCCCCGAAGCGATCGCCGGCGCTCAGGACCATCTCGGGAATGGTCTGCCAGCGTGGCACCGCTAAACGGTGACGAGCCGACCGAGGTTGCCGCCCATGATCTTGGCCTGGTCCTCGATGGGCAGGTGCGACAGCGCGGTGATGTAGTGGGTCGGCTCGGCCAGACCCTCCGGATGCGGCCAGTCCGAACCGTAGAGCACCTGGTCCACACCGACCAGGTTGATCAGGTCGTCGATACCCTCCTCGTAGAACGGGCTGACGTAGATCCGGTTCTTGATCTCCTCCATCGGGTTGCCCAGGAACGCCTCGGGCGCCTTCCGGTAGACCTCGGTCATGGAGTCCAGCAGCGGGAACATCCACTTGGAGCCGGCTTCCACAATGCCGACCTTCAGCTTGGGGTGGCGGAACAGGGCGCCGTGAATCACCCACGAGGCCACCGCATCCTGGATCGGGCGCCACTCGTTGAGGATGCCCATGGCGTTGGTCTGGAACGGCAGCATCTCTTCCACCGAGCCGTCCCACTCCGAGGTGTAGCGGGAGTAGCCGCTGTCCGACGAGTGCATCCCGATGAAGACGTCGTGCTCGACGCACCTCTCCCAGAACGGGTCGAACTCGGGCAGCGCGAACGAACGCGGGCCGCGGAAGCCGGGCACCGGAGCCGGGCGGATCAGGATGGCGCGGGCGCCGCGCTTGACCGCCCACTCCAGTTCCTCGATGGCCTTCTCGACGATCGGCAGGGTGATGACCGGTGTGGTGAAGATGCGGTTCTGGTAGTTGAAGCCCCACACCTCGTCCAGCCACTGGTTCAGCGCGTGGATGATGACGTGGATGGTGACCGGGTCATCGCGCAGCCGCTCCTCGATGAGGCTGGCCAGCGTCGGGAACATCAGCGAGCGGTCGATGCCCAGCTCGTTCATCAGCTCCAGCCGGGGGGCGGGCTCGAAGAACGCCGGAATGGACTTCATCGGTTCGCCGAACAGTTCGCGCTTGCTCTTGCCGTCGGGATTGCCGTACTTGAAGTACTCCTCCCAGGCGCCGGGCTTGGCGACCACCGAGAAGGTGGGGTTCGGGATGTAGTTGCTGATCTGGCCGCGGATGGCGATCTTGGTGCGCCCGTTGATCTCCACGTACTGGACGACGTCCTTGTACTCCTTGGGCAGGTACTTGGTCAGCGCTTCGGGCGGCTCGTAGAGGTGGTTATCCGCATCGAACAAGGGGAACGGGACGTCCACGCGATGTGACAGTTGACCCATGAAATGCTCCTTTTCGGTTCATGAGAATCTTATTCTCATGAAGGTGTCGTTGCAACACTGCCTGTGAGCTGCTTGCGGACCAGGTACTTCTGCACCTTGCCGCTGGCGGTGCGCGGGAAGTCCTCGACCTCGCGCAATTCCTCGGGCCACTTCTGCCGCGCGACGCCCATCCGCTCGAAGTGCTCCTGCACCTGCGACATGGCCGGCAGCTCGCACGCCGGTTTGAGGCGCAGCACCGCGACCGCCCGCTCCCCTAGCCGGGCATCCGGAGCCGCGACCACGACCGCTTCGGCCACCGCCGGCATCGCCAGCAGGACGTCCTCGACCTCTACCGCGCTGATGTTCTCGCCGCCGCGGATGATCACATCGGCTTTGCGGTCGGTGATGGTCAGATACCCGTCGGCGTCGAGCACCCCGATATCGCCAGTGTGGTACCACCCGTCGGCATCGAAGGCCGCCGCGGTCAGCGCGTCGTCGGTGTAGCCCAGGCACAGGTCGGGTCCCCGGCTCAGGATTTCGCCGTCAGGGGCCAACCGCACTTCCACGCCGGGCCGGGCATCGCCGTCGGTGAACAGCCGCTTGTCCTCGGGAGCGCTCGGGCGTGACCCGGTGATCGACGGGTGCTCGGTGCTGCCGTAGGAGCGGAAGACGAAGATGCCCAGGTCAGCAAGTCGTCGGGTGACCGCACCCGGCACCGTCGACCCGCCCAGCCCGACGTGGCGGATGTGGTGCAGGTGGGCGTCGGTGAAGTCCGGGTGGTCGAGCAGGCTGGTGACGAAGTACGGCGGTCCGCCGCCGATCGACACCCCCTGTTCTGCCATCAGCGCCAGCACCTTGGCGGGATCCCAGACATCGGCGAGGTCGATCGGCGCCCCCTCCAGCACCGGGATGAGAAACGCCCCGACCATGCCGATGAAGTGTCCGACCGGAGTGGCGGTGAGCTGCCGACCGCGGTCCTTGGGGTAATTGGCGAGCAACTGGCGGGTCTCGCAGCACAGGGTCTGGTGACTGTGGATGACGCCCTTGGGTTCACGGGTGGTCCCGGAGGTGAATGCGATCAACGCGGGCGCCGCGGGATCGGCATCCAGGGTGCCCGCCATCGGTTCGTCGGCGAGCAGGTCTTCGAAGTCGTCAACGTTCCCGCCCACCACGCTCGCGTCGTTCCCGCCCACCACGCTCGCGTCGTTCCCGCCCACCACGCTCGCGTCGTTCCCGCCCACCACGCTCGCGTCGTTCCCGCCCACCACCCCGACGATCGGGATGTCGGCGCACAGCTCGGGACGGAAACTCATCCGCCCGAACCGCTCGGCGGTGATGAACACCCGCGGCCGGCTGGCGGACAGGATGAAGCCCAATTCCCGCGGACCGTAGAAGTGCACGACGGGCACCACGACCGCACCCAGGAACGCCGCCGCCCAGAACGCCGCGGCGGCCTCCATCCAGTTAGGCAGCTGCAGCGCCACCACGTCACCCGGACCGACGCCGCGGGCTCGCAGGCCGGCCGCCAGACGGCGGGCAACCAACTCGACGTCGGCAAAACTCCCCCGCCACGGCCGAACCGCCGAGTGCACCTCGAACCCGGTCTCGGCGCCCGCCGCCAGCCCGCTAGCAAGCAGGTCACCGAGGGTTTCGCGGGTCCACCACCCCTGCTCTTCGTAGTGCCGAGCCAGGTCGGCAGGAATCTTTCGCATCTTGCCCGTGATGCTATTCTCCGTTTTTGAGAATGCCAATATCTTGAGCGGAGAGCCATGGGCCAGGACTGTCCGGACGAGCTGGACGTACAACTGGATGACGGCCTGGCCGTCATCACCATCAACCGGCCCCAGGCCCGCAACGCCATCGCCCCCGAGACCATGGAGCAACTCGACCGGGCGCTGGACAAGGTCGCCGGGGCGCAGGCCCTGGTGATCACCGGCGGCGGCGACCGCGCCTTCGTCTCCGGCGGCGATCTCAAGCAGCTCGCCGCCCTGCGCACCGAAGCCGAAGCGTCGGCCATGGCCTGGCGTATGCGCTCCCTGTGCGATCGCATCGCCGCGTTCCCGGCACCGGTGATCGCGGCACTGAACGGCCACGCGTTGGGCGGTGGCGCCGAAGTGGCGGTCGCCGCCGATATCCGCATCGCGGCCGCCGACATCAAGATCGCGTTCAATCAGGTGTCCCTGGCGATCATGCCGGCCTGGGGTGGCGCCGAGCGGCTCGGCAAATTAGTCGGGCACAGTCAGGCGCTGCTGCTGGCCGGCACCGGAACCATGCTGGACGCCTCGGCGGCCGAACGCATCGGCCTGATCAACCGGGTGGTCCCGAGGGAGTCCTTCGACGCCGAATGGCGCGCCCTGGCCCGGTCATTGGCCAACCCGTCGGCCGGGGAGATCAAACGGGTGCTCGGCGGCGCATCGGCGGACGAGGCGGTGGCGGCGTTCGCCCGGTTGTGGGTCGCCGACGAGCATTGGCAGGCCGCCGATCGCCTCCAACAAGGCAGGAAACAGCGCTAATGCTCGGCGGGCCCCGAGGCCAGCGCGACGCCCGAGAGCGGCGCGTACGGCGGCGGGTCACCCTCGAGCCGTTGCAGCCAGCGCTCGACGAACTCGATGGTCTCGGGGTGACCGAGAGTCATGCCCAGCGCCTCCTGCTCGATGATCAGCATCCGCGAGGCGCTGGTCATCAGAACCATCAGCACCGTCGGCGGGAACTCCGCGTCGTCGACGCCGTACCGGGCAAACAACCCGGATACCGCCGCGATCTGTTCGGCGCGCAGCCGCTCGGCGTAGTTGGCGATCTCGGCCCGCAAGGCCTCGCGCTCGTTGGCCACGGTGATGAACTGCATGGTCAACGCCGTCCAGGCCGGATCGGTGTTGAATCGCCACAGCGCCCAGAGTGGCTGCGGCGACGCCAACACCGCCGCCTGCTCGGCCAAGCCCTGATCGCCGCGCCGGCGGAAAATCGCCAGGAACAGGTCGTCCATGGTGCGGAAGTAGTAGTGCACGAGCTGATGTTTGAGGCCCGCCCGCTCGGCGACACGACGGGAGCTGACCGCACCGGCGCCGTCGGTCAGCAGCAGCTCTTCTGCCGCGTCGAGCAACAGGGTCCGGTTCTTCGCGTCCGGGGCGCCAATTCTGCGCTGCCCCTTAGCCGATTCGGGCATACAGTTCGCTCCGCATCGTTGTCGTCACCTTTACACCTTCGGCGGCCATCGTAGTGGCGCCGCAACCCTTGACCCCCCAACCCCGCCCATGCTAAGCAGGTGCACAGCATCTGTCAGCCCGTTCCGCAGAGAGGTCCACGTTGACTGACTTCGCGACGATCGATTTCTTCACCGATCAGTCCCTGGTACCCGATCCCCACCCGTACTTCGACTATCTGCGGGCCCAGAGCCCGGTCACCCCGCTGGGCGTGTACGACGTGGTCGCGGTAACCGGCCACGAAGAGGCCAACGAGATCTACCGCGACTCCGACACCTACTCCAACCTCGTCGCGGTCGGCGGCCCGTTCCCGCCGCTGCCATTCACCCCCGAGGGCGACGACATCAGCGAGCAGATCGAGGCACACCGCCACCTGATGCCGATGACCGAGCACATGGTCACCATGGACCCGCCGACGCACACCAAGGCCCGGTCGATACTGAGCCGACTGCTGACGCCGAAGCGGCTCAAGGAGAATCAGGACTTCATGTGGCAGCTGGCCGACCGCCAGCTCGACTACTTCATCGACAGCGGCAGCTGCGAGTTCCTCACGGAGTATGCGAGGCCGTTCGCGCTGCTGGTGGTCGCCGACCTGCTCGGTGTGCCCGAAGCTGACCGGCCGGTGTTCCAGGAGGTGCTGGGCGCGCCGCAACCCGGCGCCCGGATCGGCTCGCTGGATCACGAAGAGCTGGCCCACGATCCGCTGGCATGGCTGGACGACAAGTTCAGCCGCTACCTGTCTGACCGCCGGGAGAACCCGCGCGCCGACGTGCTGACCGACCTGGCCACCGCCACCTACGAGGACGGGTCGATCCCCGAGATCATCGACGTGGTCAAGAGCGCCACCTTCCTGTTCGGGGCGGGGCAAGAAACCACCACCAAGCTGCTCAGTGCCGCGTTGCGGTTCATGGCCGAGGACCCGGCCCTGGTCGAGCAGCTCCGCAGCGACCGCAGCAAGATCCCGAACTTCCTCGAGGAGACCCTGCGCCTGGAAAGCCCGGTGAAGACCGACCCCCGACTGGTGCGTAAGACCACCACCCTGGGCGGGGTCGAGCTGAAAGCCGGCACCGTCGTGGTCATGTTCCCCGGCGCCGTCAACCGGGATCCCCGCAAATTCGAGAACCCGCACGAACTGCGGATCGATCGGCCCAATGTCCGCGAACACCTGGCCTTCGCCCGCGGCAGCCACACCTGTCCGGGCTCGCCGCTGGCACGCGCCGAGAGCCGCATATCGCTGGAACGAATCCTGGATCGGATGACCGACATTCGGCTCGACGAGACCCAACACGGCCCGGCCGGCGAGCGCCGGTTCACCTTCGAACCGACCTTCATCCTGCGCGGATTGACCGAACTGCACCTGGAATTCACCCCGGTGGCCGCTCCGGTCAGCGCCGGCCTGTAGACCGCAGCTCTGCCGAAGGGACCAACAACATGACGGTGACCACCACCGACGAAGCGCGCTACGACCCGTATGACGTTGACCTCAACAGCGATCCGTACCCGATGTTTCGTCGGCTTCGCGAAGAGGCACCGCTGTACTACAACACCGAGCACGACTTCTACGCGCTGAGCCGGTTCGACGACGTCAACAAGGCCCTGGTCGATCACCAGACGTTCAGCTCGGCGCGCGGGGCGATTCTGGAGCTGATCAAGGCCAATACCCCGATCCCGCCGGGGCTGATTCTGTTCGAGGACCCACCGATCCACGACATCCACCGCAAGCTGCTGGCCCGGATGTTCACCCCGCGCAAGATCGCCGAACTCGAATCGAAGATCCGCGAGTACTGCGCCCGTTGCCTCGATCCCCTGATCGGTACCGGCCGCCTCGATTTCGTGGCCGACCTCGGTGCCCAGATGCCCATGCGCGTGATCGGCATGCTGGTGGGCATTCCCGAAGCCGATCAGGAGGTCATTCGGGACCGCTCGAACGACAACATGCGCACCGAAGCCGGCAAGCCGATGACGGTTGCGTCCGAAGGATTCGACGACGGTTCGATCTTCGCCGACTATCTCGACTGGCGCGTCGAGCACCCGTCCGACGACATCATGACCGAACTGCTCAACGTCGAATTCACCGACGAATCCGGCACCACTCGGCGGCTGACCCGCGACGAGCTGCTGATGTACGTGATGCTGGTGGCCGGGGCCGGAAACGAGACCACCACCAGGCTGATCGGCTGGACCGGCAAGGTGCTGGCCGAGCATCCCGACCAGCGCCGCGAGTTGGTGGCAAACCCGGCATTGGTCCCGCAGGCCATCGAAGAGCTGTTGCGCTACGAGCCACCGGCACCACACGTGGCGCGCTACGTCACCCGGGATGTGGAGTACTACGGCCAGACCGTTCCCGAGGGCAGCGTGATGATGATGCTGATCGGCGCCGCTAACCGCGACCATCGCCGATTCGCTCCCGACGGTGACGTTTTCGACATCCACCGCGAGTCCCGCCAGCACCTGACCTTCAGTGTGGGCGCGCACTACTGCCTGGGCGCCGCACTGGCGCGCCTGGAAGGGCGAATCGCGCTGGAGGAGATCCTCAAACGCTTCCCCGACTGGGAGGTCGACCTCTCCAAGGCAGCGCTGTCACCGACTTCGACGGTCCGCGGGTGGGAGTCCATGCCCGCGTCGGTCGAATGAATCCACTTCTACAAGTTATGAATTGAGGTTTCCCTATGGCTGGACGTGTTGAGGGCAAGGTCGCGTTCATCACCGGCGCGGCCCACGGTCAGGGCCGCAGTCACGCGGTGCGGCTGGCCGAGGAGGGCGCCGACATCATCGCGATCGACGTCTGTAAGCCGATCGTCGAGAACTCGCCCATCCCGCCGGCCACCCCGGAGGAATTGGCCGAGACCGTCGACCTGGTCAAGGCGCGCGGCCGTCGGATCTTCACCGCGGAAGTCGATGTACGCGACTTCGACGGGCTCAAGGCCGCCGTGGACGCCGGCGTGGAGGAGCTGGGTCGCCTGGACATCATCGTGGCCAACGCCGGTATCGGCAACGGTGGCGACACCCTGGACCAGTGCAGCGAGCACGACTGGCAAGAGATGATCGACATCAACCTCTCCGGAGTGTGGAAGACGGTCAAAGCGGGTGTCCCGCACCTTATTTCCGGCGGCAAGGGCGGATCGATCATCCTGACCAGCTCCGTCGGCGGACTGAAGGCCTACCCGCACTGCGGCAACTACGTCGCCGCCAAGCACGGCGTGGTGGGCATCATGCGCTCGTTCGCGGTCGAGTTGGGGCACCAGAACATTCGCGTCAACACCGTGCACCCCACTCACGTCAGCACCGGAATGATCATGAACGAGGGCACCTGGAAGATGTTCCGCCCGGACCTGGAGAACCCGGGCCCCGACGACATGGCGCCGATCTGCCAGATGTTCCACACCCTGCCGGTGCCCTGGGTGGACGCGGTGGACATCAGCAACGCGGTGCTGTTCCTGGCCTCCGACGAAGCCCGCTACATCACCGGCGTCACCTTGCCGGTCGACGCGGGAAGCTGCCTGAAATAACCGTCTCGGCCATTCCCGACAGCTGGGACGCGATATCCCCGGAGTGGATGACCGCCGCGATCAGCGGTCACCACCCCGGGGCGGTCGTAGACGCCGTCTCGGTCGCGGCCCGCGACGACGGCACCAATCGGCGGGCGCGCCTGGCCCTGAGTTACGCGTCCGGCAGCGGTCCGGCCACCGTGTTCGCCAAGGCCGTCGACCCCGAGCACGCCGACTTGGTGGAGTTGACCAGTGGCCTCTACCACGAGCCACGGTTGTTTCTCTCCGATGTCGCACTGCCCCTTGACCATCCGACCGTCTACCGCGCGGTCATCGACGAACCGCGTCGCGACTTCCTACTGATCATGGAAGACATCACCGCAGCCCGCGGCGCCGAACCGCGTGATGCGACCCGGCCGCTCACCCTCGACGAGGCAGCACAAGGGGTGCGCGGCCTGGCCCGCCTGCACGGGGCGTTCTGGGGAGAGCGCATCAGCGCCAATCCTGCGCTGGGCTGGGTGGAGCCGTTCGTCCCGTTCGCCGGCCTGGAGTTGGCGCCACTGGAGGTGGCCTACGAGCGGCTGGGCGAGTCGGTGCCGTCCGAGATCACCGCGATGTCCGGCACCGAACTGTTCAGCGACACCTGGGCCCGCTACATCCGCAGCCTGACCCGCGGACCGCAGACGCTACTGCACGGCGACCCACACATCGGCAATACCTACGTGTTGCCCGACGGTGACGTCGGTTTCCTGGACTGGCAGATGGTGCGGCGCGGCAATTTCTCACTGGACCTGGGCTACTTCCTGCAGGGTGCACTGACCATCGCCGACCGGCGCGACGGCGAACGTGCGCTGATCGAGGAATACCGCGGCGCCCTGAGCCTTCCCGCCGGGCAGTTGCCGTCAGCCGAGGAGATCTGGCTGCACTATCGGGCGTCAGCGGCGCATGGCCTGGCAATCTGGATCGCGACGCTGTCCGGCGGCGACAACTGGCAGCGGCCCGACATCAGCCTGGCGCTCGCCCAGCGTTATGCCGCAGCGTTCACCGATCTGGATACCCGTGGCGCACTGGGCGCGCTGGACTCCGACCCCTGCTGAACTCCCGCGAGCCATACGCCACCCGGGCAGCAAGTGAGAGAATCTCGGCATGGAGTGGACTGGAGCTGTATACGCCGACGCACCGACGGTGGAGGTGTCCACCTGGATCGACGCCCCGCCAGAGCGTGTCTGGGAACTGGCCAGCGACATCCACGCGGTCGCCGAGGGCAGTCAGGAGCTCCAGCGCGTCGAATGGGCCGACGGTGACGGTCCCCGGCTTGGCGCTCGGTTCACCGGGTATAACCGGCATCCCGCCCTCGGGGAATGGTCCACGATCTCCGAAGTGGTCGAGTTCGAACCGCTGACGGTGTTCGGTTGGGCCGTGAGCGATCCCGACAACCCCACTTCGTCGTGGCGGTTGAGCCTGGCCCCGGAGGGGACCGGCACCCGCCTGACCGAATGGATGCAGCTGGGGCCCGCGCCGTCCGGGCTTTCGCTGGCCATCGCTGCGATGCCGGACAAGGAACAGAAGATCGTGTTCGTGCGGCTGCGTGAATTCGAAGCGGGTATGACGGCCACCCTCGATCACCTCAAACAGCGCGCCGAGCACTGATGCGCGCGGCGATCACGCTGGAGGCGGCCAGCGTCGGCAGCTGGGAGCATCAGAAGCTGCTGGTCCGCGAGGCCGAGAGGATGGGCCTGGACATCTGCTGGGTCGCCGAGGCCTGGGGCGCGGATGCGGTCTCGGCACTGGGCTACTACGTCGCGTGCACCGACCGAATGCTGCTGGGATCGGGGATCATCCAGCTGTCCACCCGGACCCCGGTCGCCATCGCCCAAGCCGCCATCACGCTGTCCAACCTGTCCGGGGGACGTTTCCTGCTCGGTCTGGGTGCCTCGGGCCCGCAGGTCATCGAGGGGCTGCACGGTCAGTCCTTCGACCGGCCGCTCGGCCGGATGCGCGAGACCATCGAGATCATCCGGCAGGCGATCGCCGGAGAGCGCATCGTCTATAGCGGCAAACAGTTCCAGATCCCCCGACCCGGTTCGGCCACCAAGCCGATGCGGTTATCGATGCGGGCCGAACACCCGATCCCGCTGTATCTGGCCAGCCTGACCCCGGCGATGCTGACGCTGACCGGCGAAGTCGCCGACGGCTGGCTGGGCACCAGCTTCGTGCCCGAGGGCGCCGACGCGGCCTACTTCACCCATCTCGACAGCGGCCTCGCCCGCTCCGGGCGCACTCGAGCGGACCTCGACGTCTGCCAGGGCGCGGAAGTGTCGTTCGCCAGCGACGAGAAGCATTTGAAGGAACTGATCGACAGCCGCAAGACCGAACTGGCCTTCAGCCTGGGCGGAATGGGTTCGGCCAGTACCAATTTCTACAACCAGGCCTACAGTCGCCAGGGCTGGTCGGATGTCGCGGCCGCAGTGAAGGAACGCTGGCAGGCCGGCGACCGGGAGGGCGCCGCCGCGCTGATCACCGACGAGATGGTGCTGGCCACCACCTTGATCGGCACCCCCGCAATGGTTCGCGATCGCCTGCAGGTCTGGTGCGACACCGGCGTGGACACCGTGCGGGTCTACCCGGCCGGCGAGCGCCTCGAAGATCGGATCGCCACGCTGGGGGCGGCGATCGAGCTGGTGCACTCGATCACGCCCGGCGGGCAATAGCGGCCCGGCTATCCGGGTGAGCTGCCGATAACCCCATCGGCTGACAACGCGGCTATCTCGGCCTCGGTAAGCCCCAGCTCGCTGAGCAGCTCATGATTGTGCTGGCCCAGTAGCGGTGCCGGTCGGGTATGAATACGGCTCGGGCCCTGCGACATTCGAGCCGGCAGTGTGCTGTGCGGAGCGGGACCGTTGACCGGGTGATCGACCTGCTCGAAGAAGTTCCGCTCGGCCAGCTGCGCCAACTCGGTCTGGCGATGCGGTTGCATGACTTTGGCGACCGGGACCCCGGCGTCCCACAGTGCTGCGACGACATCGTCGCCGCTGCGCGTCGCGCACCAGTCGGACAGCTGCTCGTCGATCAGGTCGTGGCGGGCGCGTCGTCCGGTCGCGTCCGACAAGGCCGGATCGGCAGCCCAGGCCGGGTCACCCAGCGCAGCCCGCAGACCGGCCCACTGCTCGTCGGTAGCAACGGCGATGGCGACCCAGCAGTCTTCCCTGCCGAATTCGTCGACGCCGGAGGTCCGATAGAAGTTCTGCGGGGCAGCCGCCGGCCCGCGATTTCCGTCACGTTGCAGCAGCGCACCGTTGGCGGAGTATTCGATCACTTGCTCGGCGGCGATGTTGAGTGCGGCGTCGATCATGGCCGCCTCCACCAGCACGCCCTGCCCGGTGCGGCGCCGATGCTCCAGTGCCAGCAGCAGACCCGTCAGCGCATGCACGCCCGCGTTCGGGTCGCCGATCGAGTACGGCTCATAGGGGTTGCGATCGGGGTAGCCGGTCAGCCAGCTCAGCCCGGCAGCGTCCTCGATGACGTAGGCGAACGCCGGATTGTCCCGCCACGGGCCGTCCAGACCGAATCCGGGCATTCGCAGCATGATCACGTCGCTGCGCAGCGACTGTACGAAGTCGAAGTCCAGACCCAGGTTCTCGATGACGCGGGGGGTGAAGTTCTCGACGATGACGTCGCAGCCGGCGATCAATCGGTGCAGCACGTCGCGGCCGGCCTGCGTCTGGAAGTCCAGCGTCAGGCCCTCCTTGTTGGTGTTGAGCGCGGAGAAGATCGGGGACTTCTCCCACCACGACTCCTCGCTGACCGGTATCCCGGCGATCAGCCGGGTACCGTCGGGATGCCGGGTCGACTCGAGATGGATCACCTCGGCGCCGAGCATCGCCAGCAAATGCGTGCACGACGGTCCGGCCCAGAAGGTGGTCATGTCCAGCACGCGGATTCCATGGAGCGGCAGCCGCTCCCCAACGGATTTCGAAGCCGGTGCGTCGCGCCGCGCCGGCGGCGACTGCCGATAGGAGTCGGTGTGTTCGCCCAGCCGCGGTGCCGGGATCGGTGCCTGCAGCGCCACACCGCTGAGCCGATAGGGCGGGACCGGCTGGATGAAACCGTCGCGGGGATTGCGGGTGAATACCTGGCGATGCCGAAAGTGATCGAACGTCGGGACGTTTTCCCCGTTGCCGACCGGCGAGTTGGGTATCCGGAACGCCGATGCCAGGTCGCGGACATCGTCGACCTTGTGACTGCGTACCCACTCGTACAGCTCCGACGCGTGCAGGTTCGCCTGTTCGGTGATCGACAGCGGCGAGTTCTCGTCGATCCACTCGTCGTGCCCCGACATCGCACACAGGTCGAACCACTGCTGCGCGGTGCCGCAGCCCAACGCGACCAAACCGTCGGCGGCCTCGGCCACGCCGGGCACCGTCGGCCGGCGCTCGGACCGCCAGGGACGATCGAGGACCTGGAAGTAGGTGACGGGATAGTAAGTGAGGCCGAGGATCTGGGTTTCCAGCGCGGACAGGTCGATCAGTTCGCCGCGGCCGTCGCGCAGCGCGCGGACCCGCGACGCCAACGTCATCGCCGCCGCATAGGCCCCGGCGAGCCACTCCCCGGCCTGGCCGCCGACGTGAACCGGCGCGCGATCCTGCGATCCGCGGCCAAGCCCGACCGCTCCCCCCGACCAGGCCTGCAAGGTGAACTCGGTGGCCGGGCGGTCCCGCCACGGGCCATCCAGTCCGAACGGCGTGATGGCGGTGACCACCAGGTGCGGGTGCCGCCGGTGGATCTCGGCGGGCGCCAACGACGGGTGCTGGCCGACGGCCCCGCCCGGCGACCACACCACCGCGTCGGCGGAGGCCAGCAGCCGGTGCACGAACTCGATGTCGTCGACGTTGCCTGGGTCGGCCACGACACTGTGTTTGGAGCAGCCCAGGAAGCTGAACAGTGCACCACCGGTTTCGGGATCGACCTCGGCTCCCGAAGCCGACCATCCCCGCAATGAATCCCCCTGCGGGGGTTCGACATCTACCACCGTTGCTCCCCCGTCGGCGAGCATCTTCGTGGCGTAGGCGCCGGCAATACCGTCGGAAAGGTCGACGACGGTGTAGCCGTGCAGCGGTCCCACGGCGTCAGGATTCCTTGTCGCGGCTGGACTTGCTCAGCCGGAAGTCGGGAGGAAACCTCGAGTCGTTGTCCTTGACCGCTCCGGACAGACCGGATTCGATGGCCTCATCGAGCATCAGGTCGTCGGCGTCGGGTGCCACACCGGAACCCATCGACTCGAAGAACGCCGACAGCAGGCTGCCCATGTACTCACCCTGATGCTGCTTGTAGACCTCGAAGAACATCTTCTGCATGAACACGGTGTCGACCGGGCGGTTGCGTGCGCAGGCCAGCGCGTACTTGTCGACCTCGGCTTCGAGTTGGTCGCGCGGGACCACCTTGTTGAGGAAGTTGCACTTGTCCATGTCGGCGGCGGTGAAAGGCCGGCCGGTGAACACCATTTCGGAGAACTTGCGTAGCCCCATCATCTGCACCCAGGTCCACATCCGCGGTCCCCAGCCGTAGTAGCGGAAGGACGGGTGGCCGAACAGCGCGTCGTCACTGGAGATCACCAGATCAGCGTCGGCGGCCTGATAGAAGTGCCAGCCGTAACAGTAGCCCTTTGCCTCGACGATGCTGATCTTCTTGAGCTCCTGCAGCGGCCGGTTGCCGGCCTGCACATTGGCGTACCAGGCGCTGATGGTGGCGCCGTTGCGAAAGGTGCCCTGGGGCGGATAGTTGACGTCCATGCCTTCCAAACGCAGCTCGGCCAACCGCTTTTCGGGATCGTCGACACCCTCCATGAACTCGGGTAGGTCCGCACCGCTGCCCAGGTTGTCTCCGACACCGCGGATCACCACCACTTTGACGTCGTTGTCCACGCTGGCTCCGCGCAGCAGGTCCGCGTAGCGCAGCCGCGCCGATGATGTCGGGGCGTTGAGGTATTCGGGCCGGTCGAAGGTGATCGTGGCGATCTTGGTGGCCGGGTCCTTGTGGTAGCGGATGATCTCTTCCGCGGACGGCCGCTCGGAAGGCCCTGGCGTGTCTGACATTCGCGAACTGCTCCTTTAGCTGGAGGTACTGGTGGTCAAAACTTCGTGGTCGTCTTCGGTGATCAGAACGGCCTCACGCCCGAATACCGCGCCCACCCCGGGTTCGAACACGTAACCGGTGACGGCCAGCACCATTCCCGGTTCCAGCCGTCCGGACGCCGCGGTCTGCGGCAGGTGCGCCGACACCACCGGCGGGTCGAATCCCAGCCCCAGACCGTGGGCCACCGGAACCGGCGGCAGCGGTTCCCCGGCGTCGGCGTAGGCGCTCAGCAGCGCACTGCCGGATGCGCCGGGACGGCAGGCGCCAGACAGCTTCTTCCACAACCCATCCCAGCGCCGGTAGAGCGCGGCGGTACTGTTGTCGGAACTACCGCCGACCGCGAAGGTGCGTCCCACCTCTCCGAGATAGCCGCCGGCGAGCACAGCTGCCGAGATCGCCACCAGGTCCCCAGCCCGGACCCGGCCGCCGCCACCCGCACGCCGCCACGGGTATTCCCGCGAGGTCACCCAGACGACGTCTTGGTTGGCCGGGGTGGCGGCCCCTCCCGCGCTCATCGCCTCCATCAGCACCCCGGCCAACGTCTGTTCGCTGACGCCGTCGTCCACTGCGACCGCTGCCGCTGCCAACGCCGACGCGGCGATGGCCACCGCGGTCCGCAGCGCCGCGACTTCCTCGGCGGTCTTGATGGACCGCGCGGCCCGCATGGCGGGTTCCCCGTCGACGAGTTCGGCTTGCGGGAAGGCCAGTGGGAGCAGTTGGGCGAACAGCGGTGACATGGCATCGGTTCCGACCCGTCGTGCGGCCATTGCCCCGTCGAGATGCGCCAGCGCGGCAATGATGTTCGTCGGATTCCACGAAACCTCGTTCAGGTGATCGCGCGGAATGTCCTCGGGTACACGTTGCTCGGAGGAGCGCAGCAGGTGAACCGCGCCGGTTGCTCGCACCAGTACGCAGTTGGGAGCAAACGAACGAGTGCCAGCCATCCAGCGCTGCGGGGTGCCGGTGAGGTAGCGGACGTTGGCCTGACGCCCCAACACCAGCACATCGAGGTCGTGGGCTTCCATCTGGGCCAGCGCGCGCTCACGTCTCCCGCAGCTCAGCGCCAGCGCATCCGACGCAACCTCAGTAGGCATACGGCGCCTCGGGATCGTCGGTCAAGGAGAGGAAGCCGTCCTCGGTGACCACCACGACGTGCTTGCGGCGGTATCCGCCGGACCCGTCCTGCCACACCCTCGGCTCCAGCACCAGCACCATGCCCGGCTCGAACACGAAGTTCTCGTCGAATTCGGCACCCAGGTCGGTGCCGATCATCGGCGCTTCACCGGCGGTCACCCCAAGGCCGTGACCGAGGTGGCCGTGCGGCAGCCATGGCCGCCGTCCGCCGTTGGCGGCAGTGGCCACTCGGGCCAGTTCTCCAGCGGTGGCACCGGCCCGCGTCACGTCGAGCACGGCGGCAAGAACCGCATGCCACTGTCGAAACTGCGCCTGCTGGCGTGGTGTCGGGTCGGCGCCGACGAGCCAGGTGTGACCGAAGGCCGAGCAGTATCCGCCGTAGCTGATCGAGGCGTCAGACCACACCACATCACCCACGGACAGCTCACGGCCGGAACCCGTCGTCGACAGCTCGCCGGGCCTCACCTGCCAGATCGGTTCGAGCATGATGGCGTCGGCGCCGCATTCGAAAGCGCGGCGCAGGAAGTGCGCCGACAGGTCGCGCTGCCCGACGCCGGGACTCAGCCTCGCCCGCACCTCGGCCATCACCCGCCCGGTGATCTGACACGCGGTCCGGATATAAGACAATTCGTCGGCGGTCTTGGTCAACTTGGCGGCATTGACCACCTGCGCCGCATCGACCGGCCGGCGCGCCGCGAACAGCCGCTGCTGGGCGCGCCGCATGGCACCGGTGCACTCGTCGACCCCGACCACAGCGGTGCCCGGGATCAGCTCGGCGATGACTCGGGCGAATTGGTCGACACCTTCGTCGCATTCGAGGAACGCCGGCGGGTGCAGGTGATCGGCGGCCAGATCGGATTCCCAGGCGTTGCGCTCGGGCGCGAACAGATGCGGCAACGGGTCGTCGGCAAGCACCACGGCGATCGGTCGATCGATGTGGGACAGACCCGCGTCACCCGGCCGCCAGCTGGTACCGGTGGCATAGGTGACGGCGTCATTGCCCAACAACACCAGGGCGTCGATGCCCCGCTCGGCCATCGCAGCCCGCAGCCGCCCGCCGGTCTCCCGACGCAGTCGCGCCCGGTCCGGAGCTTCTGCGATCTCTACGCCGCCGGCCGCGACCGAGAGCGTTGCCGCAGCAGCCGCCATCACACACCCAAGAATGCTTTGATGTTGCTGCTCACCACTTTCGCCGCGTCCTGCGGTCCCAGGGCTGCGACAACGTTGGCCAATGACTTCTCCGAGTAGCCAAAGGTGCTCTCGTTGTGCGGGTAGTCCGACGACCACATCACCTTGTCCACCCCGATCTGATCGATCAGTCGCAGGCCAAGCGGGTCGACCATGAACGATGCACTCATGTGGGTGTCCCAATAGTGGCGGATGTCGTGTTGCAGTTGGTGGGTGAACATGTGCTGATAGGAGGCCAGCAGGTGTTCGGCGTCCTGCAAAGCGGTGGGAACCCAGGCGATCCCGCCTTCGAACCAGCCGATCCGCAGTCCCGGGTGACGGTCGAGGATGCCGGAGAAGATGTATTTGGCGAACTGTTCGCGGAACGAGTCGACATTGACCATCATGCCCACCACGACACTGTTGACCTCGCACGGCGTCTTCGGCGGGGTCTCACCGATGTGGTGGGTGATCGGTAGCCCGGCCTGCTCGATCTCATCCCAGACCGGATCCATCACCCGGGCACCGAAATCGATAATGTTGCCGTCGTCGTCCTTGCCGGGGTTCAGCGGCAGCAGAAACGTCTTGAGTCCCAAGGACTTCAGTTCAGCCAAGGTGCGCCTGGTACCGGCGGGGTCCCACCAGTTGATCAGGCCCACCCCGTAGAAGTGGCCGTTCGACCGCTCCTGCAACTCGGCCATGTACTCGTTGTAGATGCGGAAAACCCGCTCCCGCAGCTCTTTGTCGGGGAAATGAAACAACGCCAGTACCGCGTTGGGGAACGCCAGTTCCTTGTCGACGCCGTCGGTGGCCAGCTCGGCGATCCGTGCCTCGATGTTGCTGCTGGCCGCACCGGCCAGATCGTCGTATTGCATGAGCACCGCGGAGAAGTCGCCCGGTAGGAACGACTGCCCCTTGCGGCCGACCATGTACGCGCCGTCCTCGTACCAGATGCGGGGCGCCTTGTCCTTGAGGTCCTCGGGGAACCGTTGGTAGAAGATGTCGTCGGCGATCGAGATGTGGTTGTCGGCGGAGAACACTTCGGTACCGGCCGGCAGCCCGACACCAGCGATGCCCGCGCCGACGCGTCCGTGCCGGTCTTTGGGCGCCCCGTAGCCGCCGGCGGGATAGAAAGCTGTGTCTTGAGTTGATGTGCTGGCCATGTCAATCCACTTCCAATCGGGGCGGTTACCAGGTGACGGGGAGTTCGTAGACGCCGTAGGCGAGCCGGTCGTTCTTGAACGGGATCTCGCCGATGTCCACCGCCAGCTTCAGGGTGGGGATGCGCTGGAACAGGGTGCGGAAGGCGATCACCATCTCGGCGCGGGCCAGCTGCTGACCGACGCACTGGTGCGGGCCGAATCCGAACGCCATGTGCTGGCGAGCCGGTCGCGCCAGGTCCAGCACATCCGGCTCGGGGAAGACCGAGGCATCCCAGTTGGCCGGCGCCAAGTCGATGATGATGCCCTCACCGGCGCGAATGGTCTCGCCGCCGATCTCGATGTCCTCAAGTGCCACCCGGCGCTGGCCGGTGTGGATGATCGACAGGTAGCGCAGCAGTTCCTCGATCGCGTTGGCGATCGCGGCGTTGTCGTTGCCGCGGAACACCGCTGTCCTCTCGGCGATCTTGCCGGGTTCGTGTAGCAACGCCACGATGCCCAGGCCGATCATGTTCGCGGTGGTCTCATGCCCGGCGATGAGCATCCCGGTGCCCAGCTGGGTGGCCTCGCGCACCGACAGCTCACCGTTTTTCACCCGCTTGCCCAAGTCGGAGACCATGTCGTCGGTCGGTTCGGCCATCCGGGTCTCGAGCAGCTGGACCAGGTACTTGGAGAGTCCGGTGGCGCCCTCAGCGAGATCGTCGGAGGTGGCGTTGCGGTCCACGCCCATGGTGGCGTGCTGCTGGAAGAACTCGTGGTCCTCATAGGGCACGCCGAGCAGTTCGCTGATCACCAGGGAGGGAATCGGCAGCGCGAATCCCTCGATCAGGTCGGCCGGTTGCGGCCCGGCCAAGATCGCGTCGATGTGTTCGTCGGTGATGCGTTGCGCGACCGGGGCCAGGGCGTCGACCCGTTTCATGGTCAGGCCCGGGGACAGAATCCGCCGGTACCGGATGTGTTCGGCGCCGTCGGTGGTGAACACCGACTTGGGTCGGTGGTCGACGCTGGCGCGCATCATCTCGTTCCAGTGCGGGAACCCGGGCTGGTGGTCGTCGACGCTCACGCGGGGATCGGAGAACAGGGTGCGCACCGCCTCATAGCCGGTGATCAGCCACGGGGTGCTGCCGTCCCAGATCCGCACCCGGCTCAGCGGCCGCCGCGCTGCCAGCGTCATGGTCTCCGGCGGTGGCGCGAACGGGCACCGGCCGTCGCGGCTCATCGGATACTCCGGCGTTGCAGTGCTGGCAATGGTGGACGCTTCGGTCACGCTCACTCCTCGACGATCTTGATGGCTCCGGACGGACAGACTTGGGCCGCCTGGCGCACGGCGTCGGCCAACTCCTGCGGCGGGGACTCATCGAGCAGGACGACGACACCGTCCTCATCACGCTGGTCGAACACCCGGGACGCAAACCCCACGCATTGCCCCGAGGACGCGCAGATGTCTTGGTCGACGGTCACTTTCATTGCGGGCCTCCCTGAGCTCCGGTGACCGGAGCGAGCCACAGACCCACGATTGCGTCGATCAGGTCGGATCCGGCTTCGGTCCAGCTGGCGGATGCCGACGCTCCAGATGCCAGCGCGCGCTCGTGTTCGGCGCAGGTGTGCATCAACAGGTTTCGGGCCATCACGTTGCGGGCCTGGTGGACACGCAGTGGAAGATCCGGCAGGCAGGTGTTGATGCCATCGACGACCTGCACCAGCGACGGCGAACTCAGCGCGTCCTTGACGACGATGTTGTGGTAGGCCGGATCGGCCATCACCTGCGCAGCAAATCGCGCATACCAGGTCGGATTGCCTAGCGCAGCAAGGTGATCGGTGAGTGGACGGACCAGGCAGGACACCCAGTGGCGCAGTTCGGCGGAATCCGCCGCGTCCGACACCATCTCTTCGCGCAGCCGTTCGACCGGCACTCGGTGGCGGCGCTCGATCTCGCGGACCAAGTCGGTCTTGGTGCCGAAGTGGTATCCGACGGCGGCGTTGTTGCCCTGGCCGGCGGCTTCGCTGACCTGCCGATTGGAGACCGCGAACACCCCGTGTTCGGCGAACAGCCGTTCGGCCGCGGTCAGGATCGCTTCCCGCGTGCTGCTGGCTCGTTCAGCCCGCACGGCCCGATCAGCGGTGGTCACGGCGTCAGTCAACCGCGATTCACAGTTTAAGTCAAGCGATTGATTTAATTTTTTGCAGCATCCGCCGGCTTGCTGCGGCGACGGATCGCCTTGCCTGCGACGGTTCCGCCGTCCACCGGCAGCACCACGCCCGTCACGTACCGGGAGCGCTCACCGGCAAGGTAAAGCGCAGCTTCGGCGACGTCGGCCGCGGTTCCCTCCCGCTTCAGGGGCCGGTCGGCCCGCATCGTCTCGCGAATCGCCGCTTCGTACCGTTCCAGGTCCTCCGGATCCAGGTTCGCCGCCGCCGACGACGCCACGAACGGCGTCGGAACGTTGCCGGGGGCAATGGCATTGACCCGGATGTCGTAATGAGCCAGCTCGATCGCCGCGGACTTGGTGAACTGGATGACCGCGGCTTTCGACGCGCGGTAGGTCATCACCCCGCCGCCGGCCTGGATGCCGCCGATCGAGGTCAGATTGAGGATCGACCCGCCGCCGGCCTTGGACATGTACCGGGCGGCGTCGCGAGTACCGGCCATCACGCCGAGCACGTTGACCGCCATGATGCGGTGAAAATCGGCCAGGTCGTCGTCGAGAAACCTGTTGTGCATGGTGCCCGAGACACCGGCGTTGTTGACCATGATGTCCAGTCCCCCGAACGTCTCGACGGCCGTTTCGACCAGCGCGCCCACTTGGGCCGGTTCGGAGACGTCGGCGACCCGGAACGTCGCATCCGCACCCAGTTGTCCCGCGAGCGCTTCGCCGCGTTCGCGATCCAGATCGGCGATGACGACGCGTGCCCCCTCGGCGAGGAATCGCTCGGCGATCCCGCGACCGATACCCGATGCACCTCCGGTGACGATTGCCACCTTGCCGGCCAATTCGTTGCCCATCTGCACCCTTCCGCCGCGACCGTGCTCGTCGTTCGACTCAACCCGTTTCCCCGAGTTCAGTCAAGCGACTGATTTAAATGGTCAGGAGACCTAGAGTCGGCAGGATGACAGGCCCCTTCTCGGCTGATGATCGGCTGGAGATCTCCGCGCTGCTCTATCGCTACGCCCGCGCCGTCGACACCAAGGACTGGACGCTGTATCGGTCGGTGTTCACCGAGGATGCCGTCATCGACTACTCATCAGCGGGCGCGATCTGCGGCACACGTGACGAAGTCGCCGATTGGCTGGCGAGCGGCTTTGAGGCAATCCCGATGTCGATGCACTACATCACCAATATCGAAGTACTGGAATACCGCGGCGATTCCGCAGTCGCGCAGGCAATGTTCTACAACCCCATGCAGCTGCCCGGCATGACGGGCTTGAGCTACTGCGGTGGCTACTACCACCATGAACTGGTCCGCACCGGCGACGGCTGGCGCAGTGCGCATCTGCGCGAAGAGAACGTCTGGTTCACCAATGCCCCGGCCTCAGTCCAGGAAGTCCAGCAGTAGGCCATTGACCTGTTCGGCCTGCTCGATCTGCGGGCAATGGCCGGCGCCGTCCACCACGACCGCGCGCCCGTCGGGTATCTGGTCGGCGATCTGGACAGCCCAGCCGGGCGGGAGCAGCTTGTCGCAGGCACCTTCGACCACCAGCGTGGGTACCGAAATACGTTCGTAGCGGCGACTGCTCGACGCCGGTGGTGGCGTCTCGGCTCCGGGCCGGCGGAACCGGGCCGCCGCCACCGCCTCCCAGGCCCCGGGCGCCACACTCGATGCATGACGCCGCGCGACGTAGTCGTCGTCGGCCGGATAGGCCGGATCGTGAAACAGCGCTGCCACGATCCGGCGCATCGCGGGCACCGTCGCGTCGTAGTCGTAGAGCGCGGCCATGTGTTCGTTCTGCTGGATCTCCCCGCCCCCGCAGATGAGCACCAGTCGCCGCACCGGCAACTGCGGCGCATCGGACGTGGTGTCGACCAGCAGCATGATCGCGCCCATCGAATTGCCCACGAAATCAGCGGATTCGACTCCCAGTGCCGCGCAGAACCGCGCGACGTGGCGGATCCGCATGCCGCGCCCGTCGTTGAAGTCGATGACCTTGGCCGACTCACCGAACCCGAGCAGGTCCGGCGCCAGTACCCGATAGCGCTCGGCCAGTGCGGGAATGGTTCTTTCCCAGCCGAGTTCCGCGCCGGCGCCGAACTCGCCGCCGTGCAGCAGAACCGCCGCGGGACCGAACGGGTCTCCCGCCTCCAGGTACGAAGTGTTCAGGCCGTCCACGACGACGGTCTTGCGGGTAACCAGCACGGGGACTCCTCAGTCGGGGATCAGCGGACCGGTCGGCCGGGTCGTGGTGGCGTGCACCAATAGTTCGGCGAGTTCGGCGGGGCGGCTCAGGAACGGTGAGTGCGAGGCGTCGATGGCCAGGGGCTCTACCCCGAGCCGCCCGCAGACCAGGTCCGCCAGCCAGCGCGGATAGGCACGGTCCTGCTCGCAGCGAATGAAGCTGCGGCCGATATCGGCCGACCAGAAGTGCGGCACCGATACCGGCGCAACCGTCGTCTCACCGAACCGTTCCGGCCCGAGTCGTTCGAAGGCCCACCGCAGCGTGTCGTCATCGCAATCGTGGTAGAAGTACTGCCGCGCGCCGTCGATGTCGGCGAAGGTCATCGTCCCGTCGTCGGCGAAGTGCAGGTAGCTCAGCATGTCAGCGGCCGCGGTGTCGAAGAACTGCGCTCCCTCGCTGCCCATCGTCATCGCATCGGTGTAGCTGCGGCCCTCCCTGGGCAGGGCCGCGGCAAGATAGATGATGTGGCGCACCAGATCCGGGGCACTGTCGGCGCCCAGGGTGGCGTCGAAGCCACCCCCGGAGTGCCCGACCAGAACATCGCCGGGTTGCAGCACCGAGGCCACGGCCTCTCGGCGGTTGGCCAGGGTGGACTCCTCATGGAGTCGGGCACCGTGGCCGGGTAGGTCGACGGCGATACCGGTGTGGCCGATCTTCGACAACTCCGCGATGGTGCGACTCCAGCACCACGCTGCGTGAAACCCACCGTGCACGAAGACAAATCGCATGATGCTCCCAACCCGGGCTATTTGATCGCGATCGGGTTCACCGGCGATCCGACTCCGCCGGTCACCCGCAGGGGCGGCGCCACCAGCTGGAACTCGTAGCGGCCGTCGGCGGCACAATCTGCGGCCAGCGCGCCGAGGTCCCAGTACTCCCCGAGCATCAACCCCATGTCGCGCAGGCACAGCATGTGTAGGGGCAGATAGGTTCCCTCAACGCCGGAGACCGGGTCCTCGACCATCAAATTGTCCGCGGCCACGGCGGCGACGTCATGGGCGTGCAGCCAGGAGGCGCACCGCCAGTCCAGTCCCGCGCCCGGTTCGGCGCCGTTGCCGGTCACCGAAAACCGTTCCCACCAACCGGTTCGGACCACCACGATGTCGCCGGTCCCGACGCTGACATTCTGGGCGCGGGCGACCTCGTCGAGTTCCTCGGGGGTGATCGGGGTGCCCAAAGGCAGGAAGGTGTCCGCTCCGCGGTGCGCGACCACATCGAGAAGAACACCCCGCGAGGTGATCCCCTTGCCGTCGACTTTGTCGATCCCGCAGTGGTAGGCGCCCTGGCTGGTCACCGAGGCCGCCGGGAAGCCGTTGTAGAGCTGGTCGTCGTAGTAGACGTGCGAGAGCGCGTCCCACTGGCTGGCGGCCTGCAACGGCATCACGATCATGTCGTCGTTGAACCGGAACGGGTTGTCAACGAAGAACTCGCCCAGCTGCTGCGCGACGATATTGCGGTGCCATTCCGGGCCGTATTGCGCCAGCGTGCTCACGTCGCCGCCGTCGACGGTCATCACGTGAATCGGGTTGTGCCGGAACTGGAGCGCGCCCTGCGGTCCCGAGGACCCGAAGTCCACCCCGAGCGGGAACACCTTGCCGTGCCGAACCAGTCCGGCAGCCTCGGTGACCTTCTGCGGCGTGATGAGGTTGAGGGTGCCCAGTTCGTCGGCGTCGCCCCAGCGGCCCCAGTTGCGGACCGTCTCGGCCACCCGCCGGAACTCGGTCAGGTCGGCCACGGCGTCGATCCGTCCGTCAGGGCGGCAGCGACCCGGCCGCCGGTGTTGCCACCGTCGACCCAGAGCACCTGGCCGGTGATGTAGCCGGCCGCCGGACTGTTCAGGAACACCAGCGGTGCAGCCTGTTCGTCGGCGGTGGCGACCCGCCCCAGCGGCTTGGGAATGTCATCGAGAAGGCCCTGCCCATACCTGCTGCGTAGTTGGTCGAGGATCGGGGTTTCGGTGACACCGGGTGCGGTGCAGTTGATCCGGATTCCGCGTTTCGCCAGGGGATCGGCGTTGAGCATGCCGTAGAGGATGATCGCCTCTTTGGACAGCCGGTAGCCGCCGTCGGCAAGCGCGGCGGGATTGGCACGGCACCACTGTAATCCGGCAGCCATGTCATGGGAGTTCAACAGGCCGACCGTGATCTGGGCGTTCTCCCGGTAGGCCGCCGCAGCCAGCGAGGACACATTGGCGATCGCCGATCCCGCCGGCATCGCCGGCAACAGCGATTCGGTGAGGTGACGCAAGCCCAGGAAGTTGATTGTGACCACCCGCTCGGGGTCACCGATGCCCGAGGAGACCCCGGCGACGTTGAACAGCGCATCGACTTGCCCCGCCGCCCGGATCGCTGCGGCGGCTCGATCGATGGACGCCGGATCCGTCAGATCCGTCGCGTGAAATTCGTCGGCGCTTGCCGCAGGCTCGACTCGGTCCAAGCCGACGACCTGCGCCCCGAGCTCACCAAGCTGCGTCACCAGCGCCGCGCCGATTCCCGACGCGCAGCCCGTGACCACGGTCCGTCGACCGTCGTAGCGCCACAGTCCGGACGTCGCGCTCACCGCTGGCCGCGTTCCCGCTCTTCCTTAGCCAGTTGCGCAGCCTGCACCCGACCCTCGTTCATCTCGGCCATCGCCTCGGGGATCTCGGTGGCGGTGAAGGTGCCGCCTCGACCGGTCGGCAATCCGCCGAATGAGTAGGACTCGTCGAATGCCGGTGCGGTGGGCGCTTGTCGACGGGCCTCCAGCTTCTCCAGCACCGGCTCAAGCCGCTTGGCCTTCTCGGCGACTGCCTTCTCGTCGCGTTCGATGAACTCCGGCAGCACCTCTTTGCCCATCAGTTCGATGGCCTCCATGGTCGCCTCGTGGCTGCGCGGGTTGAGCAACAGGATGAGCTCATCGACGCCGCTCTCCTCATAGCCACGCAGGAACTCCCTTGCGGTCGCGGGGCTTCCGATTGCCCCGCGGCCCGGCCCATAGGCCAGCGTCGGGTCCTTCTCCACCTCTTCGAGGTAGCGGTTCCACACCCCGGTGCGGCCCGGGGTGTGCTCGCCGGTCATGTAGTAGTGCATGATCCCGAACGAGAAGAATCCGCCGCCGACCCCGAGGCGCGCGATGGCCTGCTCATCGGTGGGGGCCACCATCATCGACAGGTCGCCACCGATGGCCAGGATGTTCGGGTTCACCTGCGGGGTGACCGGGACGCCGTTCTCTTCGAGTTCCTTGTAGTAGCCGTTGACCCGCTCGGCCAGCGGGCCGGGGCCGGTGTAGGCGAAACTCAGTGCGCCGATGCACTTCTGGGCGGCCATCTGCACCGAAGCCGGCCGGGTGCAGGCCACCCAGACCGGCGGATGCGGCTTCTGCATCGGCTTGGGCACCACGTTGCGGGCCGGCATCTGCACGTGCTGGCCGTCAAAGCCGGTAAACGGCTCCTCGGTCATACAGCGAATCGAGACCTCGAGTGCTTCCTCCCACTGGGTCCGCTTGTCGGCCGGATCGATACCGAATCCGCCGAGCTCGGCGATCGAGGATCCCTCCCCGGTACCGAACTCGACCCGGCCACCGGAGAGCAGGTCCAAGGTGGCGACCCGCTCGGCCACCCGGGCGGGGTGGTTGACCACCGGGGGCAGGTGCATGATCCCGAAACCCAGCCGGATGTTCTTGGTCCGCTGGCTGGCCGCGGCCAGGAACATCTCCGGCGCGGTGGCGTGGCAGTACTCCTCCAGGAAGTGGTGCTCGGTGAGCCAGACCGTGGAGAACCCGGCCTTGTCGGCCAGCTCCACCTCGTCCAGGCCGTCGGAGAACAGCAGGCGTTCATCGTCGTCGGACCATGGACGCGGCAGCGCGAACTCGTAGAACAGTGAGATCTTCACGTTTTACCTCCTGGGCGATTGGTTGGGAGTCTGCGATTCGGCGGAAGGATGGCGATCAGAAATATCGGCAAGGTGTTGGGCGGCGACGTAGCCGAAGGTCATCGCGGGGCCGATGGTTGCGCCGGCGCCGGCGTAGCTGCGGCCCATCACCGGGGCCGAGGTGTTGCCCACCGCGTAGAGGCCCTCGATCACCGAGTCGTCGGTGCGTAGTACCCGGGCGTGCTCGTCGGTACGCAGACCACCCGAGGTGCCCAGATCGCCGAGGATGATGCGGAACGCGTAATAGGGCGGCTTGCCCAGTGGGTACAGGTTGGGGTTGGGCAGCGTCGGGTCCCCGTAGTAGTTGTCATAGACACTGTCGCCGCGATGGAAGTCGTCATCGTGGCCGGCGCGGGCCAGCTCGTTGAACCGCTGCGCCGTGCTGCGCAGCCTTTCGGCCGGAACGCCGATCTCGCCGGCCAGCTCCGCGAAGGAGTTGGCCGCCTTCACCACACCGGAGTCCAGCCAGGCCTGCGGTATTCGGCGCCCGGTCGGCACGGGTGCGCCGGGGATCTTCGGGATCGGCAGGTGTCCGGCGACGACGTAGCGGTGAAAGGATCGCTGGTCGGTGACCAGCCAGCACGGGATGTGGGTGACACCGGCCTGCTGGCCGGCGATCATGGCGTGCGCGAAGTCCATGTAGGGCGCCGCTTCGTTGATGAACCGCTCGCCGTCACCATTGACGATGAATTGGGACGGCATCATGCGTTCGTTGAGCATGAACTGCAGGCGCCCGTCGGGCCAGCACACCGCCGGGAACCACCAGGCCTCGTCGAGCAGGTCGGTAGCCGCGCCGACACGTTCCCCGGCCCGGATGCCGTCGCCGGTGGCCAGCGGGTTTCCGAAGCTCCAATCGTGTTCCAGCACAGGCTGGTGCTGCTGGCGCCACGCCAAGTCGTGGTCGAACCCGCCGCTGGCCAGGATCACACCGCGGCGCGTCGCGATGCGCTGTGTCGCGCCGTCGCGCTGCACCACCGCACCGATCACCGCCCCGGAGTCGTCGGTGATCAGCTCGGTCATCGGTGCGTCCAGCCACAGCGGTATGTCACGTTCGACCATGGCCAGGCGCAGCCGCGCGGCCAGCGATTGGCCGATGGCGGCCATCCTGTCCCCGAACACCCGGGCGCGAAACATCCGCCACAGCAGCTTGACCAGAACCGCTTTGCCCCGCCACGACTGGCGGACTTGGTAGAAGAGCCGAAGGTCCTTGGGGCCCAGCCAGATCCCCTTGGGCGCTAGCGCCAGCGGGGCCAGCAGGTTCTGCTCCTCGTCGCCGAGCTTGCGCAGGTCGATTGCGGGCACGTTGATGGTGCTGCCCAGCTCTGAGCCGCCCGGCAGCTCCGGGTAGTAGTCGGCGTAACCGGGCTTCCAGACGAATTCGAACCAGGAGCTGGTGGCTTCCAAGAATTCCATCATCTGCGGCGCGGCATCCACGTATTGCCGCAGCCGCGCATCACTGACCAGCCCGTCGGTGATGGTGCGCAGGTAGGTGAGGACGTCGTCGGGGTCGGGCACATAGCCCTCCCGGCGCTGCGACGGCGCCCCCGGTACCCAGATGCCGCCGCCGGACAGCGCAGTGGATCCGCCGAAGTACCGCGACTTCTCCACGACCAGGGTGTCCAGGCCGCGGGCGTCGGCGGCCAGTGCCGCGGTCATTCCGCCGCCGCCGGAGCCGATTATGAGCACGTCGACGACGTGGTCTGGTTCGGTCACCGGATCACCTCCGTGGGTTGCGCGGTGCGGATGGCGAACCCGGCGATCAGTTCGGGGGCCGGCCGGTAGTAGCGATGGGTGATGCGGTAGGGGCCCTGCGCCGCGAGCGCACCGAACGCGGCTGCCCAAGTGCGGATCTCGTGCGCGGAGCCACCACCGGACTCGGTGATGAACGCGTTGGACCAGTCGTTGAGGTCGTCGAGGCGGCCGCTGTCCACGATCGACAAGAACCGCTCGTCGAATTCGGGGTTCAGCGGTGCGAGGTCGTTCGTCCCCGCCGCGAAGTCGCGGGCCGCCGCGATCACCGTGTCCTGGCGGGCCTGGCGCTGCTCGGCGCTCATGGCGGTGCCGTGCAGGATCCGGTCCCGGGTGATCGGTGGCGCGGTCGCCAAGGTCGGGATAGGCGGATCATGCGAGAGCCCGCCGGATCCCACCACCAGTACCCGCAGGTCCAGACCGGCCAGGAACTCCCCCACCGCCGCGCCCAGCGCGCGGGCGCGGTGTATCGGCCCGAGCGGGGCGGCGACGGCATTGAGGAAGATCGGGATCACCGGGCACGCCGCGGCGTCTCCAAACAGCCGCTCAAGGGGCTGGGCAACGGCATGGTCGACGTCCATGGAAGCCGAAACAGATACGTCCACACCGTGTTCCAGCACTGCCTGCGCGCACTCGCGCGCAATGTCGGCCGGAACGTTCAGCGACCCGAGGTGCGTGCCGTAGTCACCGATGCCTTGGGCCGCCGTGCCGATGCAGAACGGCGGCATCAGTTGTAGGAAGAACCCGTTGTAGTGGTCCGGCGCAAATATCACCGTCAGCTGCGGGTCGAATTCGGCGACGAAGGTCGCAGCTTCGGCGATCGCGGCCTCGATGTCGTCCATCAATTCACGGGGTGGTCCCGGCAGATTCAGCAGGGGACTGTGGGACATGCAGCACAGGGCCAGTGTCATCGGGGCGATCACCCCCTCGCACGGTCACGGCCAGCACATCAAACAGTCGTGTGCTCACCTCGGGGGCGCGCTGGGCGATGCAGGCCGCGGCGATACAGCGGTCCGGGCGCAGGAACAGCACCGACTCGCTGTGGCGGTCGAACCATGCTTTCAGCTCCCCGGTCCGGTCGCCGACGATGGTGATCGCGGGGTCATCGGCCTGACCGGGAGGAGTCCAGCGCAGCTGGGTCGAGGGCCGCACCGCGATGAAGCTCGCCCCCAGGTCCGTCCACCGCGCGAAGGCGTCTTCGCCGAGCAGCACCCGGGGATTGTTGTTCCAGGCCAGTACCGCGAACCCAGTGCCGATCACGTCGTCCAGGAGAAGGTCTGTGCCGCTGCGGGTATCGACGCGGGGCTGGATGAACAGGGTTCCCGCCGGAGAATCGGGCCGGCGTGGCTGGTCATGGACGACTGCGCCCTGCTCATAGCGCGGCATCGGCTTGAACCGCATCTCCAGCACGTAGCGTTTGAGGGTCGGTACCGCCGAGGCGGCACGGATCACCCGGTCGCGCAGGCCGGCGACGCGCCGGTTGGTCGGCGAGATCACCTTGCCCACCATCGTGGAGAGGTCGATCATCGCGCGGGCATGCTTGCGCCGCTCGGTGTCGTAGCTGTCCAGCAGGCTGGGCCCAGCCTGTCCCCGGACCACCGCGGCCAGCTTCCAGCCCAGGTTCATCGCGTCGCGAATCCCGCTGTTGTAGCCCTGGCCCTGCCAGACCGGCATCAGATGGGCGGCGTCGCCGGCCAGCAGCAGCCGCCCGCGGCGGAAGGCCCCGGCGATCCGGGAGTGGTGGGTGTAGAGCCGATGGCGGATCACGTCGACGTCGTGTGGATGCGGCAAGAACGGGGCCAGCATGGCCGCGACGAATTCGGGATCCTCTGCCTGCTCATCGGTCTCGTCGGCGTGGATCATGAACTCGAACCGGCGAATACCGTGCGCAATCGAGATCGATGCGTACGGGCGCGCCGGGTCGGCTCCGACCTCACTGTTGGGATGACCGAGCGGGTCATTGGCGATGTCGACCACCAGCCAGCGCGTCGAGGAGGTGGTGCCGTCGAAAGACACGCCCATCAGCCGGCGGGTGGCGCTGCGCCCGCCGTCGCACCCGATCACGTACCGAGCCGAGACCGTCTGGGGTTCCAGTCCCTCGCCGCCAATGCTCACCGTGACCGAATTGGGGGTCTCGGCGATCCCGGACATCGGCCGGCCCCACAACACCTGGACGTGGTCGAAGCGCTCCAGGCCGCGCAGCAGTTCTGCGTCGACCAGTGGCTGTACGAAGCCGTTGCGCTTGGGCCAGCCGAAACAGGCGTCGGCGGGCGCCATTTCGGCCAGCAGTCGCCGGCGGCCGTCGTAGAACCGCAGGATCTGGTTCGGGACGGTATGCGGCAGCACGGCATCCACCAGGCCGATCGCCTGGAAGGTGCGCAGCGACTCATCGTCAAGGCCGACCCCGCGGGGATAGTCGATGAGGGTATCGCGGTCCTCGACGACCAGGGTGCGAATCCCTTGCAGGCCGAGGATATTGGCCAGGGTCAGGCCGACCGGTCCCGCGCCGACCACGACGACTTCGACATCACTGAGCGCAACCACGCTAGCGCTCCAGCAGGAATTCCAGGTGAAGGCGGTTGAAGGTCTCGGGGTCCTCATACTGTGGCCAGTGGCCGCAGCCGGGCATCAGTTCAAACCGGGCGCCCGGGATCATCGATGCGATCCGCTTGCCCTCTTCGACGTCGGCCGTCGGGTCGTCGCTGGTCCAGACCACCAGGGTGGGCGCAGTGATTTTTCCGTATTCGGCGGGCCCCAACAGGTTCCGCGCCCGGATCTGCGGGTCCTGCAGCGCCATGATGTCGCGCATCGCGTCGACGAATCCCGGCAGCCGGTAGATCCGCTGGCGGCTGGCGACGATGTCGTCGTAGTCCTTGCTCTTATCGGCCATCAGCCACTTGATACGCGCCTGGACCGTTTCCCAGCTTGGATTCTCGACCGCAGCCATCGACAACGTGATGATTCGCTTCATCACCTCGGGGTCAGCCTGGGAACCACCCGCGGTGTTGAGCACCAACCGGTGGACCCGGTCCGGGTAGTCGATGGCGGCGCGCGCCGCAACCCATCCGCCGAGGGATTCGCCGCTGATACTGGCCGTCTGCGCACCGATCGCGTCCAGCACATCCATCAGGTGCGCCACGTAGTGGCCGACCTCCAGGGGATGACCGGGCTTGTCGGTGTAGCCGTGACCGAGCATGTCCACCGACCAGGTCCAGAAATGCTCGGCGTGTGCGGCGAGATTGCGGACGTAGGCCTCGGCGTGCCCGCCGGAGCCGTGCAGCAGCACCAGAACCGGCTTGGCCGGGTCGCCGGCCCGCAAGTACCGGGTGCGCACACCGCGCGCATCAAGGTAGCCCTGCTCGAACGCGACGCCCTGGAGGTCACTCCAGACGCTCTCGAACTCCGGCACCGCCCACCTCTTCCCTAGCTCGCGCGGAAATGCCATTCTCGTTTTACGCCATATTGAACGTGCTTTTATCGCACACGTATGTACGTTATATTCAAGAGCATCACTCTCATGCGGGTGGATGTCAAGGAGGCCGTGCTGATGCCCGACGCTGCCGCCGAGACCGCGCGGGGTTCGCAGACCCTGGCCCGCGGATTGGCCGCCTTACAGGCGGTGGCCGCTGCACCGGAGGGGCTGACGGTGCAACAGGTCGCCGATCGCGTCGGCGTGCACCGGACCATCAGTTATCGACTACTGAACACGCTGACCGGCTTCCGGCTGATCGCCAAGGGAGACGACGGCCGGTACCGCTCGGCCGCCGCATTGGCCGTACTGGGAGCCTCGTTCGACCACAACGTCCGGCAGCTGAGCCTGCCGACGCTGCGCGCGCTCGCCGACGAACTCGGGACCACGGTGTCGCTGCTGGTCGCCGAGGGGGACCAGCAGGTGGCCGTCGCGGTCATCGTCCCCACCCAGGTCGGCTACCAACTCGCGTTCCACGAGGGCAGCCGCCATCCGCTCAGCCTCGGCGCCGCCGGAATCGCGCTGCTGGCAGCCATGCCCGCGCGCCCCGGCGAACGCGAGATCGTCCCGCAGACGCGCGAGCGCGGCTGGGTGGTCACCCACGGCGAGATCGAGCCCGGAACCTTCGGACTGGCCGTGCCGGTTCGACGCCGCCCGCCGGCGCCGCCGACCTGCATCAACCTGATCTCGCACCGCGAGGACGTGGTGCTGCGCGGCCGCGACGCCGTGCTGGCCGCTGCCGGCCGACTGTCCGAGATCTTGAGCTGAGATGCGAGAGGAAACCTTAATGCCAGCCGGCGCGCATGACGATTGGGACGAGACCGTCGACGTGGTGGTGCTGGGCACCGGCGGCGCCGGGCTCACCGCCGCACTCACCGCGGCAGTACACGGCGCGACGGTGGCCCTCTACGAGAAGTCGAACACGGTGGGCGGCACCACCGCGGTCTCCGGTGGTATCGCCTGGATTCCGGCGCACGACCGGGCTCCCGGGCTGAGCATCGAGGCCGCGATGGACTACCTGCGCGCCCAGTCCTTCGGCGCGATGGACGACGCGCTGGTCTCAACGTTCGTGCAGACCGGCCAGGAAATGGTCGAGTTCGTCGAAGCCCACAGCGATGTCCGCTTCGAGGTCGCCACCGGATTCCCGGACTACAAACCGGAGCTGCCCGGCGGCCGCCCGTCCGGGGGACGCTCACTGAGCCCGCTGCCCTACGACGTCTCCCGGGTGGACTCCTGGCAGGACCGGATCACCGCGTTCCCCGCCGACTACAGCAACGTCGGATTCGACGCCGAGACCCGCGCCCGGCTGCACGCCGACATCGAGACAACGGCCGGCGACGATATCTGCGTGGCCGGCACCGCGCTTATCGCCGGCCTGCTACGCGGTGTGCTCGACGCCGGGATCACGCCGCAGACCGGGTGCCGCGGCGTCGAGCTCCTCACCGACGCCCAAGGCATCATGGGTGTGCGGATCGAGGGCGACGGCACCTCGCGGCGGGTACGCGCCCGGCGGGGCGTCATCTTGGCCAACGGCGGCTTCGAATGGGACGTCTCTCTGGTGGAGGCGTTCCTGCGCGGGCCGATGCGCGGCGCGGTGTCGCCGCCGAACAACACCGGTGACGCGCTGCGCATGGCAATGGCGAACGGCGCGGACCTGGCCAACATGGGCGAGGCATGGTGGGTCCCGATCGTCCGGATCCCCGGGGACACCATCGACGGGGAACAGCGCAGCCGCAGCGTGCGGCTCGAGCGGACCCGCCCGCGCAGCATCATCGTCAACCGGGCCGGGCGGCGGTTCGTCAACGAGGCGTGCGACTACAACTCCATGGCGGGCGCCTTCCATTACCTGGAGCCACGCGGCGGCTACGTCAACGATCCGGCGTGGATCGTGTTCGACGCCGAGCATCTGCACCGCTACGGATTCCTCGGCGTCGCGCCCGACGGCACTGCCCCGGAGTGGTTCTCACAATCGCCCGATCTGGCCGCCCTGGCCGCCAAGATCGGAATCGACGCCGAGGGTCTGGCACGCACGGTGGCCGCCTGGAACCGCGACGTGGCGGCGGGGTCGGATCCCGAATTCGGGCGAGGATCCAGCGCCTACGACGGCTATTGGGGTGACGAGCAGGCCGGCACAGTCGCCGGACGCACCCTGGGGCCCATCGACACCGCTCCCTTCTACGCCGTGCCGCTGTCCATCGGAGCAATGGGCACCAAGGGCGGGCCGCGCACCGACTCCGACGGCCGGGTCCTGCACGTCACCGGCCGGCCCATTCCTGGACTGTTCGCCGCGGGCAACGCGATGGCGGGCGTGACCGGCCGCGCCTACGGTGGCGCGGGCGGCACCATCGGACCGGCCATGGTGTTCGGCTTCCGCGCGGGGCGCGCAGCTGCCACCACCGGCGCAGGGACCTCATGAGCGGCTCGTTCCCCCGTCACCGGCAGAGCGGAAATGCTATTCTTCCCTGCAAAGAATTTGAGTCTTTGGCAGCGCGGCCGCTCCGGCGGATGCAGCAGTGGAGGAGCCCGTGACAGGCAGGCAGATCGCCGCATCGTCCCTGGTTGCGGGGATAGCGCTTGGCGGCGCACTGGCCGCCGCCGCCCCGGCGACCGCCGATGACACCGCACCGCACCGGGTGCGCTACTCGGTCAGTTCCACCGAGACCGCCCAGGCATACATCTACTACCGCGAAGTCCAGCCGCCCAATTTCGGCGAGTACAGCCACAACCCGTATCAATACAGTCCGAAGGCGGACGTCATCATCGGGCCGGGCCAGCCCTGGATCTTCGACACCACCCTGGCCGATCCGCAGGACTGGGCCATGGTGGTGGTGTCGCTGCCCGCGATGCATCCCGCACCGGGCGCACCCGGCTTCGTCTGCGAGCTGCGGATCGACGACGTCGTGGTCGCCACCGACGCCGGTACCAAGGGGGCGCTCTGCTCGCTCCGCACTTGGTGAGGGACCCTGGTGCTGAGTGGACAACGGACAGGAGAGGCGTATGCCGTCGCGTGATCCGGCGAAGCCGGAGGGTCCCAGAAAGCACGTCGGAAAGCACGCCGCCAAGCACGCCTCGAAGAATGCGCTGACGCTGGCAGAGGCCGAGGCCAAAGCCGCCGAGGCGGCGGCGGAGTTGGCCCGCGCCCGAGCGGAGCTGCTCAAGGCACAGCAGGAGCCCGAGCCGGAAACCACTGCGGCGGTCGAGCTGGACACCACCCAGGGAGTCGAGACAACCGAAGCGGCCGAGCCGGCCCCGGGCGTTGACGAGGCTGGTGACGGGCGTGCCGTCGGGCAGTCGGCCGCGCGGCCCCGAAAGCTCACCGGAATCCGCAAGGTCCTGCCCTGGGCTGCGGCGACGCTGGCCGTGCTCACCATCGGTGGGCTGATCGCGGCGGATGTGGTGATGCTGGCCCACCACAACAACGTGGCGCTGCGCCAGCGCCAAGCCGCCGAATACGCCGCGGCCGCTCGTCAGGGCGTGGTGACGCTGATGTCGCTGAATTACGAAACCGTCGATGACAACGTCAAGGCGATCCTCGACAACTCGACCGGCGAGTTCAAAAAGGACTTCGAAGACCACGCCGGCGACTTCACCCAGGTGGCCCGCAAGTCGAAAACCATCACCACGGTCGACTCGGCGGTCGCGGGGGTGGAATCGATGTCGGACGCCGACGCGGTGGTGCTGGTCGCGGCCAACACCAAGGTCACCAATATCGCTGGGGCCAAAGAGGAACCCCGCAGTTGGCGCCTCACCGTACACCTGGCTCACGAAGGCGATCGGATCAAGATGTCGAAGGTGGACTTCGCGGCATGAGCGAATCCGACGAGTCCGACGTGACACCCGAGGCGACCGAGGCCGAGGCCGTCGACGAGGACGTGAAAGACGCTGCCGTGCAAGACGCTGCCCTGCAAGACCAAGACGTTGCCCCAGAGTCTGGCGAGCAGCCGGCGGAAGAGTCACCGGCCGAGCAGCCGCAAGCCGGCCCGACTGTCTCCACGGCGCGCTGGATCGCCGCTGCCCTGGCCGGACTGCTGGTGGCGTCGGCGGGGCTGACCGCCTGGCTGTATTTCGGGGTGCTTCGGGCCGATCAGCAACTCGGACCCGCGGCCGAGCAGGCCGTGATGGCGGCCGCCGCCGACGGCGCGATCGCCGTGTTGACCTATGCGCCCAAGACCATGGAGCAGGATTTCGCCGCCGCCGAGAGCCACCTCACCGGCGACTTCCTCGCTCACTACACCGATTTCACCCAGAAGGTCGTGACCCCGGCGGTCAAGGAGAAACAAGTACAGACCGTAGCCGCGGTGGTTCGCAAGGGCCTCGTATCCCTGCACCCCAGTTCCGCAGAGGTGCTGATCTATCTCAACCAGACCACGATCAGCAAGACCAATCCGGACGGCTCGTTCTCGATGAGCAGCGTCAAGGTCGGCTTGGAGAAGCACGACGGCCGGTGGCTGATCTCCTCGTTCGACCCCGTCTAGCCTGTTACATCCGGACCAGGGCGAACGTCCAGGTGTTCACTCCACCCGGGCCATTCATACAGCCCACGTCGAAATGTGATTCGACCACACCGGCCAACGTGTTCGCGTCCCAGGTGTAGGTGTCGCGCGTCGGCATCGAGGGCCCGAACGGACAGGTCAGACCGTTGGGGAAATCCGAGGTGAACGAGTACTGACCGTTCACCAGTCGGGCGGTCCCGCCGTAGTAGCCGCGACCGAAGAAATGCGGCCGGTCGATCGCACTCACCGTCACGCAGCCGGCTGGCAGGTCGTCGAACTTGCCCATCGTCTCGCAGGGGTAGGCCGCCCAGACCCACGTAGCGTCGGTCCACCGATTGCTCAGGACGTCGTAGTTGCCGTAGCGCATGTCGGCCGCGGCGACCGGCGCCACCACGATGCCGGCGGTCAACGCGCCCAGCGCTGCTGCGATCATGGTTCGAAACATGGGTGACCTCCTCGACTTGCCAAGATTGTTGTGCCGCTATAGATCACCGCGACGCCACAACGACTCGCCGTCGGCGACACAGGTCAAGAAAAGCCCGTCGGGCGCCTGCGCCACCTCGCCGGAGTATTCGTTGCACTTGCTGTTCTCCTCTTTGACGCCGTGCATCTCCGGGGAGCGGAACCAGCGCGGTTCGTACCGGCGAGGCGAAGCGCAGTACACCAGTCGGCCCGGCAGGGTCGAGGGCCCTGCGACCGCGGATCCGAAGACGAAGTAGGTGGTGTTCGAGCACGGCGCACCCAGTACGACGTTCGGCATGATTCCGGGTGTGCACGACGGGACGTCGCACATCGGGACGTACGGGTCGGCGACCGCCGGCGCCGCGGGCGTCACGCCGGCGACCGTCCCGGCGGCAAGTACCGCCGCGATGAGCACTTTCATCACCCGAGGGTTCTGCATGGTCTCCCCTACCGCCTAGAGTCGCTGCACCGTCAGCGGCATGACGATCACCGTGGGCTGGTTGCGTCCGCATGCCCCCGAGACTCCGATCGTCCGGTCGTAGCCGACAAGCCGGTCGATGTTGCGTTTCTCGTACTGACCGTTGGTATCGCTGCCCTGAAACTGGTAGCGCTGCCGGCCCGACGAGGTGGTGCCGTCCGGGCAGGTCTGCCAGTTCTCGTGGAAGCGGTCGACGATCCAGCGGGAGGTACGAAACTCGAGCGGCGCCGTCCAGCCCTGGTCGCTGCTCACCTGTCCGGTACAGACGTGCGCGTTCTCGCAACTGGAACTGAAGGTCCACACCGAGGTAACCGTGACCTCGTTCATGAAGACCTCGTTGGTCTTGGCCAAGTCCCCGTTAGAGGTGACCCGGTAGGGGCCGTTGAGCTCAAAGCCCAGCGCAGCCTGCGCCGACGGCGTCGGGAACATCCCCACAACAAGGCCGAAAGCCGCTGCAGCGGCGGCTAACTCCCGTGCCCGCATGATTCGTCCTCCTTCGGCACTCAGTTCGGCATCAGATCGGTCCACGACTTGGGCCCGGAACCGGGAACCAGGTTCGTCTGCTGCTCGTAGCGCCCATCGGGTGTCATGTACTTGCCGGTGTTCGGGTCGTAGGGCACCACCGCGACCGACGGCGTCTGTTCACCGATCCCGGAGTTTCCGGCCAACGGCGGCGGCGCAGGCACCTGTGGCCGTGGAGAATCCGGTGGTGTGCCCGACGGGGTGGCCCACGGCGGCAGCGGGGTCCCCCCGACCGGAGCGAAGAGCCGGTCACTGAAGTCGACCCGGTCATCGACCGGGATCCCCTGCTTGAGGAGGTTCGGGTCGAACGCAGTGGGCCCGGTGAGGTGCTGGCGCATCGCGATCGGGACGAATCCCTTGGGGTCGTCGCAGAGTTCGACAGTGGGCGCACGCTTGCCCGGATGCTCGATACACGGGAAGTTGCGGGCGCCGCGCACCGATACCGGCGAATCCTGCGGCAGTTTGCAGTACAGACCGTCGGGGGTGTCGATTGTGGTGGTATCGGCCGGGGAACGCCACGACGACGGCGGCAGGAACCCCACAGTGCAGGGGTTGGGGTCACCGAACGTGAGGGTGAAGTCGCCCTGCGGCAGACCAGTCGGGTTGTTCTTGGGCAGACCGAATGACTGCTGGGCGGCAATGTATCCGGGCAGTAGCACCATCAACTGCTCCAGCGACGGGTTGTAGACCATCAGCACCTGCCCGAGGGTGTTCAGGTTCGCCAGCAGGATCGGCAGCGTTGGCTTGAGGTCCTGCATCAGGCCCGATACCTCGTCGGCGAATCCGGGTCCGCGTTGCAAGATGGCGCGCAACTGCGGGTCGTTGGCGGCTACCTGTTCGGAGATGCCGGCCACGCTGCGGGCCCAGGTCCGGATCGCGTCGGTGCTTTGCACCTGCGAGTCCAGCAGCGGCGCACTATTATCGACCAGCTTCCGCACCTTGTCCGAGACTCGGTTGGCGTCACCGCTGATGGTGGTTGCCGAGTCCAGCAATGACTGGAAGTCGTAGCCGGCGCCGTCGAAAGCCTGGAAGGTCTCGTCGAGCAGATTGCTGAGCTTGTCCTTCGGAATCGAGTCGACCAGCGCGCTGACCTGATCGAGCATCGGACCGACCTGTTGAGGAACTTCGGTGTCCGAAGCCGCGATCACCGAGCCGTTGTGCAGGTACGGGCCGCCGTCGCTGCGCGGCAGCAGGTCGACGTACTGCTCACCGATGGCCGAAACACTGCGCACCGCGGCCACCAGATCGGCCGGGACCTTCGGTGATCGATTCAGCGACAACGTGGCACGCACACCGCCCGGAGTCAGCTCGACGTTGGTGACCGTGCCGATCTGCACCCCGTTGTAGGTGACGTTGGAGAACCGGTAGAGCCCACCGGTCTCGGGTAGATCCAGCTTGACCATCACCCGGCCGATTCCGAGCATGGTCGGCACCTGCATGTAGCCGAAGAGCATGGCCCCCACGCCGATCACCGACGCGACCAGGAACAGGATCAGCTGGATCCGAACAAAGCGTGTCAGCATCTAGCCACCGCCTCCCGAGCCAACCGCTCCCTGCGGCAGGGCCTGGCCCGATGACTGCAGGATCGGCTCTTGCAGCGGATCCTGGGAGAAGTTCAGATACCAGGGATCGCCGGGCGCCGGAACCAGTTTCGCGTCCTCGTCACCCCACTGAGTACCGGCGAACAGCGCCCGCTTGAGCCGCGGTTTGGTGAGGTCGAAGACGGCGAACAGGTTCAGGAAGTCGCCCCGCACGGCGCGCTCGATCGCATTCGGCCCGTACGGGAACGCCGAGGCGTAGGCCACCGCCGAGTTGAGCTCCGGACCGATGTCGGCCAGCGAACGCAACGCCGGTTCGATGTGGATGAGGTCGGAGACCAGTTGGTGCCCGGAGTCGTTGACCAGACCCGCCGACAGGTCGCCGAACTGGCCCAGCTTGGTCAGGGCAGTGACGAACTTCGGGCGTTCTTTGATCAACACGTCGATGGCCGGCGGAATCTTGTTCAGCGCACGGTCGATGGTGTCGCGCTGCCCGGCGAAAGTTGTTGCCGTCCGGTTCATCTCTTCGATGGCCTCGACGATGTTGTTCCGTTGCCGGTCCAGCGCACCGGTAAAGTGGTCCAGCCGGACGATCAGATCGCGAATGTCGCTTTCCCGGCCTGCCATCGAGGCGCTGAAGTTGTGGATGATGTCACCGATCTGCCCGAGCCCGCCGCCATTGACCAGCACCGCCAGCGAGGACAGGGTCTGTTCGGTAGACGGATAGGTCGAGGAGTCGCTCAGCGGGATCTTGGCTCCGGACATCAATCGCCCCGTCGGCGCCTGCCCGATCGGCGGATTGAGCGCCAGGTGCATGGAACCGAGCAGGCTGGTCTGCCCGACGGTCGCCACCGCATTCGCCGGCACCTCGACACCGGGGTTGACCGCGATGTCGACGTTGGCATGCCAGTTACTGACGGTCATCTTGCCGATGCTGCCGATCACCACATCGGAGAGCATCACCGGCGAATTGGATTCCAGTGTCCCGACATTGGCCAGCTCGACTGTGAAGTGCTGCGCCCCGGAACCGCGTCCCTGAACACCCGGCAACGCCATCGAGTTCAGACCGCCGAAGGCACAGCCGGTGGTGGTACCGGCGACCGCGAGGGCAAGTGCAGCGCTGCGCCGCAAGGAACGGAGACCGATCATGGTGAGGGTGTCCCTTCCGCGGGTAACGGACCAGGCAAGCCGGGCGGCGGCCCCGGCGGCGGACCGCCCGGCAGCAGCATCCCGTCGAAGGTGGTCGGACTGGGCAGCGGCGCACCGGGGATCAGCGGCGGCGTCGCTGTGGCGGGCAGTCCGTCCGGCGCGTAGGAACCCCGCGGCTGCAGCGGATCCGTCCACCCGGGTGGGGGCGGGACGTCGCCGTTCAGCCCGGTGTAGGCCGAAATCGACGGCGTCTGTTCCGGCAGATCTCCCGGATGTTCGGCGTGCGGCATCAACGCCGGGTCGGTGTAGATCAACTTGTCCGGGCTGGCCGCCTTCGTCAGGTACGGAGACATCGGGAACGGGAGCCCGTTGAAGTTCAGCAGACGCATGGCCGGACCGAGGTACCCCTCGCACAGCTTGCCGGTCTCCGTCGACGTCACGTTGCCGATCGCGCCGGTCATCGTGCAGATCGCCTGAACCGGGTTGCTGAAGTTGGCGAACGCGAACGAACCCACCGGGGTCCCGCTGGTCACGTTGTACATGTTGAGCGTGTTGGCGATCGCGTTCGGGGTGATATGCAGGATATTGCGGATCGCATTCTTCGAATCGACCAGCGTCTGACTGACTTTGGCAACGCCCTGCAGGGCCTCGGCGGTTTCGGCGCGGCTCCCCGCCACGAAATCCCGGACCGTGTCGATCGCAGCCGCGAAGTCGGTGAGCGCTGCATCCAAGTTGGATCGGCTGTCGTTGACCACACTGGTCAACGTGGCGAGCCGCGACTCGAACACCACGATCTGCTGATCACTATCGCGTAGCGCGGTCACGAACGTCTGCAGACCCGAGATGATGTCAACGATATTGCCGCTACCCTCGGCGAAGATCCGGGCCACGCCGGAGAGCTGCTTCAGCGTCTCGCGCAGTTTGGCGCCGTTACCGTCCATCGCATTGGCCGCGCTGTCGATGAAGCGCGACGCCGACGTTCCCGAAATTCCGCTGCGCGGCCCCAATTCGGCGGCAAGCCGGTTCAACTGGGTCTTGACCTCATCCCACTCGACCGGGACAGCGGTGTGCTCGCGCGGGATAACCGCGCCGTCAGCAAGGGTCGGCCCGTCGCCGCGGTGGTAGGCGGGGGTCAGTTGGACGAACCGCGCCGCCACCAGGTTGGGCGCGACGATGACAGCTTTGGCATCGGCCGGTATCGGCACCTTGCGGTCGACCCGCAACGTCAGTTTGGCCTGCGTGCCCTGCGGTTCGATGCGGTCGATAGTGCCGACCTTCACCCCGGCAACCCGGACCTCGTCACCGGGATAGATCGCGGTAGCGGTGGAGAAGTACGCGGTGATCCGGGTCGGCTTCAGGACGGTCTGGCGGACCAGGATGCCCGCACCCGCCAGTAGCAGCAGTGCCACCAGGCCTGCCGCCGCGATCTGCAGTGGATTACGGGTCTTCATCGGGGCGGCAGATCTCCTGGTTGCGGAATCCCATTGACCGGGAACGGAATCTCGGCCCGCGGCCCGGCATTGTCCGGCGGCTGCCCGGCGTCGACGCCGCGCCGGAAGCCGAACGCGTAATCGAAGAATGGCTGGAACAACTGCGGCAGGAACAGGTTCGGCACATAGGCGCTGTAGTAAGCACCGTTGGACACCGTCTCACCCTGGGTCAGTTCGTATTTCGCCAGACCGGGCAGCGCTTTGGCGAGATTGTCCCGGTTCTTCTCCAGGATCTTGTTCAGCTCAATGACCTTCGCCAGCGTCGGTTTGAGCTGTTCGTTGTTCTGGGCGACGAGTTCGGACAACTGCCGCGACACCGCCGAGGTGCTGACCAGCAGGTTGACGATCGCCTGCCGCCGGGTGTTGAGCACCTCGACGAGGCTGTCGGCGTCCAGGATCAACGAATTGATCTGCTGGCTGCGTTCGGAAAGCACACCGGTGAGATCGGCGGCCGACTTCAGCAGATCGGCAAGGCCTTCATTGCGGCTGTTCACCGCCCGGGACAGCCTGCTCAGGCCGTCGAACGTCGGCCCTAACTGCGGGGCGATCTGGTCGATGGTGTCCGAGAGGGTGTCCAATGACCGGTTCAGCGACTCGGTGTCGGTACCGGCGGTGTTGGTGGTGAGTTCACCGACCACATCGACCAGTGAGTACGGCGACGACGTGCGGGTGAGCGGGATGACCTCGAGCGGGTGCATCTTGCCGCTGCCGGCCGGCTCGACCGTCAGCACCCGCTCACCGAGCAGCGACCCGGTGCGGATGTGCGCGGTGGTTTGCCCGCCCAGCCCGTACTTGCCCGCCAGGGTGAAGGTAACCAGGGCATCGCCGTTGTCGAGCGCGACGTCGGTCACCGAGCCCACCTTGATCCCCGACAGCGTGACGTCGGCGCCAGTACTGAGGCCACCGGCTTCGGCGAACCGCGCCTGGTAGCGCACGCAGGTGGCCCACTGGATCAGTTGTTCGGGCTGCAGCCCGATCGCGACGATGAACGCGACGACCACAACGCCGATAAGACCCATGCGCATGAGGTGGCTGCCGTGATACTTCAGCATGAGCGCACTCCCCGCCCTACCGGCGTGGTTCCGGGCAGCATGCCACTCAGTCGGTGTCGCTGCATCGGCCCTCCTCCGCCTTGATCCAGGGGAACACCGCGGTTCGGCCTTGGGTATCGCTGACCCGGACCTGAACCGCGCAGATGTAGTACTGGATGAACCCGCCGTAGGCCCCGAGCCGGATGGCCTTGCGGTAGTTCTCCGGCGCCTTCTGCAACGACATGTCCAGGCCGGCCAGGTCGGCGTTGATCGCGGTAGTCAACCGATCGACCTGAGTGATCGTGTTGGTCAAGGGATCCCGGGCGTTGCCGAGCAGATCGGCCAGCGATGCGGTGCCGCGGTCAAGAGCTGTCACCGCAGTCCCGATCGGGTCGCGGTCGGCCGCCAGCCCGGCGACCAGCTTGCCCAGCCGGTCGATAGCACCGGAGAACCGTTTGTCGCCGTTGGACAGGGTGGCCAGCGTCGTGCGCAGTTGGTCGATCAGGGACTCGATCACTTGGTTGTTGTCGGCCAGGGAATTCGAGAACGACGAGGTCCGCGACATCAGTGAGTCGATGGTGCCGCCCTGGCCCTGCATGATCTGGATCAGCGAGGCCGTCAGCGAATTGACGTCCTCGGGATTCAGGCCGCGGATCACCGGCTTGAGGCCGTTGAGCAGCAGGTCCAGATCCAGCGCCGGCGCGGTCCGCTCGAGCGGGATCTGCGCTCCCTTTCCCAACAGCTGAGTCGACCCCGGCCCATCGGCCAGTTCCAGGTAACGGTCACCCACCAGGTTCAGGTAGCGCACCGAGGCCTGGGTGCCGGTGGTGAGCGGAATGTTGCGGTCGGCCTGGAACTTCACCAAAACCGTTCCGTCCGGACGCAGCGACACGCCGCCGACCGTGCCGACCCGCACGCCGGCGACCCGCACGCTGTCGCCGGCCTTGAGCCGGGAGGCATCGGCGAACACTGCTTGGTAGCCCACCGTGGGGCCGGTCCGGACCTCAGCGAAGATCGCGAACAGAAATACCGTTGCCAGCACCATCACCACCGCGTAGATGCCGAACTTGACCAGAGTTCCGAGCCCGCTTCTCATCCCGGCATCCCCACCTGGGCGCTGTTGCGCGGCGGCCCAGCGATCGGCCCGAACAGCGCCTGCTTGAGGCCATCGGAGTTGAGCAGAATGCCCTGGTTGCCGTACTCGTACGGGTTGGCTCCAGTGTCGGCGATCAACGCGGGCACCCGGTATTCCGGCGGTACGTCGGGCAGGCCCAGTTCCGTGCAGTAGGAACGGTCGGAGCGGGCCGCCACCTTCGGTAGATGGTCGGGGTAGCGGTAGCGTTCCTTGGCCAGGGTGAAGCTGGCGGTGATGATGATGCCGGGGACGTTGAACGGCGGGGATTTGGCGAACGGCACCAAGCCACCGATCGAGCAACCGAGTTCCTCGTGGTACTTGTCCAGCAGCGCGGCGGTCGGCTCCAGCACCTGCGTCAAGTCGGTCAGGGCCTGCCGGTTCTCGCCCAGGACCTCGTTGCCGGTATCGGCCAGACCGATGGCACTGAGCAGGAAGGTGTCCAGGCTGTTCTGCTCGGTCACGATGCTTTCACTCATGGTGCTGGTGGCGCCCAGCGCGGCGGTGAGGTCCGGGGCCGCATCGGCGTAGGACCGAAACACCGGCGCCATGGTGGCGGTCTCGTGTTCCAGGGTGCCCAGGCTGGGCTCGATCTCGGCCAGCAGCTTGTCGAAGTCGGTGAGCGCCTGGCCCAGCTTCTGCCCGCGCCCGTTGAACGCCGTCGAGACGGCGCTCAGCGTCTCGTTGAGTTTCTTCGGGTCGATCTTGTCCAAGACCCGCACCAGTTGTTGGAACACCGTGTTGATCTCGACGGTGACGTGTTCGCCCGCCAGGACCTGGCCGGCGTGCATGCGGGCGGTGACCGGTTCCGGCGGCGGCACCAGATCCACGAACTTGGCCCCGAACACCGTCGAGGAGGCGATCCGGGCGCTGACGTTGGCCGGGATCATCGACAGTTGTCCGGGTTCCATCTTCAGGTGCAGGACAGCGGTACCGTCCGGCTTGGCCTCGATGTCGCCGACCTTGCCGACCTGGACACCGCGGATCTTGACTTTGGCGTCGGGATACATCACCAGGCCGGCGCGCTGCGACAGCACCGTGACCGGCACGGTGCGGGTGAAGCTGCCCCGGAAAAGGCCGATCGGCAGCCCGATCGCCGCCGCGATCGTCAGCACCGTCACCAGCCCGATCAGCGGACGCAGGTAGGTCGGCTGCTGGCGCCGGGTACCGGCGGGCCGATGCCGGCCCGCGGCGGCCGCCGCTCGGTCCGGATCATTGAGATGGCCGCCCAGCGGCGGATCTGCGGTCGCTCCCAGGACCATTACCGCTCCGCCACCGAAGCATTGAGGCAGCCGTCATCGTGAGCCCAGATCAGCGCTCCGGCACCACTAAGCACCACCGCTGCCGCCCCTTCCACGATGGTTACCGCCGACACCGCAGGCTCGGAGAGTTCTACGCACTGTGCCACACCACTGGCACCCACCGGGTGGCCTTTGGCGATGTATGGCATCGAGAAACTCCTTGCTGCTACCCGGTCGCCTAGGTGACCGCGCCGACGGTCTTGAGTTCGATGATGCGGTCCCAGTCCAGGCCCAGCTCGGCAAGGATTTCGTCGGTCTGCTCGGCGAATCCGGGTGCCGCACCGGTCACCGGTGCGGCCACGTCGAACTGCACTGGGTTGGCAACCAACTCGAGTTCACCTGCCTGCACGATGTATTCGTTGGCGCGGATCTGCGCGTCCTGCGCGGCCTGCAGGGTGTCCTGGACCGGCGCCCACGGGCCGGCCAGCGTGGCGAAGCGCTCACTCCACTCGGGTAGCGTCCGCTTGGCCATTGCCGCGCGCAGGATTTCCACGGCCGCCGCGGTGTGCTCGGCAAAGGACTGCGCGGTGGCAAACCGTGGATCGTCGATGTAGTCGTGCAGTTCCATGTGTTGGCACACGTCGGCCCAGAACTTGGTGGGCTGCATCATGACAAAGGAGATGTAGCGCTCGTCGGCGGTCGCGTAAACCCCTACCAGCGGGTTGATCGGCGAACCATGCACTCCGGGCGGCTGTTGAATCAGGCGCTCGCCCAGATGACTGGTCAAGGCGACCGTATGGCCCATGGCCCACAGGCCGCTGCCCAGTAGGGACACATCCACCACCGACGGCTCGCCGGTGCGCTCACGCTTGAACAGCGCCGCCGCGATACCGCCGGCCAGGTTGGTGCCGGAGATGGTGTCCCCGTAGGCGGGTCCGGGCGGGCCGATCATGCCCTCGATACCGGGCGGGGTGATGGTGGCGGCGGTACCGGCGCGACACCAGAAGGCGGTCATGTCGTAACCGCCCTTTTCCGATTCGATGCCGCGGGGGCCCAGCGCGCTGCCGCGGGCGTAGATGATCTTCGGGTTGACCGCACGGATGTCCTCGACATCCATGGCGAACTTGCGGCGGTGACCGGGAAGAAAACTGGTCAGAAAGACGTCTGCGCGTTTTGCCAGTTCGAGCAACACTTCGCGCCCCTCGGGCGTCGACACGTCCAGACCGATGCTGCGCTTACCGCGGTTGGCGTGCTCGATGTTGGGGTTGGGGTCGCCTTCGACCCGCAACATGCCGGTTTGACGCAAGCCGCGCTGCGGGTCACCCGTCACCGCGTGCTCGACCTTGATGACCTCGGCGCCCCACTCCGCCAGCACGGCACCGGCCGAGGGGACGAATCCGTACATCGCGACTTCCAGGACACGAACGCCCTCGAGCGGCCTCATCCGCCTGCTCCGGCGACCGGCACGGCGAACGTCTTGCTTTCCAGGAATTCCTCCAGTCCAGCAGTGCCCATCTCACGGCCGATGCCGGACTGTTTGTATCCGCCGAACGGCGCGTCCGGGCTGAAGTAGTTGCCGCCGTTGATCGAGAACGTTCCGGTCCGGATCCGGCGTGCCAGCGCCAGCGCCCTGTCCTGGCTGCCGAAGACAGCACCGGACAGTCCGTAGATCGAGTTGTTGGCGATCCGCACCGCATCATCGTCGTCGTCATAGCCGATCACGGTCAGGACGGGTCCGAAGACCTCCTCCTGTGCGATCTCGCTGTCCGGGTCGACGTTGGTCAACAGCGTTGGGGTGTAGAAGAAGCCGGGGTCGACCCTTTCCCCGCCGGTCACCAAGGTGGCACCGGCGGCCACCGCGCGCTGCACCATGGCGTCGACCTTGTCGCGCTGCTTGGCGCTGATCAGCGGACCCATGTAGGTCGTGGGGTCGGTCGGGTCGCCGTAGCGCACGTGGGAGAAGTTGGTCTTGATCATCTCGACGATCTCGTCGTGATGGCTGTTGGGCACCAGCAGCCTTGATGTCAGTGCGCAGCCCTGGCCGGCGTGGGTGACCATCGAGAACGCGGCGAACACCGCGGCCATGTTGAAGTCGGCGTCATCGAGGACGATGGCCGCCGACTTGCCGCCCAGTTCCAAAAAGACTCGCTTGAGTGTCCCGCTGGCGGCGGCCATGATCGCCCGGCCGGTGGGGGTGGACCCGGTGAAGGTGACCATGTCCACGTCCGGATCGGTGGTCAATACGGCACCGACCGCGGGGTCCGACGAGCTGAGCACATTGACCACCCCGGCAGGGATATCGGTGTGGTTGACGATCAGTTCGCCGAGGGCGAGAGTGACCAGCGGGGTGTCGGGCGCGGCCTTGAGCACCACGGTGCAGCCGGCGGCCAGCGCGGGCGCGAGCTTCGCCAGGGCCAGCTGGTTGGGGTAGTTGTAAGCGATGATCGCGCCGACGACGCCCGCGCCTTCCTTCTCCACCCAACGGTGATGCAGCATTCCGCGACTCTCGACGTTGCCGAGGTCTTCGGTCATCGGATAGTCCGCGAGCAGATCGGCGTAGTACCGCACGATCGCGATCGGCCCGTCCAGTTGAGCTCCCTGGGTCAGCGCCGCCGTGGCGCCCACCTCGGCGATAGTGAGCGCGGCGAACTCCTCGCGGTGTTCGACGAGCGCCTTGTGCAGCTGATCCAGGCAGCGGATCCGCAGTGCGGTGTCGGTGGCCCAGTCGCCGGTATCGAAGGCCCGACGCGCCGCCGCGACGGCCGCGACCGCGTGCTCGACGCCGGCCTCGGGCGCATAGCCCAGGACTTCGCCGGTGGCCGGGTTGAGCGAGGCATACGTGGCGTCCGCCTCCACCAGTTCACCGTTGATCAGCAGTCGCCGGTCGACAACCTGCCCGAGAGAGCTATCGGCGGTGGTCTCTGCTGTGTCCTGCGAACGCATCAAGCCTCCAGATGGGTAACTCGGTTCTCATCTGCGGCGAATCATACATCTCATATGTGAGAACTCAAGGGCGTCCGAAAAGCATTGCAACCTGCCCTTCTACGGCGAGAGTTAATGCAGCTACGGCATTTTCGCTGCTAGGAGGCCACGCCGGCGCACCTTGCCAGAATCCGATATGCGAGAGTACGATTCTCAACGCTCGGAAAGGAGATTCTTTGTGACCGAGACGGGCCTCGTGAGGACTGCTGTCGTGACCGGGGGCGCCTCGGGTATCGGTGCGGCAGTCGTGAACCGATTACGTGCCGCCGGCCACCGGGTGGCCATCATCGACCTCAAACCTGACGGTCAGGATCTGGCCTTTGCCGCCGACGTGACCGATCGCGCGCAGATCGACGCCGCGCTGACCCAGATCCGCGAACAGCTCGGGCCGGTCACCATCCTGGTCAACGCCGCCGGCAAAGACGGCTTCAAAAAGTTCAGCCACATCAGCTTCGAGGACTGGCAGCAGATCATCGACATCAACCTCAACGGTGTATTTCACACCGTTCAGGCGGTGCTGCCCGACATGGTCGAAGCCGGCTGGGGCCGCATCGTCAACATCTCCTCGTCGAGCACCCATTCCGGGACTCCTTATATGGCGCACTATGTTGCCGCCAAGTCCGCCGTCAACGGACTCACCAAGACGTTGGCACTGGAGTACGGGCCCAGTGGTATCACGGTCAACGCCGTACCGCCGGGCTTCATCGACACCCCCATGCTGCGCAACGCCGATCGGCAAGGGTTCCTCGGCAACATCGAGGACAACATCGCCAAGACCCCCGTGCGGCGCATGGGACAGCCTGAAGACATCGCGGCGGCCTGCGCATTCCTGGTGTCCGAGGAGGCCGGCTACATCACCGGACAGATCCTCGGCGTCAACGGCGGCCGAAACACCTGACATTCACCATATTTCGCCACGCCACGGCGTGCATGGGCACTAACGAAAGGAACAGCAGTGGGACGCGTTGCCGGAAAGGTCGCATTCATCACGGGAGCAGCCCGCGGACAGGGCCGCAGCCATGCACTGCGACTGGCCGAGGAAGGCGCCGACATCATCGCCGTCGACTACTGCACCGACTTCGAGACCATCGGCTACAAAATGGCCACCCCCGAAGATCTCGAAGAAACCAAGAACTTCGTCGAGAAGACCGGCCAGCGCTGCATCATCGCCCAGGCCGACGTCCGTGACGCAGCCGCACTCAAGACAGCACTGGAAGCCGGCATCGCCGAGCTGGGCAAGCTGGACATCGTTGTCGCACAAGCCGGTATCGCCGGGATGAAGGGCCAGCCACCGCTGCAGGCATGGACCGACGTCATCAATACCAACCTGGTCGGCACCATGAACGCCGTACATGTGGCGCTGCCGCACCTGAAGGAAGGCTCCGCGATCGTGGCCACCGCCTCGGCCGCCGCGCTGATGGACGCACACAGCAAGCCCAACCCGGGCGGCGACCCGGGGGGCATGGCCTACATGACCTCCAAGCGGATGATCTCGCAGTTCATGCACGACCTGGCCACCGAACTATCACCGCGGGGCATCCGGGCCAACGTGATCCACCCGACCAACTGCAACACCGACATGTTGCAGAGCGAGCCGATGTATCGCTCGTTCCGTCCGGACCTCGAACACCCGACCCGTGCCGACGCCGAACCGGTCTTCTATGTCCAGCAGGCGATGAAGGTGCCGTTCATCGAACCCGAAGACATCTCCAACGCGGTGCTCTGGCTGGTCTCCGACGAGGCCCGGTACGTCACCGGAATGCAGCTGCGGGTGGACGCCGGTGGGTATCTCAAGTGGTACGACTACCACATCTGATGACGCCCGCGGCTTTGCCGAGCGGCAGGCCGCACACCGAAATCGGTTGAAAGGAGCGAGAACATGAAGGTTTCCGTTGACGGACAGCGATGCCAGGGCCACACGCTGTGCGCGATGATCGCGCCCGATTCCTTCGTGCTCAACGACATTGACGGCACCTCTTCGCCGGTATCCGAAGTGGTTCCAGCCGATCAGCAGGACGCCGTGCGCGAGGCCGCACACTCCTGCCCCGAACAAGCCATTCTCATCGAGGAATGAAATTAGGGAGGATTCCTTGAGCGTCAACGATTCCCTGGCCGCGACCGGCCAAGACGATGCAGCCGACGAGCGGAAGAAGAACACCTTCTACTTCGACCGGCACACCCCGGAGTACCGCGATCAGTTCGAAGAGATCACCAACGAGATGCAGGCCAAGTGCCCGATGGCGTGGAGTCCCACCTACAACGGGCACTGGGTGGCGGCCGACAGCAAGCACGTCTTCGAACTGGCCCGCTGTCCCGTCGTCTCCAACCATCACGACATCAGCGGCGAAACACCCTTCCAAGGCATCACGATCCCCAAGGCCAGCCGCGCGACCGTCGTGCGCGGCGGCATCCTGGAGATGGATGAGCCCGAGCACAGCGCCTACCGCGGCGCGCTGAATCCGTACCTGTCCCCCGCCGCGATCAAGCGGTGGGTGCCATTCGTCGACGAGATCACCCGCGCCGCACTCGATGAGCACATCGAGTCGGGCCAAATCGACTTTGTCGAGCATCTGGCCAACGTGGTTCCCGCGGTGTTCACCCTCGCGATGATGGGCATCGAGCTCAAGAAGTGGAACGTCTACAGCGAGCCCACCCACGCCTCGGTGTACACCCCGGAGCACTCGCCCGATCGCGAGAAGATCAACGAGCAGCATCGCGAAATGGGTATCGACATCATCAACAACATGATGGAGATCCGGGACAACCCGCGTCCCGGCCTGGTCAACGCGCTGATGCAATTCCGCATCGACGGTGAGCCCGCTCCCGATATCGAGATCCTGGGCAACCTGGGCTTGGTCATCGGTGGCGGCTTCGACACCACCACGGCGCTGACCGCACACGCGCTGGAATGGCTCGGCCAGAACCCGTCCGAGCGCACCCGGCTCAGCCAGGAGCGCGCAACGCTGCTGGATCCGGCGACCGAGGAGTTCCTGCGGTTCTTCACCCCCGCGCCGGGCGACGGCCGGACGTTCGCCGAGGACGTCGAGGTCGAGGGGCAGCAGTTCAAGCAGTACGAGAGGCTGTGGCTGTCGTGGGCGATGGCCAACCGCGACCCGGCGGTCTTCGAGGATCCGAACCGGATCATCATGGATCGTAAAGGCAACCGGCACTTCAGTTTCGGCCTGGGAGTGCACCGCTGCATCGGGTCCAACGTGGCGCGCACGGTTTTCAAGTCGATGCTGACCGCGGTGCTCGACCGGATGCCCGACTATCAGTGCGACTCCGAGGGGGCGGTGCACTACGACACCATCGGTGTCATCCAGGGCATGCGGAACCTGCCGGCGACCTTCACCCCGGGTAAGCGGCTCGGGCCGGGGTTGGACGAGACCCTGGAGAAGCTGCAGCGGATCTGCGACGAGCAGGGGTGCGCGCGTCCGATCACCGAACTCAAAGAACAGGTCGTCATCGACTGACGCTCGCGCCCTTGCGTGATCAGACGCTCGCGCGGCTGGCTGGCGAGTCAGCCGCGGGGCAAGCCCAGCCCCTGCTGAGCGATGATGTTGCGGTGAATCTCCGAAGTGCCCCCGGCGATGGTTCCGGAGAAGCTGCGGGCATGGCGCTCGAACCAGCTGGCGAAATAGCTGTCGAGGTTCATCGGCGCATACTGTCCCGAATTCGCTGGGTGCACAAGGCCGTCCACCCCGGCGGCATCCAGCGCGTGACCGGAGGCGAACATCTCGGCCTCGGAGCCGAGCAACTTGAGCACCGACAGTGCGGCCACGTCCTCCTCGCCGCGCGCCGCGCGCGCCAGCGCTGCCGACCCCAGCAGGCGCAGCGCCTGGTAGTCCATGACCGCCGTGGCAAACCGGTCACGTTCGAGTGCGCCCTCGGGATGGAAGTCGGCGATGATGTTGTCCAGCCGGTCGGCGAAACCCAGCCACATCATGGTGC